>LJUC01000121.1 GCA_001303695.1 Phycisphaerae bacterium SM23_30
AAATGTCCCTTTCAGGCGAAAAATGGTCCTTGTAGGGACAACACCTTCAAAATATGCCCTCCAAAACCCCTTTTCGTACCCTACCTGTCAAAGTCGGGTTTAAAGAATTCAACCATAATCAATCAAAGCAATCCCGGATCTTTCCAATAAGCAACAGTTTTTTTAACGTTCACCTACCGGAATGTTAAGATCTCCGGGAATTCCGTAGTTTTGGGTTCTGGAATCCTCAAACAAAAATATTTTGGGAGGGGCAAAACTAAAGTACACAAATGCCGACGTCAACAAAAAAACAATTAAGAGAGCGCCTATCTTTAGCCAAATTTTTACCTTTTGCATAACCATAATTTTATAACTTGCCAACTGTCCGGCAACCACAGCGATGAGAAAAAGCACAATATCTGCCGCCAAATAATGTTTTCCTGTTAAAGCCGTGTATCCATAGAATCCTAATCCAATTACTAAGGGCATCAAAAGAAGTCCCAAGGCTTTTCCTGTCCAGAAGTTGATCGCCAACTGCTTCAGGAAAAAATACTCCGCGACCGCAAAAAACAATCCCGGCCAGAAACACATCTTGAAATGTTCCCACACGCTTTCGTTTACCGGCGCTATCACGGCAACCGGCCGCCAGTAATTTGCCCATTCAAATACAAAATGCATTAGGGAGCCTGTTATAAAGATGATTAGGATCCCTGCCAATTCCCATTTCAATATTGTTTTCTGCACAGGAGATCTCAAGATCTATCCCTGGTTAATTTATTTAGGTTTTCAGTTAAATGCCAATAGCTACAACCATTAGATGTTTTCTCAAATAATCCGGCCATAATTTCAAGTCATCTTTTCTTTTGGAAATGCAATTCCATCACTTGCTGGAATCTGTTTACCACGAAGTAACTTTTGACTACTACGCATAACAGAGCGCAATTCGGTAATTCGACAAATTTTCGTAGAGGGGGGTGTTTTTTCAGGTAGATTTTAAGCAGGCGGCTGTTTTTCCTTTTGGGGATCTCTTTCACACTGCCGACAGCCGTAGCCGCGGCGGCTTTACGGAAATCCGCTGTTTTGTTGCTTCGATTATCAATCAGCAGAGCCACCCGTTTGTCAGAAATAATATTGGCATATTTTCTGGTTGCTCGTAGGGTGGCAAAGACAATTTCTTTTAGATCTTCGGTACCGGCAAAAGCTACCAGACTACCGTAAGGCTGTCCTTGATTGTGTGTCGAGAGGACCGCCAGCGCCTGGGTTTTGAACAATTTTCGCAGTTGTTGTTTGAGGTTTGTTTTTTTCTTCAAGTATTTCTCCTTAAACTTTCTCCTAGGCTTCTGCTGATTTATCGCCAACCAGAGGTCGAGTACGTACGAAAGAGACAAAGCCCCTAATAGGAAACAAGTCAAATATTTTATCATAGTATCGGATAATATATAGAGCTATAATCATATGTCCAGATATAATTAATGTTTTATGGGAAATATAAATCCCTGGGAAAGGAAAAGTCATGACCTTTCTGATACTCCCCTTTATCGGTTGGGGGTCTAAAGGTATAACTTATACTTGAAAGGAGAAAAGATAATCGTATAATCATAAAAGCCAGAGCCGAAGCCAAGTGCTGATTTTGAGCTTAATTAGATACTGTTTTTGGATGAAATACACACGGAGGTTTATGATTCACCATAAACTGAAATTCAAAATCGGCGGTGTTTTGGAATAAAATTTTGTGTTTTGTGTAAAAGGGATTATTAAGATGCGTAAATTATTTGTTATATTTGCCTATAGCCTGCTATTAATATGTTTGAGTTCCTGTGGTCAACAACAGGGTGAATCGGACGAAGACACACCGAAACGGCTGACCATCGCGGTGATTCCCAAAGGAACGACTCATGTGTTTTGGAAGTCGGTTCATGCCGGAGCCGTCAAGGCCGCGCAGGAACTGAACGTGGAGATTATCTGGAAAGGCCCCCTAAAGGAAGATGACCGGGAATCGCAGATCAAAGTGGTGGAGGATTTGATTACCAGTAGGGTTTCAGGCATTGTCCTGGCGCCCTTGGATGATACCGCCCTGAGGCCGGTAGTAAATGATGCGGTTCAGAATAACATCCCCGTGGTGATTATAGATTCAGGATTGAAAAGCGATAAACAAATCAGCTTCGTCGCCACCGACAACTATGAAGGGGGCAGAAAAGCCGGGCATCATCTGGCCCAGCTCTTAGACGGTAAAGGTAAGGTGGTTATGTTACGCTACCAGGAAGGATCCGCCAGCACTATGAACCGTGAACAGGGTTTCCTGGATTCCGTTAAAGAATACCCTGATATCGAAGTAGTCAGTTCCAACCAATACGGCGGCGCCACCACCGAAAGCGCTTATACGGCCAGTGAAAACCTTCTGGGGCCTTTGCGAACTTCTGAGGGCCGGCTGAGCGTTGATGGAATCTTCTGCCCGAATGAATCCACTGTTTTCGGTATGCTCCGCGCCCTGCAGGACAGCGGCCTGGCGGGGAAGGTCACCTACGTCGGTTTTGATAGTTCCGAGATGCTGGTCAAGGCGGTGAGAAACGGTGAAATTCACGGGCTGGTCCTACAGGACCCCATTATCATGGGATATCTGGGAGTTAAAACTATGGTCCATCATCTCCGCGGCGAACAGGTGGAAAAACGAATTGATACCGGTTCCAAAGTAGCCACCCCCGAAAACATGGACGATCCTGTAATCAAGGACCTGCTGGAACCTGATTATCAAAAATGGCTCAAAGAGAAATAGTAACTTTTACCCGGATACCCCGTCTGAAGATGGAGGGTATCTGCAAGCGTTTCGGGGCGACGGTGGCCCTGGATGACGTGGGGCTGAAGGTTTTTCCCGGTGAGGTTCTGGCTCTGGTGGGTGAAAACGGAGCCGGAAAAAGCACCTTGATGAAAGTACTTTCCGGCGCACACCAGCCGGACGCCGGCCGGATGTGGCTTGACGGAAAAGAATTTAAACCTATTAATCCTCTGCACGCCCGCAAAACCGGGGTGGCCATGATCTATCAAGAATTATCCCTGACGCCTCATCTGACCGTGGAAGAAAATATTATGTTGGGCATGGAACCCAGCAGCTTTGGTTTTATCCGCCGGCAGGAGGTCCGTCGCCGGGCGGTTGCGGCCCTTCAGCATTTCGGCCATACCGAAATTCACCCTGATATCCCGGTAAAAAATCTTTCCGTCGCGGCCCAGCAGTTAGTGGAAATCGCTCGCGCGTTGGCGATCGGCTGTTCAGTGTTGGTTCTGGACGAACCCACCAGCAGCCTGACCCAGAAAGATGTTAAACAATTATTCATGCTGATCAAAAACTTAAAAAACCAGGGACTGGCGATTGTTTATATCTCCCACTTCCTGGAAGAAGTGCAACAGGTTGCTGACCGCGTTACGATATTACGCGATGGTAAGGCAGTAGGCCAAAGCAACATTGATGACATTACCACCGAGAAAATTATCGCCTTGATGGTGGGCCGGGAAGTTAAAGATCTTTACCCCCGTTCTGCCAGAGTGGTTGGCGCGATGGTGCTGCAAATTAAGGATTTAACCGGGCGCGAAAAGCCGGATTCGGTTAATCTCACCCTGCATCGCGGAGAGGTCCTGGGAATAGCCGGTCTGATGGGAGCAGGGCGTACCGAGTTACTGCGGTGCATATTCGGTTTAGATGCAATCCAACGAGGAGAGATTAAATTAGGAGTTTTTGCCGGTTGGGCTTCACCCGTCAGGCGGTGGCTGCAAAATGTCGGCATGCTCAGCGAAGACCGAAAAGAAGAAGGTCTTGCCTTGTCTATGAGTGTCGCTGATAACGTAACCTTGTCGCGTTTGAAAGGTTTTGGTCCGCTGAGTCTGATCCTGCCCGGCCGACAGGCGCAGGCGACCCGGCGATGGATCGAAGAATTAGACATCCGCTGTCTCGGCCCCCGGCAAAAAGTCATGGACCTCTCCGGAGGCAATCAGCAAAAAGTAGCTCTGTCGCGGTTGTTACAGCACGATGTTGATGTATTACTGCTGGATGAACCTACCCGCGGCATTGATGTGGCTGCTAAAGCCGCGGTTTTCCAGATTATTAATGAGCTGGCCTGCGGCGATCCTGAACAAAACCGACCCCCCAAGGCCGTATTAATGGTCAGTAGTTATCTGCCGGAACTATTAGGAATATGTGATCGGGTGGCCGTGATGTGTCGCGGCAGACTGGGCCCCGTGCACAACATAAATGATGTTAATGAACATACGCTTATGGTGGAAGCTACCGGACAGGAGAAAATCGCTTGAATACCGATCAACTCTCACCCCGCGACCTGACAAACCAAAAAGCTGCCATTTTCCGCAACCTGCTGACCCAATCCGGCTTCAAATTACTGATGGCCCTGTTGTGTATATACTTTTTTTTCGTTTTCGCCCTGGGACTGCAACAAGTCGTGAAAACCAAACAGGCGAATCAGGAGTTACTCAGCAAACTAGAGGAGGAAGACATACCTGAAAGAGAACGTCTTCAGGACTCCCGTTTGGAAGATCCCTGGCACAAAGGTTTGCAA
This sequence comes from Phycisphaerae bacterium SM23_30, assembly GCA_001303695.1. GTDB lineage: Bacteria > Planctomycetota > Phycisphaerae > Sedimentisphaerales > SM23-30 > SM23-30. The sequence continues at coordinate 4,542 of LJUC01000121.1, forward strand.
GCTTCGCAACGGTTTGTAAGCAGCCGAAACTTGGAAACCATCGCCCGGCAAACCACCATCGTAGGAATGGCCGCTTTGGGTATGACTCTGGTTATCATCTCGGCGGGGATCGATCTTTCCGTGGGTTCAATTGTCGCTTTGGGAACCGTGGTTATTGCGTGGCTGCTGAACAAAAATGGTTTTTCCCCCCTGCTGGCCGCTATTTTAGCCGTCGCCGCCTGCGGCACGTGTGGTTTTATCAGCGGCATATTGATCACTAATCTACGGGTGGTGCCCTTTATTGTAACCCTGGGAATGATGCTGTTTATACGCGGCGCTGCTAAGGGCTTATCCAACGAACAGAAAATTGACGCTCCGGACACCTGGCTCAATGAATTGTTGGCCTCTCTCGGACAGGATCAAAAATGGATGCTGATCCCCTCCGGAGTATGGATTCTGATTATCATGGCCGTCATGGTCGCGGTCCTGCTGCGTTACACGCGTCTGGGCCGACATATCTTCGCTATTGGGTCTAATGAGCAGACCGCCCGGCTGTGTGGAGTGGCGGTGGTAAGGGTAAAAGTGATTATTTACTCCCTCTGCGGAGTATTCGCCGGGCTTGCCGGTCTGATGCAGTTTTCCCGCCTGACTGTGGGAGACCCCACCGTGGCAATCGGGCTTGAATTAGATGTTATCGCCGCTGTTGTCATTGGCGGCGGCAGCTTGGCCGGAGGAGAAGGTTCCATCCTCGGCTCGTTGATAGGAGCGTTAATCCTCACGGTAATCGCCTCGGGCTGTTCCCAGATGGGATTGCCCAACTGGGTGCAGGAAATCATCACCGGCGCCATCATCATCGTCGCCGTCGCCCTGGACCGCCTCCGCCATCGCCGTCCGACTTGATCTTAACTTATACGATATTAAGGCAAAGATAAATCAGGATAATTCTCCGAGAACTAACCTCACTGCACCGGTAATGCTTTTGTTGACCCATTTTGAGAGCCCCGCGTTTAGTTTGATTGTTTTTGGTTCTATGCCAATCACAACAACTTCACAATCAGCTAGATTTGGATACAACTCCCTTAACAACCTAAGGGCATCTATAGCGTGTATTTGGTGAGCAGAGGACATTTTAACGGCCGGCGTTTCCAATTGGTTATAGTTAAACTTATAGGTCTCGCCTGGTTTTCCCCCGGCCCGAATAGTATCAACAATAATAAGCTTCTGTGGTTTATTTGGATAAGAGATAAGATTCAGCAAATCGCAGCCGCAATTAATAACATCTACATAATCTGGTATTTGGTATTGTAGGAGCGTGTCTATTATATATAGCCCCATCCCCTCGTCCCCAAGGAGCCGGTTTCCCACGCCGACGACCAGGATATCTTTCGACGACTTTTCTACTTTGGGATTGAAAATTAGCGACGTGCTCAACGTTTCAGCTCCAATAAATGGACGGAACAGGATATGCAGGGATCATAGGCCCGGACCACCATTTCAAGTTTGCGCTTGAGGCTCTCGGTGGGCTCATCCATGAGGTTTTCCACCGCTTGACGGAGGTCCTTTTCAATATTGGCCAGATTTTGGGCCGTAGGAGTGATGACGTCGGCTTTGGTAAGCCTTCCTTCTTCATCAAAGGAATAACTATGATAAAGCGTGCCCCGTGGCGCCTCGGCGGCGCCGACGCCCGAGCCCGCGCGAATCTTGACCGGGGCGGACGGTTCCGGTTTGATCCCGGTGTCGAGGAGTTCATCAATGATCTCCAGCGACCTCTCCATGGAGTATATCAACTCCAGCGCCTGGGCGACGTTGTTTTCAAGGATATTTTTGGAGGGAGAGTTTAGGCCCAGTTTGTCTCGGGCTTTTTTAGCTTCACCGACTAACTTGTCTCCGTTTAAGGCAACACGGGCCAGCGCGCCTACCATGAAAGGTTTGTCGTTGCACCAGCTTTGTTTGGCGTGAGAATGAGGGACCACCTTTTCCTGACAAATCTGTTGATATTGGCGGATATTTCTCTTCTCTCCGGTTGATAAGATGATCTCCTCGCCGAGCAGGCTGAATCCGCTCCCATTAGGTAACAGGGCGGCGTAGATGTTGGGTGAAATACAGAAATCAGGAATCTCTAGCTGGGCGATCAACTCCACCGCAGCCCAACTTTGCTCCAAGCCTTTTGTGAGCTGCTCTTTCAGGCGGAGCAATTCCTCCGGGGCGGGTAGTTTTCCAAAGCCGCCGATGACGGCGTTTACCGGATGAACGGCGCGGCCGCCGATGACTTCCTGGATGGTGTTGCCTAATTTCTTTATTTCCAAACCTGTACAAACTTCCTGAGCATGATCCCGGGCCATATCGACGACGCTGGGGTAATTTAAGAAATCAGGCAAGGCCAGGCAAAAAACATGGAGGGCATGGCTTTCAATATTGCCTCCCTGAATCAATAAATCCCTCAGCAAGCGGGTCTGATGGCTGACTTTAATCCCGAGGGCATTCTCTACGGCCATCAAAGAAGTCACGGTGTGCACCGCGGAACATATGGCGCAGATACGCATGAGAATGGGGGTCACCTGATCATAGGTTTTACCGACGACCAGAGACTCGAAAAAGCGCGGACCCTCATAAATATCCATATTTACCTGGGAGACTTTGCCGTCCTTCATATTCACGGTAATGCCGCCATGTCCCTCGACGCGGGGTACACGATTAATCACAATTGACTTATGCATTCTTTGCTTCCTCTAAGGTTTGCAGATTTAAGGGTGGCGCCGGGGCGGCAAAGGTCCGCAGCCGGTTTTGAATATCCACCCACGTAAATCCCTTTTCTTTAAGAATATTTATCTCCGAAGCGACATTGATGTCGTCCACCGGGCCCCGGCAGCCATTACAAGTTAGTCCATAGCTGGGGCAGCGGGCCCCACAGCCCGCCACGGTGATGGGACCCAAACAGGGCAGCCCTTTTTCGACTAAGATACAGGGATACTCGGCCATTTTGCACTCCGTGCAGACGGCGTAATTAGGTAATTTGGGCAAATCGCCGTGTAATAAAGAAGCTACACCACGAAGCAGTTGTTCTTTCTCTATCGGACAACCCGGAAGGGATAAATCAACCTTCACAAAGCTGCTTAGAGGCTGCGGGGGGATGACTTCGAAGACTTTGCCGGCCGGTCCGTAAACCTGTTCAATAAATTTCTTGGGATCCACTTCATTCTTCATCGCCGTGACGCCGCCCCATACGGCGCAGGTGCCGATGGCCACCAGCAGTTTGGCTCTTTGGCGGATGTCTTTCAGTAATTTCTCTTCGTCCGGCTGCACCACCGTGCCCTCGACAAAAGCAATATCCAATTGACATTGATCGTCGGCGCCGGAAGCGGCCATGGAAAAGGATTTAATATCCAAAGACCCGACCAGATCAAGAAGTTCATCCTCGCAATTCAAGATGACCAACTGGTCCCCGGCACAGCCGGTTAATCCGTATATTCCAACTTTTGGTTTATCCATGCTTACATTCCTTCAGATCATCTCCGGTAAATTAATGGCGTCCCAGTACGTAAATATGGGTCCGTCAAGACACGTGTATTTATAACCGATCATACAATGACCGCATTTGCCTACTCCACACTGCATGTTCCTTTCCAGAGACATCAGAATTCTATCTTTGGAAAAATTTCTCTGGAGCAGCTTCTCCAGCACAAATTTAAACATCACCGACGGCCCGCAAACCGCCGCGAATGTGTTTTCCGGGTCAATTTCGACATGATCGAATAGTTTGGTTACGACTCCGATGCGGGCCTTCCAGATGCCCTCCGGGTCATTATCCACCGTGAGCAGACATTTAACATCGGCCCGGTCGATCAGGTTTAGAAGCTCATATTTAAACAGCATCTCATCGGGATTTCTCCCCCCGTACATCAGGATGACATCCTTAAATTTGGCTCGATTATCCAAGGCGTACCAAAGCAGAGATCTCAACGGGGCCATTCCCAGACCGCCGGCTACCAGTAGCAGGTTATTTCCCCGCAGTTGTTCCAGGGGAAAACCGTTCCCATAGGGCCCCCTTATACCTACCAGGGCGTTGGGGGGTAAATTGAAAAGGGCCTTTGTCACCCGGCCGATTTGGCGGACGCACAATTCGATCACGCCCGGACGGGTGGGAGAAGAAGATATTGAAAAGGGAGCTTCACCGGTGCCCAGAACACTGAGCATAAGAAACTGGCCCGGCCGGTAGGTGAAGCTTTTGACCATATCTTCCTGTTCGAATCTTACCTGAAAGAGCTGGTGATCGGGGATCTGGGGCAGGGTTCGAATAATCCGGGCCGGGTAAGGCTGATACAGCGACGGACCTTGCAGGGTATTCTGTGGCTCATACACGGGTCTCACTCCTTAACTTATTCACAACCTCGATAATATCAACACCGGCGGGGCAGTATTCTTTACAGCGCCCACAGCCTACACAACTAGGTCTGCCATACTGACTGACAAAACCTCTCTGTTTATGAAAATATCTATTTTTCACTCTGGAGGAACGCTGGGCCCTAAAGTTATGGCCCCCGGCCACCAGGGCGTAGTCTTTGAAAAGACAGGAATCCCATCTTCGTATTCTCTGCCCGCTGGCGGCGTCTAAATTCAGTTCATCAAAGACGGCATAACAATAGCAAGTAGGGCAGACCATCGAACAGGTGCCGCAGCCCAAACATTCCTCTCCCAGCTCCTGCCAGATTTGACTTTCATATTCTAAATCCATGATCTCGGGCAAATCCTGCAGTTGAATTTCCGACTGGAAGCTCTGGCCTCTCTGAATAGATTTCTTTTTATACTTTTCCCGGTCCTGCACGGTAACTTCCTGAAACAGCGTATCGGCGGCCTTGACCATGTCATCTCCCAGACTGGTTCCTACCCTCACGAGGTAACTATCCTCAATGTCGGATAAGAACAGATCAAAGCCGTCATCGACAAAGTCGGTTCCGGTGGACCGGCAGAAACAAAACTCATCCGGAATGCAATCCAGGCCGATAATGGCTGCCTTGCTTCTTCGGGAAAAGTAGTGGCCATCTACATATTTCCCGCCGAAGACCAGATCTAGTATCTTCAGACTATGAATATCACAGGGATGAACGCCGAATATGATATATTTCTTATCCGACTCTTCCGCCGGTGTCTCGTAACCCTTTTCGGCCTGAAAATTAAACATCGTTTCCATAGGCGGCAAGAAATATTTCTTCAGCGGCAAGATGGTGCGGGTATAATCAAGTTCTATTCCCGCCGGTTCCTTTAGGGGTGCGAAGACATGGCTTTTCTCGCCTCGTTTTGTAGGAGCGTGAATTTCACCAAATGCACGCAAACAACTTAAAAATTCCGCAAGTTTTTCTTTGGGCAGTTTAACTATCTTCATGGTTTTAATCCTGTCTTTGGTAGAAGAACGCTGATTGTAGTCCCTTTGTCCAGCTCACTTTTAACGCTGATGGAACCTTGATGCGCTTCTATTATCCTTTTTACTATTGACAATCCCAGTCCGCTGCCGGTAATACCTTGAGTCTCCTTAACCTTTGCCCTGAAAAACTCATCGAATATAAAGGGCAGGTTCTCGGGAGATATCCCTATCCCCGTATCAGAAACCTCTACTACTACAAAATCCCCGTTTTCCCTTGCTTTTAAGGTTGCCGTTCCGCCCGCACGATTGTAGTTGATTCCATTACTAATAAGATTCGTGAGCGCCTGCTTCAGACTTTCCTCACAGCCTTTAATCAGGGCCAGACTATCCGGACAATCCGTCCGTAAAATAACTTTTTTCGCTTTGGCCACCGGGCACATAAGCTCCACGGTTTGGGAAATGAGGGAAGATAAATTCACCGGTTGAAATTTTCCGGTAAGATTTTTGGCTTCAATCCGGGTCATATTAAGCCAATTGTTAATAAGTTTTATAAGTTCTTCGATACGCTCGCTCGCCTCTCTTATCATTTCCCTCTGCTTGCCAGATACCTCCCCGGTGAATCCTCCCAGGATTACCTCGAAATATTGTTGAATGGAAATAAGCGGCGATCTTAGTTGGTGAGAGACAAGGGTGATAAAATTTTCTCTCATCTTGTTTTTCTCGTATCGGAGTCGCGCCGATTCCTGAGCAAGATTTCTCTTTTCCAAACCCCTTTTAACTATGATCTTCAGTTGATCCGGCGTGAATGGTTTAGGTATGAAGTCATAGGCGTTGCGCTTCATCGCCTCGACCGCCGTCTCTATGGTGGCATAACCGGTGATAACTATAGAGATGATGGCCGGATCAATTTCCCGGATCTTCTCTAAGACTTCTATGCCGTCCACCCCGGGCATCTTGAGGTCAACGAGGGCTAAATCGGGCTTTAGCTCCTTCACTTTTTGCAAACCTCTTTCCCCGTCTGCGGCTGTTTCTATCCGGTATCCTTCTGGGCCTAATATCCGGCAACAGGACTCCCGAATAACTGCCTCGTCATCAATTATCAAGATAGCTGCGCTTTCGGCCATCTCTTAATCCTCTTGGTTATGCATCTTGGGCCATGTTTTTCTGTGTTTGCCTCTTTAGGAGTTTTTCAATCCGCTCCAGCAAATCCGGGATTTTTACGGGTTTTTCTACGTAATCGTCCGCTTCAAAATATTCCCCGTCAGACTCCGGCGAGAATTTGAACCCGGTCTCCTTGGTTATCGCCGTGACGGCCAATACCGGGATTTTTTTTAACTTGGGATCATGCTTCAGTTTGTAACAGATGTCAAAGCCATCCGTTAACTTCTCCATCATGATGTCCAGGAGAATCAAATCCGGCATAATTTTCATGACCTTCTCCATCGCCTCGGCCGGGTAGTTAACTGCTTCCACTTGGTAGTTTTTGCTCTCCAGGACGGTTCTGGTCGCTTTGACAAAATGAGGATCATCGTCAATAATTAAGATTTTTGTTGGTTTGTCCATCTCACTTACATCCTTAAATATTATCAAACTTTCATGATATCTCAAATCCTAACAACTATATCCATGCTTTTTCATATAATGATTATCATGCTTAAGCTCCTTTATTGTCGGCCGGCGATCAAATCCTCGACCACCTTGGGATCGGCCAGGGTGGAGGTGTCGCCGAGCTTATCAATCTCGCCCTCGCTGATCTTGCGGTCTTGCGGAGGATGCGGCGCATGATCTTGCCGGAGCGGGTCTTGGGCAGCCCGGGGGTGAACTGGATCTTGTCGGGGCTGGCGTGGGGGCCGATCTCGTTGCGGACCGTCTGGACCAGTTCTTTTATTAACTGCTCCGAAGGCTGTTGGCCGGTCTTGAGGGTCACAAAGGCGTAAATGCCGGTGCCCTTAATATCATGGGGGAATCCCACCACGGCGGCTTCGGCGACCGCCAGGTGCTTGCCCAAAGCACCCTCAACTTCCGCGGTGCCCAGTCGGTGTCCGGAGACATTGATCACGTCATCCACCCGCCCGGTGATCCAGTAATAGCCGTCCTCATCCCGACGGCAGCCGTCCCCGGTGAAGTATTTGCCGGGATACATAGTGAAATACATCTCGCGGAAACGCTGGTGATCGCCGTAAACCGTTCGCATCATCCCCGGCCAGGGAAAATCGATACAGAGATTGCCCTTGACGTTGTTGCCCTTCAGGACCTTGCCGTTCTCGTCCACGATCACCGGCCGCACCCCGAAAAAAGGCACCGTCGCCGAGCCCGGCTTGGTCTTGACGGCCCCCGGCAGCGGGCTGATCAAAATCCCGCCCGTCTCGGTCTGCCACCAGGTGTCCACGATAGGGCATCTTTCCTTGCCCACCACCTGGTAATACCAGTGCCATTCCGGACTCTTGATAGGCTCGCCCACCGTGCCCAGAACCTTCAGGGAGGACAGGTCCTGTTTTTCCACCCAGGAGTTGCCTTCTTTCATCAACGCCCGCAGGGCCGTCGGCGCGGTATAGAAGATATTAATCTTATGTTTATCCACGATCTGCCAGAAGCGGCTGAAATCCGGATAATTGGGCACCCCCTCGAACATCACGGAGATGGCCCGATTGCACAAGGGACCATAGACGATATAACTATGACCGGTGACCCACCCGATGTCGGCGGTGCACCAGAAGACATCGCCCGCCTGGTAATCAAAGATATATCGATGAGAAACCGCCACATAGACCAGATATCCGCCCGTGGTGTGCAAAACACCCTTGGGATGACCGGTAGAGCCGGAGGTGTAAAGAATAAACAGCGGGTCCTCGGCGTCCACCCACTCACAGGGACAGGTGGTCGGCTCACCTTTGGTAACGTCATGCCACCACAGGTCGCGGCCGGCGGCCATCGGGACCTCGACGCCGGTGCGCTTGACCACGATAACATGTTCAATGCTGGGGCACTCCCGTACGGCGGCGTCAGCATGGGTCTTCATGGGAATGTTGTTCTTCTTGCCCCGCATCGCCGTATCCTGCGTAATCAACACCTTACAGGACGAGTCGTTGATACGCTCGGCTAAAGAGTCCGGACTGAACGCCCCAAAAACCACGTTATGCACCGCCCCGATCCGGGCACAGGCCAGCATCGCCACCGGCAACTGCAAAATCATCTGCATGTACAGACAAACACGGTCGCCTTTCTTGACCCCCATCTTTCGCAGGGCGTTGGCGCAGCGGCAGACCTCTTCCAGGAGTTGATGGTAAGTCAGCCGGGCGTCTTCAGCGGGCTCGTTGCCTTCCCAGATCAAAGCGGTCTGCTCGCCCCCGCCCGCCTCCACGTGGCGATCCAGGCAATTGTAGCTCACGTTCAGCTTGGCCCCCTTGAACCATTCAATCTCCCCCCTCTCAAAATCCCACCTTAGCACCCGGCGCCACCGGGATTGCCAACTGACAAACTCATCCGCCATCTCCGTCCAAAAACCCTCCGGATCGTCCAGCGACCGTCGATACATCTGCTGATACCTGGACCAATCAATATCCGTCTTGCCCTTGA
>LJUC01000122.1 GCA_001303695.1 Phycisphaerae bacterium SM23_30
TGTCGAACCGGTTCGTATCCGCGCGTATTTCCCCGAGACCTTGTACTTTAATCCCGCCCTGATCACCGACGGTCGGGGAAAGGCCCTCCTCAACGTGCCCCTGGCCGATTCCGTAACCTCCTGGCGCTTGACTTGTATGGGTAGTTCGCTTAACGGTCAATTGGGCTCAACTACCGCCGACATTCGCGTTTTCCAGGATTTCTTTATCGATATCGATTTTCCCGTTTCCCTCACCCAAAACGACCAGGTCCACGTGCCGGTGGCGGTATATAATTATCTCCAAACCGATCAAACCATCCAGCTGCAGGTTGAAGAAGATGATTGGTTTGAATTGATAGACCTGCCCCCAAAGACCGTTACCCTCGCGCCCTCCGAAGTACGAGCCGTCTATTTCCCCATCATCGCCCAAAAAGTCGGCTTCCGAAAGTTCACCGTCACCGCCCGCGGCTCCGAAATGAGCGATGCCGTCGCTCGTACCGTAGAGATCGTGCCCGACGGCAGGGAATATCTCATCACCGAAAGCGGCCGACTCGACGGCAGCGTAACCCACACCCTCAACATTCCTCACGATGCCATTGATAACGCCGGCAGGATATTCGTCAAAGTGTATCCCGGATTGCTCAGCCAGTTGGTCGAAGGCCTGGACCGGATGCTGCGAATGCCCTACGGCTGTTTCGAACAGACCTCATCGGCGACCTATCCGAACATCCTGATTCTGGATTATTTGCAAACCACCGGCAAAATCACCCCTGAAATTGAGATGAAAGCCAAAGGTTTCATCAATACCGGCTATCAACGACTCCTCTCCTTTGAGGCCCCTGGCGGCGGATTTGAATGGTTCGGCAAAAAGCCCGCTCAACTTATACTGTCCGCCTACGCCCTGATGGAATTTTATGATATGAGTAAAGTTCATCAGGTGGACCCCGACATCATCGCCCGCACCTGCCAATGGCTGCTCAAACATCAGCAAAATGACGGCTCCTTTCAACCGGCCGTGAGAATTTTGCATGATGAGATGAAAGAAAAATTAAACGACAACATCCTTCGTAACACCGCCTATATCGTCTGGACCCTGGCAAACACCGGTTACGATGGCCCCGAAATCAAAAAAGGCGTGGATTATTTACGCGGCCACCTCGACGATATGAAAAACGTTTACACCCGCATCATGGTGGTTAACGCAATGGCCTCTGTCGATCCAAAAAATGAAACCACCCTCGATACCCTGCGTACCCTGTATGATATCCGCATCGAAAAAGACGACATCGTCTTTTGGCAGGCAAAATCCGAAACCCCCACCTATGGCTCCGGCACAGCGGCTAATATCGAACTGACCGCCCTGGCCGTCCAGGCCTTTATCCGCTGTAACCGGAAATACGCCGACGTCAGTAAGGCGATAAATTATCTGGTCCGGCAAAAGGACGCCCACGGAACCTGGCAGTCCACTCAGGCCACCGTCCAGGCCCTCCGCGCCCTTCTGCTGGCCGAAAAAACCGGCGCCGCCCAAAACCACGCCGCCCTAACCGTGTCAATCAATGGCCGGGAAATCAAAAATTTAACCATCGACCATACCAACTGCGACCTCCTCCAGCTGATCGATTTGAAAGATCATACCCGAAAAGGAAAAAATACCGTCACCCTCATCTCCGAACAAAGAGCCGCTCTGTCTTATCAGATCGTGGGCCGTTACTACCTGCCCTATTCCCACGTAACCCCGCCCCGCCAAGAACCGATGTCCATCAGTGTTGACTACGACCGAATCCGATTGGCCGTCGAGGACATCCTCAACGTCACCGCCTCCGTCGCCAATAATCGCCCGCAACCCGCTCATATGGTCATCGTGGACCTCGGCTTGCCCCCGGGTTTCACCTTAATACCGGACAAACTAAACCAGTTGGTGGATAACGGCACGATCGAAAAATATTCCCCCGCCAATCACCGGATTATCGTTTACCTCAGAGAAATAACCCGGGAAAAACCCCTTGAAATCAGCTATCAACTGCTGGCGAAGTTCCCCCTCCGGGCCCGGACCCCCGTCTCCGTGGCCTATGAGTATTACAACCCCGAAATCACAACGGTGGCCCCCCCCGTCTCCTTGTTTGTTGCCCCAAAAAAATAAGGTGAAATAACCAAGGGGCGTCGGATAACACCCCTGGTCATTCGTCTTTTGCTCATCCCTTATGCCCCTCCGTCGGACCCTCCCACCGGTTCAAATACGCAAACCGGCCGAACAGCCGAAACGCCGCCATGTTATACTTCTTCACCGCCGATAGCTCGTCCCCAAAACAACCCAGGTAATATTTCTTCCCCTTCCGCTTGATCACCGCCGCCCACCCCCCTTTATGATGCCCCCGGCCCTTCACATACTGTCCCCCCTTGTATTTCGACCTCCCCCGCCGGCGGTTGGGACGCCGGTTCGCACCGTTGTCGCTGTAGTCGCACAGCCGCAGATTCCCCTTGCGATAGTCCAGACCCACCCCGTTGATATAATCCACCACCTGACCCGTCGGCAATCCCTCCTCCAATCCCAATACCGCATGATGCAGCATCACCCGGCCCCCGCCTCCGCCCTCCGACACCCGACGCATCCGCGCCCCGTATAAATTGCTGCTCGTCTCCACCACGTGCCAGTTGTAACCCTTCAACCGCTCATAATCCTCCGCATCCACCAGCGCGTAAAACCCCCGCGTCAAACCCAAAAACTCCATCTATATCTCTCCCGCTTTACTTCTCACTACCAGCCTCTAACTTCTTCTCATTCGTCGTTCGAATTTCGTCATTCGTCATTTCACATCCCCCTCCACCCTTAGACGAACCGACGTTTTTGCTGCGCTTTTTTTAGAAAGAATAAGGACTTACAACGGCCCCAAAGCCCCCCGGCAGAAGGTTAAATACATAGCTGATAATGACTTGGAAGAATCTGCCCAAAAATTTTAAAATTCTCGCCTCCGGCCAAAAAACGCCTCCATTTTTGCTGCGCCTCCGACCCCGCCCCTGTCTTAAACGGTTACCACCGTCTTCCCCTTTGAAGGCGCGTTAAACGGCACCACCGTATGAAATATGGGAATATCTTTATTGCCTGGATTGGGCTTGCAATACACAAACAGAGATACTATTTTCACATCTTTTGACGGCTGATTCGGCATGTGCAGCTTCCCCATCCCGATTGGTGACTTGAAGTTGACATTTACCTTCATATCAGAACCCTTGTCGAGTTGACCCAGATAAGACTGCATATGGGGGTGATTAAAGGCCTGGCACAGTGCCGCCGCCATCGACGCCCTCTTCAGGGTGCTGTGCTTGCCTACCTCCGGCTTCGGTAGCGGAAACTTCTTTCGTATCTTCGCCGAAAATTGATATTTCTTCTTACCGCTGGGATCCGGCGCCCAGTAGGGCCTGTGGCTGTCCCGCTGCTCGGCGCTGTGGATTATGCCCTGCACCCTGCCCTTCTGGAACAGCGGATGTTCGTAAAGCTCGCCCGACACCGCGTGTATATGTGAATGCGCGTGCGGCCCCGACGCCGCGTCCCGCGGATTGCCCAGTGCGTAACTGATCTCTTTTATCGTCCAGTTGCTCCGCTTATATGGCATCTTAAAATACCTCCTTTCCACCCCGCTTTTAAACACCCAAACTTCTGCTTCCGCTCCATCGATCAAACTCCACATCACGCCGAATGCGTATTATACGCCCCCTCCCCGCCCCATACAACCTATTTCCCCCCCCGTAAAACCTATGCCTTACGCCTTTTATCTGTAGCTTGCTCTCGGACACGGATTAGTTATACTTCATCCAGATGATGAGAGATTTATCGCTATGTTTAAGATTATTTTGTTGGCACTTTTTGTTCTTACCATCGTTATCATCCGAATTGTTCAACACAAGATATATTATCATTTCAAAGTCGTGGAACGGGATAAAATATACCGGTGTGGTTTTTTATCAAATACCGGCCTGCGTTTTGTATGCCGCAAATATCGGATTAATACTATAATCAATCTGGTATCTGAAAAGGAATTGGCTAAAGATAGTCGTCGATATATAATAGATAAATAATATTGCAGATAAAAACCTTAGATTGATTAACATTCCGTTGTTGACGGACAAGCCTCCTGAACCGGAACAAATTCATCAGTTTTTACAGATTACCATGCATCCCGAGTTTCAGCCGGTTCTGGTCCATTGTGAATCGGGTGTCATTCGAACCAGCATTATGGTTACAGTCTATCTGAAAAATCGCTTCGGTATCCCAAACCTGAAGATTTTTCAAAACCTGCCGTTTTTCGGTCACAATATCGACAAACGACCGAAGGTTAAAGATTTTATTCTCAACTATCAACCGGAAGCTTCAGAGCCAACACTTCGATAAAAATATAAAAATTGTTTGTAAAAAGTTACCTGTTTTGATAAAATGAAAATCAAATAGAGATAAAATTTATAAGATACTGTATTTGTGAATTATCGTATTGTTACCCTAAGCAATAATGTCTGGCTTTATGAACATATTAGTTTAGTTGAAAAAAACGGGCGGCCATTATGTTGTTTTTTGGGGCGGCGTTCTTTCTTTTGTTCTGATCCCTCGGTGACCGGGATTTATGGGGTTCGGAAGGGCGCTGGGCCCAAGTGACTCGGGAGATGTTTCTGACGGGCGATTTCTTTCATCCCACCATTGGGGGCGAACCTTATTTTGATAAGCCATTATTAACCTATTGGCTTATCGTCGGCTTCTCCGCTTTGACCGGCGCCCTTAATGAATGGGTGGTGAGGTTGCCCAGCGCGATTTTCGGTCTCATAAGTATCTGGGCTACAGTCGTTCTGGGATGAAGATTATGGTCTGATCAGGTCGGTTGGCTGGCAGGTTGGCTTTTATTGACCAGTTACGGTGTGCTTTTCTGGTCGCGGACCGCGGCGGCCGATACCGAGAATCTCGCCACCATAATACTCTGTATCCTGTGGTATTGGGTTCGGCGGGATCGACCTAACTTCAAGACTTTTTTGATATTTTATTTAATTGCCTTTCTCGGCGCGTTGATAAAAGGACTGACCGCCGTCGTTGTGCCAATCGTCGCGATTCTGCCGGATTTGGTCATGGAGAAACGCTGGAAAGCTATATTCCATCCCAGTCATTTCCTGGCATTGGCCGTGGCGCTGAGTGTATATTTGGCTCCGTTTATTTATGCTTCCCTGAGTTGCCCGCAGGATTATCAATCAAGTGGATTGTTTTTGGTATTTCAAGAAAATATTCAACGTTACTTCCTGCCCATAGATCATAAAGAACCTTTTTATATCTACCTTTAACCAGAGGCGGAATGCGATCCGCCATGACTGTTGACGATCATAGGATAAGGACCATGATCCGGGTGGTACCCAAAGACTTTACCCGGTAGTAATCCTCAATAGCAAGTGCCCTGCCGGCAGGAGGGGGAAAATCCGAAGTAAATGTTTACGGTGAAGCTGATTTTAATGTCGAAGAGCAACTGAAAACCGCTAAGGTAGATAGGAAAAGCAATATTACCATCATCCATGACTTTAAACGAAAGGTTCCTGTAGAAGATGCCATAAAATACATGTGAATCTCCTTAAAGACAACAAGTAAATTTTTTTCACTTCTTGATCTTTTAATCAGCCTGGAATTTCAAAGTAGGAACAAGCACTGACTTAAATGATTATAACTGCATACATTTGCTAATCAATAGAATAAAAATGGTTGTATATGCTGGGCAATTCAGTATAATACAGAAATAAAAGTCCTGCAATTTGGTTTGGCATATTTGATCAGGAGGCAAAAAAATGTTCAGCGTGAAAAGAAAACATTTTCAACTCTTTCGCTCCCAAACAAATGAACACCGAGGAACCCGAAAAAAGCATATGTGGATATTTCCCCTGGGGGGATTGCTGGCGCTGATCTGGTTTTTGATAAGGGTAATTCCCAAGCCTTCTCGGGCTTCATATCCATGCCAACAGGCGGCTTTTCCCTTGGCATCGGGTTTTGTAGTGTGGCTTATCGGCGCAGTAGTCTCAATCACGGCCGTCCGTAAAGCAAAATATAGTTTTAACCGAGCGCGATATTTAGCCGGAATAATATGTATCGTGACTAGTGTCGCCCTGGTCTGGCTGGCACTGAGTATTACCGAAGAAAAGCTCGCTCTGGCCGATCCCCTTGTCACTAATGAACCGATCGGAACTGCCCGGGGAGTTCAACCGGGGCGCGTGGTTTGGGTGCACGATCCCCAAGCAACCGATTGGCAGGGACCAGGAGACGGACATTGGTGGCAAAGCAATCACACGAATCAAGAGGCTGTCGATCGTATGATGAACCAGGCCCTGCTGGCGCTGACCGGTGAAAAAAACAGTCAGGCCGCCTGGGAAAAGCTTTTCAAACACTTCAATAATACGTATGGCAAAGGGGATACGGGTTACAAACCGGGCGAGAAAATCACTATCAAGGTAAATTTTGTCGGCTGCATTTGGCGTGATAGAACCGTCGATTCCGAAAGTTATGATTTGGTAAGACAAATAGATTATATGAATACCTCCCCTCAAATTATGCTAGCCTTGCTGCGGCAACTGGTAAAGGTCGTGGGTGTGAAAGAGTCCGACATCGCCATTGGCGACACTTTAGGGTATTTTCCTAATCAGTATTATAAAATGCTCCATGATGAATTTCCGCAAGTGCATTATTTAGACCATCTGGGGAAATTCGACCGGACCGCGGTTAAGCCGTCTTCGGTAAAGATACATTGGAGTTGTCAACCAAAGGATGTGCAGCAGGATTATGTGCCAGCTTCCTACGTCCAGGCGGATTACCTGATTAATCTGGCCAATCTCAAAAGCCACACCGGGGCCGGCATAACGCTCTGCGCCAAGAACCATTATGGTTCGCTGATCCGCTGGCCCGCCCAGAAAGGTTACTATGATTTACATCCCCACGCTTATGCCGACGGGATGGGAAAATACCGTAATCTCGTCGATCTGATGGGACACGCTCATCTGGGGGGCAAAACGCTTCTCTATTTAATTGACGGACTCTATGCCGGGCGGCACGTAGCCGATAAAGCTCCCCGGAAATGGAACTCAGCGCCTTTTAATGGAGATTGGACGTCCAGCCTTTTTGTGTCCCAGGATCCCGTTGCCATTGATTCGGTAGCTTTTGATTTTCTCTGGGCCGAGTGGGATGACTACCCTCATAAATCCGGCGCCGAAGATTATCTACACGAAGCCGCCTTGGCAGACAATCCCCTCTCGAAAATTTTCTATGATCCCGACCATGCCGGTAACGTCAAGAGGCTGACCAGCCTGGGCGTGCATGAGCACTGGAATAATTCTAAGGATAAGCAGTATTCCCGAGATTTAGGAACCGGCAAAGGCATCGAACTGTTGAAGCTGAAGGGCACGGCATTAAACGCGTCATTTATGAGATAAGAAATCCCGATTAAAGCGTGAGGCAAAGCCTCATCCTACAAACTTTTAACCTATCAGGAGGTATCAAGATGCGGCACAGAATCTTGATTACAGTATTGTCGGTAATCTTATGCAGTTGTATAGCGGGCGGTAATGGCTCATATTCCGGGCCAGCGGCGGATATGGTGATCAAAAACGCCAAGATTGTCACCATCGATAAAGACCATCCCCGAGCCGAGGCGATCGCGATTGCCGGCGAGTTTATTCTGGCGGTGGGATCGAATGACCAAATCGAGCCGTACATTCAAGAGGGTAACCGTAAAGGAATGCTGAAAAAAGGTTACCTGGCCGATATGGTTATATTCAACGAAGACCTGATGACCATACCTCACGATCAAATTATGAAAGTAAAAGTTGACTACACTATTGTAGGAGGAAAAATTGTCTATAAAAGAGAAGTTACACATTGACAAGATGATAAAAATAGGCATAGACATTTATCAAGAATGTAAGTGATTATTTAACCCTTGATTTATCGAGAGACAAAAGGACTTACAAGTACGAACTTTTATATATTTTTCCAAAGGTAGAAGATTTTAAGGAGGTTGCAGAGATGAATATATTTAAAAAAGGCAAATTTACTTGCTTGATAGCAACGGCGCTGGTTTTACTTATTAATCTGCCGGTTGCGGCCCAGGTGATCCGGACGGCCGCGGAGGAATCGGACTTTGAAAATTATACTAGCTATGAAGAGATGCTGGAATTCATGCAGCAGGTGCAGGCGAGTTCCACCGAGATGATGTTTTCCGACTTCGGCACTACTATCGAGGGCCGCCTTCAGCCTTATGCCGTTCTAAGCAGACCACTGATTACCCAACCCTGGGAGGCGTTCGCCTCCGGTAAACCGATTGTCCTGCTGAACGCCAACATCCACGGTGGCGAAAGGATCATTAGAGAGTCGCTGCTGCTTTTACTGCGCGATTTAGCCGATCCGGACTCTGCGGAAAATCGCCTTCTGGATGACATGGTCATTATCATAGTCCCCTCAGTTAATCCCGACGGTTTTGTCCGGGCGAGTCGCGGCAATTCGGTAGGCCTTGATCTAAATCGTGACTTTATAAAACTGGAGCAGCCCGCCACCTGGAATTATACTCATAATATTTTACTCACCTGGCAGCCGCACATCTACATGGACGGACATAACGGCGGCGCCTATCCCTATAACATTTGCTATGAAAGCCCCACCCACGCCGCAACAAACCTGAGGCTTATAAATATATGCGATGAAGAAATCTTCCCTTATATTTCCCAAGAGATGGAATTTCATGGTTACAAAGCCTGGTATTATTCCGGCGGTAACCGAACCGCCTGGCGCGGCGGCGGCACCAACGCTCGCGATAACAGCAATTACGGCGGCTTCATGAACTCTATTAGCATATTATTCGAATCCCCCCGCCAGGATCGCGCCGACGGTGCCAAAAGCGGCTATATCGCCACTCGAGCCCTGTTGGAATATGTCGCCGATAACCCCGATAAAATAATTAACTATGTCACCTGGGCCCGCCGTGAAACCATAGAACTCGGCCAAAAAGCCCGGGGCGACATCGCCATCGAGGTAACCAGAGGGCCTATGGATTATAAAGTCTCCTATTTAATCGCCGAAGGCCGCGGCGAACAACGCAAAATAATTGAGGTCACCGATGCCGACCTGTTAATCAAACCCGTTGTTACCAAAACTCGCCCCCGACCTTATGCCTACCTTTTAGAGGCGCGGGCCTATAAAGCGATCGAACTACTCAAAAAGCATAGTATTACTATCGAAGTGCTCCAGGAAGACGTAGAACTTGATATCGAAGCTTACAATATGATTGGCATCAATCACCGCTCGGTATATGACCATCCTGCCTCGGTGTCGGTCACCTGCGACAAAAAAACCATCAAAAGAAAACAGACTTTTACAAAGGGAAGCTATGTGGTCCGAACCGGTCAAATGCAGGGTCGCCTGGTGACGCATATGCTGGAACCGGAAACCAACGATAACGTTTTGACCTGGAACACCTTGGACGCTATCTTGCCCCGCACCCCGGGCCGATCTATCGATCCCAAAATCGTCGAAGGACAGGACCAACCTCGATCATCGCGTCCGGCTATAATACCAATCTACAAATTAATGACTCCAGTTGCGCTGCCGACCAAGATTTTGAAAAATTAATTTACGATAATGACCAAGTTTTTTCTAATGATCTGTATCGATTTCCTAGGTCTAATTCAGGCCAATTCGAGCCGAAGTTGCTATAAAAGCAGCGATATTGGGGGTAGTTTTGGCTTCTTTTCGCCCTTAAACGAGATTTAGCCAAAATCGTAAATGCTTGTTTTTGAAGGACATATCCTTTTGCCAAATTCAGCAAACAAAAACGCGCCGCGTTGAAGTGAAGAGTTGTTTTAATCCACTATACGATGATAACTTGAGGAGATCGCGCGGTGGATCCACTTTACTTGCCAATTCCTATACTTTCTCTGGGCCCCATTCCAACGCCGATTTTGAGATAAAAAGCTACCAATTTCAATTAAAAAGACATTTTAGCTTTAATAATGCCCCAGATTAATAATCCGGTAAAAATAATAACTAGTATCACGGCAAAGATGCGATATCTTTTTTTATCCTCTTCAAGCTGACAACTACCCTCTAACGCCTCATTTTGCAAATCTTTCAAATATACCTTAATCGATTTAAGGCTCACAAATTGAGCAACCTTTTGCACTCCGTATATAAACAGAAGGATGGCAAGGTTCATTATGGCAAAAAAGTAGGGACGATTGATCCGGTAAGTCCCCTGATCGTTATCTACCATCGAATTCAGGGCGAAAATCAAAAACAGCAGCGAAATAGACATCATCCACATCCATATTTCATAATGCGTCCGGTAAACTTTGAGTTTCTTATTGATACTGCCCATTAGATCCGATTCGTTCCGATTAATTTGGTGGATGTAATTGAGCAAAAACACGCCATAACCAAAAAACGAAGAAGAGATAACAAACATCGGAATCAACACTTTCAACATGATTGGATTCGACCGATACCCGTAAAGATCAATCCCGATTAAAACCATCGTCGCCAACAGCACCGCCATATATACAAAAATGTTAAAGTTCAAGGATAACGTCGCCTTCCTCACCTTGGGCCTGAGAAAATCTTCTAATTCCGACCGAGTAAAAATTTTAGTCTTCAGCATTTCCTGATTCCCTTCTTTCCAGATATTAATTAAATCATTCTTTTCCATGGCTTACTATCCTAATCTCCCCGATAAAATATCTCTTTAAGCTTCTTTTTTATCCTCACCAGCCTAACACTTACGTTGTTCTCGGATATCCCCGTTATCTCCGCGATTTCCTGATACGATAACTCTTCCAGATAAAGCAATATAATCGCACGATCAAACTCCCTCAATTGACCTATAGCCAGGTACAATCTGCCGATCCCTTCCGACTTCTCTGTATTAGCTACCTCAACCTGCACTGTCTCGTGGTGTTCCTCCAGACTTACTACTCGATTTCGACCTCGGCTGCGTCTCAAATTGAGCAACGCCGTATTCAGCGCTACTCCATACATCCATGTAGTAAATTTTGCATCTCCCCTAAATGATTGATACGATTTCCACAGTTGATAGACAATTTCTTGACTCAAATCCTTACGGTCTTCCTCATTCCCGGCGTACAAATTGCAAATCTTGTGGATAATGTCCTGATTTTCCTCAATGAGCTCCAGAAACTTGCTTTTTTTAATCCAATTAACCATTTAATTTTTCTCAAATTCACCCTATTAGTTACAAAACCCCTCCTAAAACTACAAATATTATATAAAAATTCATAAGTTTTACCGGATGAAATGGCACTATTTGCCAAAAACCCCACTGTGATCAAATTGAAAAATCATCCTTCGACATGTCAGGGCCTGGCATCCAGATAAAGTCTGCCACGAACCGTTGGGAGATCGGGTCAATCCGAGCCGAAGTTGCAATACGGTGTGCAATATTTAGCCCAAAATCGGCTACTTTTCGGCCTTATCCAAATTTTGCCAAAATCGTAAGTCGTTATTTTCCAATAACATAGAATTTCACAAAAACAGCTTTCAAAAGCACGTCGGGTTGAAGTACCGAAAACTGAAGGATCGGTTTCCTTCGTACGTGT
>LJUC01000123.1 GCA_001303695.1 Phycisphaerae bacterium SM23_30
ATCACCTCCAGACCAATTCCTAGCCGAGAATCACTCCCCTATATTATCCCCGATCTGCCCCGTAGCTCTCTCGCTTCTACGGCGGGCTATCTCGGCATCCTCTGCAGTGTTTTGGGATTATTAATGGCCCTGGCGATGATCGGCATCACGTTCTTGATAAAGCTAAAGCCTGAATTTAAAGCAGACCTCCCCTATCTGCCGGACGTGTTGGACTTAAACCATCCCCGATTGTTTACTTACGGGATCATTGTCGCGTCCTTGCTGGGGGGCTATAGCTTGGTGGGATTGATTGCCGGTATCGGCATCTTAAAAGAAAAGAGATGGGCGCAAATCCTTCTGGGGCTGCTTGTCATCCTGGCGGTTTTAATCCTTATAGCTCTGGCCGGTTATATTATAGATCCTGAGATTATAAACTATATTATACCCTCCCCTGTGCCTGAACAACCGGAACCGAATATCACCACCCTCTTATTTAACTTCTAATTCTGCATATCCTGCCGGTGCTTGAGTGACCTTATTCACCATCTCTTGCCTGGTAAATCCATTCTGCGGCGAAAAAGTCAACCTGCCCTGCTCAATACCGGCTGTTCTCAGGTGATCTCGTCAAGAGCGGCTTTTAAATCCCTCTTGCTGGTCAGGCCCACAAATTTCTTCGTCGCCTCGCCGTTGTGAAAGAGTATGGTGGTGGGTATGGCGCTGATGCCGAACTTGACCGCCGTGTCCCGATTCTTATCGGTATCGACGTTGCCGATCTTGGCTTTGCCGACGTATTCTTCCGCCAACTCTTCGATGATCGGCGCCATCATGCGACAGGGACCGCACCACTCCGCCCAGAAATCCACTAAAACCGGTTGGCTGCTTTGGGTTACTTCGGTTTCAAAATTGTCGTCGGTCAATTCCACTACGCTATCGGCCATGATCGCCTGCTCCTTTCCGCGCCGCCTGTCTGCGGCGGTTTGGCTCTAACAAAACTTCCGTCCCTAACTGGACTTTAGCAAAATGGTGGTTAGGCATATATTATTGAAGAAAATCCTTTTTGAGATTTTCTTAAATAATTTCTTAACTTGTTGCCGGGCAATAACTTACTGTTGAAAAAGAAAAAAATATTTTTTCTTTTCCAGGTATGCCTAACCTCAATTTTGTTAAACTTTAGTCTCTAAAATATATCCCGAATAATTCTAACGGGCCTCTTTACATCTGTCAAATAACAATATCAAACAACAAAATATTTAACTCCCGATGGGGTGGCGCCTTACCGGCGCAGCCCCGGAGGTGCTTTAATTACCGGGCGGTTCTTGTGCTTTATGCTTCCGCACCGCGCCGGGCAGACGATCAATATCTGCCGATACCGCCTGGGCCACCGCCAGTTCCGCCGGCTTGTCGGTCAGGGCAAATATATAAACCGGACCGAAATCACGCTCCTGTTCGATCCGCACCAGTTTCAGCCGTATCAATTCCAGCAGCGCCAAAAATAAACCCACCATCTCGATGCGGCTGGTGCGGCCCGTAAAAACCTCCTCAAATGTTAACGGCTGTTCCTGTTGAGCACGATCCAGAATGTCCGCTTCGTAAAGATCGATCGGGGTATCGTCTTCTATCACCTCATGTTGGCGTTTTCCCGCCAGCGTGGCCTGCATCAAACGGTTAAAGACCTCGAACAGGTCCCAGATCTGCACCGACTCCAGGTCCAGTTCTTGTTCTTCGCGCTTCTCCTGACGCACCCGGGCCAGATCCGACTCCCCCCGACCAAAACGCAGCGCCTGCTCCGCCGCAAACTCGCCCAGCTCCCCCGCCAGATCCTTGAATCTCTTATATTCCAGTAATTGCCGCACCAGCTCCAGACGCGGATCCCCCAGCTCCTCTTCGCCGGCTTCCGCCTCTTCGCGGGGCAGCAGCAGGGCCGATTTGATCTCCATCAGCGTCGCCGCCATAACCAGAAATTCCCCCGCCAGATCCAGATCGATTTGTTTGATTAATTCCACGTACTGCAGATACTGTTCCGTGATCTGGGCGATAGGAATATCATAAATATCCACCTCGTTGCGGCGGATCAGATACAATAAAAGATCCATCGGACCGTTATAGATGTTCAGTTTTACCCGATATTCCGCCATTCCAGTTCCGAGATTAATAACAATTTATCTGTCCCCCCGGTTTATCCGGAGAGTTTTCAACCCCTTTTGCAAAATCGTTCTATCTATTCCCGCGCCGTCACTATCCCCGTCGCCGAGCGAACCTCTTCCATCAGGCCTTGTGCTATCTGACGCGCCTTCAACCCTCCCTCGCGCAGCACGTCCTCCACGTAATCCGGGTCCTTGACCAGTTCATTATATCGCCGCCGAAAAGGCTCCAGAAGCTCTTCCATCAGCTCCGCCAGCCGCGCTTTCGCCTCCCCGTAGCCCATCCCCCCTTCCCGGTAACGCCGCCGCCATTGTTCCGTCTCTTCTTCGGAGGCCACCAGACTCAACAAGGCAAACACCGTGCATTTCTCGGGATCTTTCGGATCGGCCACCGGCGTCGAATCCGTCACGATCCGCATGATCTGCTTCCGCGTCGTCTCGGGCGCCTCGAACAGCTCCAGCGTGTTGTCGTAGCTCTTGCTCATCTTCTGTCCGTCCAGACCCGGCACCACCGCACTTTCTTTCAGGATATACGCCTCCGGTATCGTCAAAACAGCTCCATATTCATTATTGAATCTTTTGGCAATGTCGCGCGTCACCTCCAGGTGTTGTTTTTGATCCTGACCCACCGGCACCAGATGACTGTGGTAGATCAGAATATCCGCCGCCTGCAGCACCGGATAGCCAAACAACCCGTGGTTCGGTAAAAGTCCCTGTTCTATCTTCTCCTTATAGCTCACGCACCGCTGCAAAAGACCCATCGGCGTCACGCAGGACAGTATCCACGCCAGCTCGCACACCTCCGGCACGTCCGACTGCCGGAAAAATATCGACCGCGACGGATCGATCCCCACCGCCAGATAACCCCGCGCCACCTCCGTGGTCAATTCCTTCAGTTCTGCTCGATCGTTTACGCTGGTCAGGGCGTGGTAGTTGGCAATGAAATACAAACATTCATGTCCTTGCTCTTGTAACTGCACGTACTGCCGCATCGCCCCGAAATAATTGCCGATATGTAACTTGCCTGATGGTTGGGTCCCGGATAATACTCGCATAGAACGCTTCCTGTCGCCTCTTCCCAAAATTAAAACAAACTTCGGTTAAAAATCTCATTATCGCCCAAAACCGCCCCAAACTAACGCCTCCCGCCTCTCTTGTCAAGAAACTCCTGCTGGCAAACTGACGACCGACCGGTGGCGCCTTTCTGGCGCAGCCCGAGTGGTGCTCTGTCCTCAAGCACGACCGGCGGCCCCCTCAAGCGTAGCTCGCCGATGGACCTTTTAGTCTGACGGACGGCAGCCTCGGACGCAGCGCGCCAAGGGTCATTTTAATCTGGTATAAAATGTCATTCTTTCAGATTCTTCCCCACCGCAAACTGCACAAATTTCTCGATCTCGCCCGCCAGATCGGAAATATCCAAAAGTTCAAAATCTTCATAATGGCCCGGCTCAAATTCCCCGTCCGGCCTCTTGCCGCAAAGACGCACCCTGATGATCGGCACGGTCTGGTCTTCGGCGAAATTATCCCGGCGGTGTTCGGTCAGCTCCACCCGCGAATCTTCGCTGATAAACACCAGCTTATTACCCGTAAAAATCGCCGTCGGGAAATAATCCCGCAATATCTTTAATCGCTCATTCATCATAACGGATATAATGTTAAAGCGTGCTGGCCGCCGCAAGTCAAGTCTTGAATTCTCCGATTGCTGTTCGGTGGGCACGATCGGCTCTAGGGTGGATTCTTAGACCCCCCGACACCCTGTGAAAGCGGCTTGTTGGGCGGCGTGCCTTTTGCCCTGCATAGGCATGTCCTCGCCAAATAGCTTATTATTCCAATGTCCCTACCAATTCCTTGATGGTTTTTATCTCCTGCCGTTTCAGATATTGCCGGATTCCCTCGACGATCTTTACCAGACAGCTTGGATTAATCATCCCCGCCGTCCCCACCGCCGCCGCCGCCGCCCCCGCGATAATAAATTCTATTGCGTCCTCGGCACAAACGATCCCCCCCACACCGATAATCGGTATCCCTTCTGGACTGGCAACCTCCTGGTATGCCCTTTGCACCTGGTACAACGCCAGCGGCTTGATCGCCGGGCCGCTCAATCCCCCCGTACCATTGCCCAGAACCGCTTTACCGGTTTCAATGTCGATGGCCATCCCTGTAAACGTGTTGACCAGGCTCAAAACGTCCGCCCCCGCCTCCACCGCCGCCCGGGCCGGCGCCGTAATATCCGTTACATTGGGGGTTAATTTGACGATCAGCAGCGTCTCCGGACACGCCTTCCGCACCGCTCCCACCAGCCGACCCGTCGCCGACGCATTGATCCCGAACGATATCCCGCCCTCTTTTACATTGGGACAACTGACGTTCAGCTCCAGGCCCCTGATGACCGCTATCTCGCTCAATCGCCGGCAAACCTCTTCGTATTCCTCAATCGTCTTGCCCGCCACGTTGACGAATACCGGTATCGTCATCTTCTCCAAAAGCGGTACTTTTTCCTGGATAAACCTCTCCAAACCCACATTGGCCAGGCCGATCGAATTCAGCAGACCCCCCGTCGTCTCCACCGTCCGCGGGGGAATGTTGCCGGCCCGCTCTTCCAGGGTAATACTCTTGGTGATGAAACCCCCCAAACGATTCAGATCAACAAAATCGCCCAGCTCAAACGCGTACCCGCAGGTCCCCGAAGCCGTCATCACCGGATTCGACAACCGCACCGATCCTAAATCTACCGTCAGATCAGGTTCAAATGTCCGGTCCATAACATTCATTAACGCCTCGTTTTAACGAGTTCCCACACAACCTCTTCCGCGTCGAATACCGGCCCATTGCTGCACACCAGCTTGTACTGGGTGCCCTGCCCACCCTTGTGAGGGCTTGCCGGCGAAGGTTTTTCCCGCACCAAAACTGCACACGACTGACATACCCCTATCCCGCACGCCATATATGCCTCCATACACACCTGACAGACCATTTTTCTCCGTTGCGCCGCCTCTGCCGCGGCCTTCAGCATCCCATAGGGCCCGCAGGCATATAAATACGTCTCTGGCCCATCGCCGTGCGCGTCGATAAATCTCTCCAGCGCCTCCACCACGCTGCCGGTAAAACCGAAACTGCCGTCCTCCGTTGCCGCTATGCAGCAGGTGCCGCTGCGGGCCCATTGTTTTATAACCATTTGTGATTGCAGAGGTTCGGATGCATCATAATCATCCTTGTTTAGTTCGCCGGCAAATAAGTCTTTACCCTGCGCCCCGGCGAATCCCACCACGTTTTCATACCCCGCCTCAACCAACTGGTCGGCCCAAAAATATAACGGCGGTAGCCCCACTCCTCCGCCTGCCAGTATAATCTTACTTTTCCGATCATCGGGGGGGGTAAAGCCGTTGCCTAATGGCCCTAAAAGATTGATTTCCTCTCCGATGCCTCGCCCCGCCATCCAGTTAGTCCCCGGCCCCACCAACCGGT
Source organism: Phycisphaerae bacterium SM23_30 (assembly GCA_001303695.1). Classification (GTDB taxonomy): domain Bacteria; phylum Planctomycetota; class Phycisphaerae; order Sedimentisphaerales; family SM23-30; genus SM23-30. The sequence continues at coordinate 5,586 of LJUC01000123.1, forward strand.
ATATAATCTCCACGTAAATGATTTCATCGCCGCCTTCGTTATTCTGAGCGCCGCTTTTATCATTCTGATCGACACCTTTGTCATTCTGAACGCCGCCAAGAATCTCATCTTCTCTTTTTGCCCCAATCCCCCCCCTGTAAAACTCCCTCCTCACGCCCGCCATGCTGAACGGCCGACGCAGTAACGTCGGTCCTGATTTATTTATCCCTGACCCGTCTGTTATATTTCCACAGCTAATCTGAACAAACTGACCTGCTTTCGCCTGCCTGAAAATCTCGGCGCCTCTACCGGTCAGTCCAATTATCATCAACTTGTGGTCGCTGCCCAAGCTCCGTTGGTCGGCGATTTGACCGGTAAATTCACCCCGTTGGGCAGTTTTTTCCAAGTTTTTTTGACAATATTCCATCAATTAAATCATTTCATGCGCGTAATAGGAAAAATGGCGCAAAAAAACTTCCGGAACAGTACCTTGCCGCTCCGGAAGTGCGCCACGGCCAAGAAATTCGGTCCCACAGAGTCGAAACTCTCTGGAACCCAGCCGTATTATCCGTCAGAACCCATACGGGTTTCACTTTCCTGACCTCAGCTAAAATTATAACTGTTGATAGCTTGGCTGTCAATCTGTCTCCATTTTCAATTAAAATTGAGATAATAAATGTAAATAACTGTCAATAAAAGAATTAAAACAAAATCCCTCTCTCCGGGCCCTATGTTTAAACGCCCCCCAAAAAGAACCCCTTTATTTTAAAATATTGTCAATCAATATCTTAGGTGTCGTTATGGTCGAAGGAGGATTTTTTCCCTTTTAATGCCAAAATTAATTCAATCTCACCGATGGGCCTGTTCAATTCTTGTGCTATCTCCACCGCTGACATGCCTTGTTGATCCATCGCTAAAATTTGTTGGTTTTCTATTGAAATTCTACTATTTTTTTGCGCTGATGCTGGAGACCCGCCGGCCTCGCCGCTCGACCTGGGGCCCTCGATTTCCCCCCTCGCGGGCCCTGTCGCTTCCGATGAGGCTGCCTGTTGTTGTCGAAAATCCTCAGATATCTTTCTGATAGCTGCTGCCCCGTTACCTGAAGATGATGTCGGCGTGCTTTTCTGATCTGTGACGTCCTTGCCCGTTAGTTTTTCCAGTTTAGCCGCCGCTTGGTCGGCGTCCCGCAGCAGAATCTCCAGTTTCTTGATCCGCGTGTCGATTTGTCCGTTAATCTGACGGGACATATCCGCCAACTGTCCCATCAATTCGCCGATCTGACCATAGATGTCCGAACCCGCTTTCGTTTGATTGGCCAGTTGCCTGACGGACGGACGTTTTTTTTGTTGACTCTGAATCACGCGCCGTTGCGTCCATCTCATCAACAATAATGCCGCCAGTACCACCGCCGCCACGTACAGAAACGGCCGCATATCATCCCAGACCGTAGCTTCCCCGTTTTCCTGAGCCAAAATTAGTAAGAAATAACTAATCAATCGAATATCCTTGTCCTGAAACTCTACATTATTAGATCATTATTCTCCCTTTTCCAGCTAATTTTATTAAAACTCATCCACTCATTCACTCATTCACCCATCTTATATCCTGCCGTTGCCGCCGCGATCACCTCTTTGATGGGCACTTGGTGTTTCTCGGCCGCCCGCTGACAGTCGCCGAACTCCACCGACCAGGTCGTCGGCTGATGATTGAAATAACCCACCTTAATCCTTATCGCTCCGAACGCCGTTTCCACGGTTACATGCTCCCGCGCCAACATGCTCCGCTGGCAGATATGACGCCGTATCCCGAACGTCGTGCTTTCCTGATATAGTATGCCCTCCAGACGCGCCGCCTCCGTTAATCGGCATATAACGCTGATTTGCGTGCCGGGCCGGTTTTTCTTCATGGATATCGCCGTGCAATATACGTCCAGTGCCCCCGCCTCCAGCAGCTTATCCGTAACGTGTCCGATCAACTCTCCGCTGGCGTCGTCGATATTGGTCTCCAGTACGCATACCTCGTTAAAATCCACGCCTTCATACCCGACCTGCTCCTCCGAACCGATAATCACCCGCAGCACGTTGGGTATGCCGGGTATATCTCGTTGGCCCGCCCCGTAACCGACCCCCTCAATTCGCATCGTTGGCAGAGGACCGAAACTACATGCCAGAGTCGTTAAAATAGCCGCTCCCGTGGGCGTTAGTAATTCCCCTTCCACCTCCGTCGATCTGATTTTTATCCCCTTAATAAGCTCCGCCGTCGCCGGCGCCGGAATAGGCAAAGTGCCGTGAACGCCGTCAACGGTCCCTCCGCCTACCGCCGGCTCGGAACAATAGACCTTTTCCACCCCCAGCAACTCCAGACCTGCGCACGCCCCCACAATGTCCATAATCGCATCGGCCGCCCCCACTTCATGAAAATGAATCTCCTCCCCCCGGACGCCGTGTACTTTCGCTTCGGCGTCCGCCAGCCTCTCAAATATCTTGATCGCCTTTCCTTTGACCGACCCGCTTAAATCCGAACCTGCGATAATCTTGATTATACCTGGTAGATTGCGCTGATGATCCTGCTCTTGGATTATCCGCGGCACAAATGAGGTCGCCGCTATCCCTTGGCGCTTGACCTTCTCGATCTTGAGCTCTACCTCCCCCAGGTCTAGTTTGGCCAGCTCCTCCCGCAATTGGGCCGCCGACGCCCCCGCGTCCAGACACGCCCCCACAATCATGTCTCCCGCCGCCCCCGAAAAACAATCAAAGTACCCTATCTTCATTTCGACAACATTAAGTCATTAAAATTTAAAACCTGTATCTTCTATCTTCTATCTTCTATCTTCTATCTTCTATCTTCTATCTTCTATCTTCTATCTTCTATCTTCTATCTTCTCACGCAAAACTCATCGATTCCACGCACCGATCCTTTTCCCACCAGCTCCGATCCCGCAGGTATTCCTTCATAAACATCGCCGCCGCCACCCCGTCGCCCACCGCCGTCGCCAACTGCATCGCCGCCCCTTTGCGGCAGTCGCCCGCCCCAAACACCCCCGGCATGCTCGTCCGCAGGTATTGCGGATCGCATTTGATAAAGCCGTTCTCATCCAGCTCCACGATCCCCTTCAAAAATCCCGTATTGGGTATCATCCCTACAAATATAAACACCCCCTCGCAGGCGAGCTCTTCCGTCGCTCCCGTCTTGACGTTCTTCAAAGTCGCCGCTTCCACCCTGTCCTGTCCGTTGATGGAGGTAACCACCGTGTCGTAGCGTATTTCAATGACGCCTTTCTTGGCCTCCTCCAGCAGCTCCTCCACCAGAACCTTCGTCGCCCGAAACTCGTCCCGCCGGTGCACCAGCGTCACCTTCTTGCAGTACTTGGCCAGGTGCAGGGCGTCCTCCACCGCCACGTTGCCCCCCCCGACCGCCGCCACCTCTTTATCCTTGAAAAAAGGTGCGTCGCACGTCCCGCAGTAGCTCACCCCGCTGCCCGCCTGCCGAAACTTCTCTTCCCCCGGCACCCCCAGATGACGGTAGTCGCTCCCCGGCGCCAAAATCACCACCTTCGCCAGATAAATATCCTCATCGGTCCGCACCGCAATTAAACCGTCCTCGCGCCGCGTAAGCCCCGTTACCTCGCTGTTGATCTTGGTCTTTGCCCCAAAACTCTCCGCCTGCTTTTGCATCGCCTCCACCATCGCCGGCCCGCTGATCCGGGCGATCGCCGGATAATTCTCGATCCGATCCGTCAGGTTAATCTGGCCCCCCGGCACAAACTTGTCCAGAATGACCGTCTCGTAACGATCCCGCGCCGCATACAAACCCGCCGCCAGACCCGACGGCCCCGCCCCCACAATCAATATCTCCGTCTTAACCTCCGCCATCAATCTCTCCTCAAAATTATTCTTGGTATAAATTGCCGCTAAAACCGATACTATCGCATTAAAAGTTCAAAGGAATACCTTTTAATTTTACCATAGATTCACTTACTATTTGCATTTATTATAACCATTTATAAATTCAAAAACAGTTAATCCTGCCGCTCGGATCAAGCGGTGTAAGGTCCCTTTAGCCACTTCTTTATGATCGGGGATGGATAGGGTGGCTATATGACCTTCTTTCACCATGATAATATGACTGCCGCGCTGACGAACCGAAACCCAGCCAAATTGCGCAAATACGTGCATCGTTTCACGCCCGCTTAACACCGGAAGGGCTGGCATTATGCAACAACCTCCACCTGGTAGGTTTCTACCGTTAAGGGCATTCCTTTCTCCGCCCGAACCTCCAGGCATTCTTTGATGGCCAGCTTGATGTTCTCCAACGCCTCGCTCTTACTTGTACCTTGACTGACGCAGCCCGGTATCGCCGGACATTCCACCACCCATACGCCGTCTTCGTCTCGATCTATGACAACCTGAAATTTCATAAATAAACTCCAATAATGTCAAAATTCCCTCATCCGAATAAAATTTCCAACTTATCTTCTTAAAATTCGATTTGTAACTTTGATCTCTTATTTTTCATATTCAAATTCATCTCTTATCTTGCCCGGCCAGAGCTTCTTTAAATCTTCCTTCGTGCTCCGCCGCAACTCCAGCCCCTCGGCCCGTTGCCGCAGCGTATAACCGTCCTGATCCACCCACGTCTCCACGATCGGTCCCCCCGCCCCCGCCTGACCCACTATATACCACGTCGAAACCTTGCGCCGCCCCCCTGACCTCTGGCCCGTCCCCGCCGCCGACGTCTCAACCTCCAGCTCCTCCTGCCCCGCCACCCGCACCGCGTAATGACGCAGGGCGCGATTGCTGTAACGCAAAAAAACAAATTCCAGACCCGCCTCCGGCGGTAAAATCAGCCCCAGCATATGTCCCGTCACCCCCGGCAAATAGAGCTTATTGTTAACCTCCAGCGTCTCCACCGTGCTCGCGCCGCGATCCTGCGGATCGTCAAAGCGAACCGCTTTTAATATCCCCCTGTTCCATTCGCCCGATTCCCGGTACCGGTAATCCTCGCCCCCTTGATAATCATAAAAAAAATATTCCGTCGCCATCGAGTCCAGCAGCGTAGAATTAAAGTTCACCCGGATCAGATTGTTGTTGTCTCTGCGCCGGGCCTGTTCCCCCCCCAGCCCCTTGCCGTTGCTCAATCCTTGTCCGCAGTCCAGCATCCGCGCCAGCTTCACCGCATCCGCGTGATTATTGACATAACTTTGAATATCGACGGTAATCTCCAGCTCATATATCTCCAGCGTCAGCGGCGTCGCCTGCGTCACCGGAATTAAGTAACCGTCACCCCCCAGTTGGCCTCTGATCTGCATATAGCCGATGTCCTCCCCACCCCTTAAAATCCGAAACCAGCTCTCATCCAGCATCAGTTCGCGCAGCCCGTGAAAATCCAGACTCCCCAGCAGCAGCTCCCCGCGCTTCCGCGCCTGTTCCCAGCGCGCCCTCTGCTCTTGCCTGCTCATACAGACAAAGTTTGCCGCTACCGATTTCATCAAAACCTCGGCCGCCTTCTCTTTATCTTCTCCCCCGCTGCCGACCAGCGTCAAAAGAAAATAACGATCCTTTTCCTGTTGAACCAGCCCCTCTTGGATAATAAACTCATTGGCGCCCTCCACGGAGTTTTTCCAGGATACCTTCAGTTGAGCGGTCAGACGATTATTGATCGTGTCCGTTTGCGTTGCTTGTATTTTCGCCTGGTTCGGATGTCTCTTCCAGTAGCTCTGCCGCGCCTCCAGCATCTTATCAATTTCCATCTTTTGTTTGCTCACCAGCTGGCTCACTATCAACATCTGTCGGCTGGATTCATCGGCAAAATGCACCAAAGGCATACTCTCCGGAAATTTCAGCAAATCCCAGCCCTTAAATCCCGCCAGCGCCCCCCTCAATCCCTCGCTCATAATCGTCGCCGACACCTCTTCCCCCGCGATTTTACTGCCGAAAGAAGGCCGCACCGAAAAACCCGTCCGGATATCAACGTAAGCCGTCCCCAGCAACTGCTCAAGTTGATCCTCGCTCAAATCCTCCCCTC
>LJUC01000124.1 GCA_001303695.1 Phycisphaerae bacterium SM23_30
GCCGACGGGGCGATTACGATAGAGACCCTGACTGAGAATCTGGTAATTACCAGCGTAAGTTCACTTACCGATTCCGATGATAACGATATTACTATCACCGCCAAGGCCTTCAGCACCAGCGGCGTTACCGTGGAAGTGCATTCCATTCAGGCCGCCGGGGCCGGGGACGTTATCTTTAACGTTGAAGGCACAATAGACATTCCTGAGGGCAGCATAATCGCTGATGAGATTATTATCAATACCTTCGGCGATATAGGATCAGGAACAAAGGTATTGACTACCAATGCCAGTTCTCTCAGTTTCGTGATTACAGGTAAAGGTGATTTATATATAGAAAACACCAGTGCCGACCTTACCCTGGAATATATTGAGTTAGCCAACGGCAGCTTATATGTTACCACCCACGGCGATCTTTTTGCCAAGGAGATTATCCTCAAGACTGATTGGGACGCCACGGATGAGCCGCCCAGCGCCAATGAAGTGGTCTTGCGCACCGCAGAAGGCAGCGGCGGTACGATAACAGTGGGCAGCATCATGGGCGGCATTTATGCTGATACCCCGGAAAAAGCGGCCCAGGAGCGATTGAAAGCCCTTAATTCCCTGCTGGCGAAGATTGATCCCATCGATCCTGACATACCGGCAGAGCTACAGGATCCCTTAACCGACGAAGACGACAATCCTGTTTTAGATGAGGCAGATGAGGAAATAATAGTAATTCAGCTTGACTTGGGCGAGGCAGGCGAATTCACCACCATAATTGAGACGGCAATAGCCGCCTCTGAAGAAGAACCTTTCGTTATTTATGAGGCTGATTTTGTTGACGGACTTGATCCCTATACTTATATAACCGGCCATGTCGCCTTTTTGATTTACACCGGGTTACTGGATGTTCTAGGAGTCGCCTATGATGCTTCGCATGATGCGGATCCTGAGTGGGACAACGCCAAGCAGGAACGCGTCTTCTCCGAAGCAACCGATTTCCTCATGATGAAAAAGGGTTTCTCCTCACAAGGAAAAGTAACTCTGCAAGCCGACGGGTCCATCACCGGTAACGGCGGCGGCGCCGTTGGTATCGTGGCCGATGCCATGTCCCTTGTTGCTAAAGGGTCAATAGCGGGCCTGGATGTGGCGGTGAATACCATAATACAACTCACCTCGGTTAACAATGATACGATCAGCGTGTTTGATAAAGACGGATTGATCGATCTGAGCCCCGGTCTTGAGCTTATCGACGCCGTAGGCGGCCCGATCACGGTGCAAGCCGAACACGGGCTTATCTTAAACGATGCTCATAGCAAGGGGCCTTCCGCAGATTTGATCCTGGCGTCAACCAACAGCAGCCTCTTTGTAAGAGAGACCGGCAGCAGCTTATTTTCCGAGGGAAGCCTAACCTTAAGCGCCGCCGGCGATCTTACGGTCACCGGTCATCTGGTGGCGCCGGAGCTGCTGACGTTTAATGCCGGTGGATCTTTGAGTACGTTCGGACAGGAAGTTCTCTTGGAGATCGGTTCGATTGCCATTGACGCCGGCAGCACCGTAACCTTGGGCGGGCACCTCACCGGGCTGAAGGGAATCGATATTGTAAGTGCTGGTAACGTTAATTTCCTGAACGGCGTTACGGTCCAAGACCGTAAAGGATTCAACGTCTATGTGGAATCGGTAGCCGCCCAGCAGCAAATCCTGCAGGCCCTGCAGGATAACCTCCAGCAACAGGCAGAACTGTTGCGTAACCTCACCGCCCTGGAAATTGCCGCCGTAAACCGCGAAATCGGCCAGGATGATGTGCTTGATATTTTGGGAGGTGAATATCTTCACCAGCTGGTCCGCTTGCCGTATGATCTGCAGTTCCAACAATTGCAGTTGCAATATGGCGGATTGCAAACGCTGCTTGACACTCAGGCCCCCTTGCCGGACGTGATGGAAGATATGTATCTGGACATCGGCGGCGGTGAGTTGTTCTGGTATAACGACCTCGTTGTTGAACGGGATCAACATCTGAATGACATTGTGGTCTTGCAAGATTTTATCGACCAGACATATGTCCGAATCCTCGAGATTGACGGCGACGTCGAGGATCTTAATACCGAGCTTCAGGAAGTACGTGACGCCATCGACCAAACGCAGCTCTATCAACAGCAATTAGCTGGCATAATATCTGACGTGGAATATGAAATCAGACTTCGGGACGATTTTATCCCGTCAACCAAACCGGGAGATCCCACCGAGGTACGCGACCTTGATATTATCGAACAAGTTATCATACCAATTCTAGGCCAACTGGACAATGAAACTTTAGGCGCTCTCTATAATGATCTGATGGCCCTTGATAATGAGGTATATATACAGCTTTATGATTTATACAACCAGGAGCAGTGCCTGCTTACTCAGATCACGGAAAATCAAGGTGAGTATGTGACCTACGACCTGCAGTTGCAGGACGTTCAGGCCGACATAGTTGTCTATGAAGGCCAACTGGCCGATCTGGATGCGAAAATTGCCATAAGACAGCAGGCCGTTGCTGATATGACTGATTTCTTAAATCAGACCCAGTATGGTTCAAAGGATCCCTTAGCCCGCGATTTACGGGCGAACTATAATGATCTATTTGGTCCTGATCTCCAGATGTGGCTGCAAAACCTGGAAAGTTTTCCCGCCTACACCACGGTTGAAGCTAATTATTCACAAGTGTATGATGACCTGACTAACGTACAGGCAGTGTTGAGTATCCTGAATAGTCTGGATGATATCGGATACGAGGGCAGGGATACCAAGTTGCGGGCTCTGGATCCCTATATAGGAATGTACATCGTTAGTACGGAAGCGGACCTGATTATTAAAGAACTCGAGGATATATCGCTCAGTGTGACCAAGAGCGGTTACCCGCCCTACAGCGATTTGCTGGATGAACTGGCTTACCTCGAAACCCAACTTGCTCAGTTTCAGACGGTGCTTGATATTGTCACCCCCATAGTCAATATGCTCGATAATCCCTATGCCACTTATTACTATTTTGACACCGAGTTGCGCCGGCTCGCCAATTATGGGGAATATGTTATCAGCGAATTGTGGACGCATATAGAAGCCATAACCGGTTTTAACACATTACTTGATATCGATGCTATAATTAGTTCCATAAACACGGATCTCAACGAACTTTCTGATCAAAATACCAAGCTTGCTTGGAGATATTTCTATCAAGTACTAAAATTTCAGGGCGACTACGATTATCTGGAAGCCGCGCTTCAGTACACGGATAATATCCTTATCGAGCGTTATGGCTATACGCCTAATTACAAGACGCCGAGGCCGTACTCTGATTTTTATGATGGGATTTACTTTGACGGCAGGAGCGGCGATTTCTATTTGCCAACCAAGCCGCTGACATGGCTTGATTGGGAATATTTCGACATCACCAGTGGTCCCTACGGTCCCGGTAAATGGGCCTTGTATGATATGAATGCTACCCTTATTTCCGGATTAAAGGAGCAGCAACTGCTCGAATTGCGGGCGGATCTTCTGGTCTCATACGGCAAGGGAAATAAAGACGGCATAGACGGCGCAGGCGAGCAGTTCGGTGATCTTGCTCTGGCTTACTATAGTTTCCCGCAATGGGCCTCGGGAGAGCTAGATCCCAAATGGCCGGATAATAGAACGGATTGCATGGCGAAGATACAAGATAAAGAGACAGACCTTGCCCTGCAACAACAGCTTAGAAGTGCTCTCATTGGGCATATCGATGCCTGCATCACCAGATACGATGGTAATCCCAGCCTGATCGAACAGGAAGAAACAGCCCTAATAAATGAGATTAATATCATTAACGCTGACATAGCCGCGGTGGAAGTTGACATACGGAGTTTGGAGAAAATATTAGATTATGCCGCCGGCGATTTGGCGGACCTGGTGCCGACCGAAGAGCAACGGCTCCTGAATGAACGGAGCACGCTGTACGGGCTGCTAAGCACCTACTCGGCCCAATTAGAGAATATGGAAAGCATACTTGATGCGGTTAACGAAATACTTCCCTCGGAACAGAAGAGTCTGCAAGCCGAAATCAATACCCTCAGCAGCCAGCGGGACGATCTATATGTAGTATATCAGGGTGCGCTGGCCGAGGAATCTCAGTTGATAGCGACTCTGGACGGACTCACAACTGAGTTGGTCGGCTTGAACCAGACGGTGGGTGATTCTCAGGTGCAGATTGACACGCATCAAGTCCGGGTCGAGGAGCTGGCCGTGATGGAAAATGACATGAGGGTTCAACTGGACGGGATCGTCGCCCAGAAATGGACCGAACGCACCGCCTTGGCTGCCGTCGATTTTAACCAGCAGGATATTGAGGCTGACATCCTGAGTGTGGCCCAGAATATGGTGGTTGACCAGGGAGCGGCTGCCTTTGGCGGCAGGGCAGAGACGTTCAGAAATCGCATGGATTCCGAGACGGAGGCGATCGAAATACTCTCTAACGAACTGGATGCCTTGCGCTCAGAACAAGTATTACTCGAGCAGCAGCTGCAGGCGCTGCAGCTTGAAGCAGTAGAGCCGACATCAATCAGGATTGAGGCTTTGGGATATCAGTTCCCGGTCGATGCCGGTCCGTTCGACAATGTAGACTTTCAGTTTTATGTTCCCGGCTTCGGAAACAACCCCGGTCCTACGGATGGCATACGTGTTGAACAGGATGAGTTCTCCGGTTTCTTCTTGTATGAAAACACTGAAACCAATCAGTTGCTCTACCGTGATGTTAATGGAATGTCCGAAGTGAACGACGAGGATGTCTATACCGAGGACCATAACGACGATACTTTCTATACCTGGGTGGTCGAACTGGAATATAATTCCGGTACAGACACCTGGTATTACCGAGACATTCAGGGAACCCCGGATGATCAAAACGACGATAAAGTCTTTGAGGTCTTTCTGGTGGGCGAGGCGCCCGGGGCGGTGTATCCGTCAGAGACTTCCTATGTGGTGAAGCAACTGCAAGGAACAACCAGTCAGATTTATTACGAAACCAGATTAGACGAGGAAGGCAAGGAGGAGCAGTATCCGGTAACAATTATAAGCGACCTGTTCAGCGTCCATGATTATCATTACAGCGTATTGGTCGCTACGGCCGATGTCGGCGGCCCGACTCCCATTGACCCCGACTTTAACTGGGATACTGCCTCGTTCTACGTGCTTGATGCGACGACCCTGCAAGCGATAAGCCTGGCCGACGTTCTGCTCAGAGATGAGGGCGTGGTGTGGGATGACGCTATTATCTTAGGTCCGGGAGAGACTCTGGAGGATCTGGGTGTTACGGAGCTGGATAGAGAAGATATTCTTATTACCTTCACTGAGTACACACCGGCATACACGCCGCTTTCATTAAGTGAATTCACCTTTATTAATCCCGTGGATTATACCGACACGGTTTTTGGTCCGGATGAAGCACTGCCTGAACTCTATACCCAACTTTTACATAACGGCCAACTGGTGATACCGGTGGTTGACCTGGAGGACGGCAAGGTCAACCTGGAAAAAATCTCCCTATCCGGTTCCGAATCGATCACCATCATTGCACCTCGAGGGATTAAAGGATTAGATTTCGGTGAAGCCTTCACCGCTAAGCAAGTTTATATCCAAAGTGAAGCGGACCTTACCCTTAGCGGCAGTCTGGTCGGAATTGATTTGGTTGAAATTCAAACCGAGGGCAACCTTTACCTGCAAACCGGGGCATTCGTTGAAGCAGAGACGGTCAATTTCATTTCGGAATTTGGTTCAGTCTTTGGAGCGGAGGGTAGTTTAATCTGCGGGACGACGTTTGCGATTGAAACTTCAGGCGATATTTTTGCCTACGCAGACTTTGATTTCTATGATGTAGCCGTGTTCGGGGCGGGTAATGTTGCGATTTATGATAGCAATGCCCGCGGCCGTGATAAAACGGTTGATTTAACTGATGTGCATGCGGCGGTGGGCACCGTAACCGTCATGGCCGACAACACGATCAGGGCTTTTTATGTGGGGGCCAATGACATTAACCTGGTGGCCGAAGGTGAAAGCAGCATTGAAGTGGGTATGCTGGAGACCTGGGGCAGTACCGTTACCTTGGATGCCGCCCGATACGTACGCGACATTGAGGGAATGACCAGCAATGTTATGGCCGAAAATGTCCTCATCAATGCCGGTCTGGATATTACCGTATTGTCTCAATTCTGGTCGGTGGAAACTCTCGAGACCTTTGGCAACTTGAGTGTGCTCATTGACGAGTACTATCAGGGCCCGCTGCAGATTGAAGCTGAACGTGATATTATTATTGATACTATCATTACTGCCGGTGGTGAGGTGAATTTCACCGCCCGTAATATTATTTTCACTGAAAATGGGGCGATCAACAACTCAGGCGGGAGTATTTTGCTGAAGGCAGAAGAAAACATGCAATTTAGCGAAACCAGAACCTTTGGTGGTGCCAATACCCCAACGATTCAGGGAGCCAAAGTCACGATTGAAGCAAAGAATGTTTGGCAAGGAGAAAAGGCGCTGGTAAGCGGCGATGTTCTTTTCGTCACTTCGGAGACGGGTTTTGGTTTGCGAACCGAGGTAGGTCAGCTTCACGCCGCCGTGCTGGGGGCGGGAGATTTGCAGATTAACTCGCTGAGTTCGGTAGAGCTTGCCAATGTGGATGTTTTTAACGGCGATTTCGAAGTCAAATCCGGCGGCAGCATCATAGCCCGGGATGTGGTGATTGCTACAGACAGCTACGCCAACAAACTCGACTTCTCCGCAGCGGGAAGTATATCTTTCAACGGCGTTCAGATCGGGCAGCTGGTCGAATTAAACATCGAGGCCGGTACGGGATTTGCCGGTATTGATTATGGACTGGTGGTTACGCCCGCTTTCGTGGACGATGTTGTATACGAAGGAGAAACCGCCAATATTCATATTGAGGTTACCGATCCTTCCTATCAGTACCGTCCCGATAGCAATGAAATTGATATCCTGGTTGATTTTGGCGACGGCGGTCCCGCCCAAACGATTACGACTCCATATATCCTACCGGATCCTGAAATGTGGCAGGATCCGGCACAGGTCTTTGAAGGATTTGAAGGCATTGGAGCTCCCGGATGGAATATTCGAGCCTCCGCCGGGGCGGGAGACGTAAATAATGACGGTTATGATGACCTGGTAGTGGGTCAGACAAGCTACGATAGTTTCGGTAATGAGATTGGCGGCAGAATTCTTCTGTATCTGGGAACCCAAAACGGACTAGAAACGCAACCTGTTACCATTATTCAGGGCACACAGCCTGATGGCGGGTTTGGTAAACTGGTGGCCGCTGCCGGAGACGTCAACGCGGACGGGTACGACGATGTGATTGTCGGGGCGCCGTATCAGTTGGTCACCGTTTGGAAAACAGTGGTGAACCTGGACGGCACGGTGGTGCAGGTGTCAGAAATAGTTCAAGGCCAGCTCCTTCTGTATTTTGGCGGTCCCGACGGCCTTTATCAAATGCCTGCCTGGAGTAGAGCAGGTTTTGAATCTTTCGGATTGATACAATACTCAGTGTCATCGGCAGGTGATGTCAACAATGATGGATTTGATGATGTTTTGGTGGGAGTACCGGCTGCTGATGTAGTCCAGATAGACGAACCTGATGTAATTACGTTGATCCGTGCCGGCAAGGCCCAGCTATATCTTGGCTCCGAAGACGGACTCACCGAAAATCCGGTTTGGACTTATTTCGGCAACAAGACTGACGGACTATTCGGCACTGCCGTATCGTCGCTGGGTGATCTTAATGACGATGGCTTTGACGATGTTATCATCGGGGCATGCAACGAGGGAGGCGAAGAAGGTGAATGGGGTAATGGTTTTGTGTATCTATTCCTGGGTTCGGCAGGAGGACTTTCACCGTTACCGGATCAGGTTGTTGCAGGCGAGCAGAAGGGCCACTGGCTGGGATGGGATGCCGTAGGTGCTGGTGACGTTAATAACGATGGATATCCCGACATGATCGCCGCCGCTCCCTGGTATTCCAGTGACACCATCCATTATCCCGGCGCCGTATATCTATACTTTGGTTCTGCCGACGGATTTACGCAGGAACCTTATTTTGTTGACGTTCCCGAAGAGGCTATGGATCAATGGTTTGGCTGGGATCTGGCCAACGCCGGCGATGTGAACGCGGACGGATATAGTGATTTTCTGGCCCTGGCCGCCAAAACCGACACCCAAGGTAATTCTGTGGGGCAGGCATTTCTTTATCTGGGTTCGGCAACGGGCGTGTCATCGATGGTTGTTCAGTTCCCCCAGGGTACATCGGCGACTACCGACTTTTTTGACGTTCCGGGTACTATAGACGGTACGGCTGATTTTAATGACGATGGCGCATACGATGTCGTATTGGGTGACTGGACCACCGGTTACAACGGTGGACTGGGAACAGTTGCAATCTATGAAGGCGGCGCATTTAACTACCCGGCGCCTATAGTGGCGCTTGCCGGTACCCAGCATGTTTATAGCACTTACGGCTATTTCACCGTGACCGCAAGCGTTGTCAGCCCTGAAGGAACCGGGATATTCGGGTCGGTATCCGGCTCGATTGAAGGATTCCCGGTGGCCCAGGATGATATTGTAGTAACCGACGAGGATACAACGTTATTAATTACTTCTTCAGAACTCCTGAATAATGACTGGGATCCTGATCTGGGGGATTCACTCTTCATTATCGACATCGATACCACCGGCATCAAGGGTGTGCTCGTTGATTTCGGCCAGAATATCTATATCTACAATCCCAATGGTCAGTTTGAGTACCTGGGTATAGGAGAGTCAGCCACAGATACCTTCTGGTATTCGGTGACCGACGGCTACGCTCAAACGGGAGGCAATAATACCGCCGAAGTGACGGTGACCATAAATGGCGTCAATGACGCGCCTACCGCGGTTCCGGATCGAGTTTTCACCGATGAAGACACTGCGGTCATCATCACAGCCTCAAGCCTGCTGATTAATGACATGGATCCGGATGTTAACGATTCGTTCTCTATTGTGGGCATCGATACCACGGATACCTTGGGATTGGTTATCGATAATGGCGATGGTACTTACACTTATGATCCCAACGGTCGATTTGAATATCTGGGGCTGGGTCAGACAGCAATCGATGTGTTTACTTATATAATGCAGGACAACGGCGGGGCCTTGGATACGACAACGGTAGAAGTAGAAATTAACGCGGTGCTTCCCACCGTAGCAGATTGGATGCTATCTGATGATACCGGCAGCGATCCAACCGATAAGCTGACCAAAGACACTACCCCAATCCTTCGCTTCACCTTCTCCGAGGTTGTTCTGGGTGAGGATAGTGATATTACAATCCTTGATCCTGACTCTGATGAAATTATGTCGGATTCAATAACCGGCTGGGGAACAAAAGAGCTAATTATTACTTTATCAACACCGTTGTTAGTGGACGGTCCATATACCGTGATTCTCAGCGGCCAGAACACTATAAGAGATCAGGGCGGCAATCTGCTGAACCAGGGCGCCGATGAAATCGTAACCTTTATACTCGATACCATAAAACCGCAAATTGATTCCATAACCATAAACGGCAATCAGATTCAGCGATCCAATATTACCGATCTGCGTATCAGTTTCGACAGCGGTACAAATATAGGATACCTCATTGCAGACGAGACCATCGATCAGTACATTGAGATTTATAGCCTCTTAACTCCCGGCACCCCCTTACCGTGGCTGGATGAGTCTAGATTCGTCTGGGACAGCCAGCTAAATGTCTTGACTATAGATATGACAATTGATAGCTGGGGCGGCTCTGATTTGACCACCCTTGCCAACGGATATTTCGTAGTTCGCGTAAATACCACACAAACAGATGATATGGCAGGAAATGATTTGCTGGATAATGATGGTCTTACGGATGGCTGGCTGATTATTGATCGCAGTACCGGGTCGGTTTCGCAGGACTTATTCCGCCTCGAATGCGATACCAACGGTGATGGATTGGTGAACGAGAACGATTTTGCCATCTGGCAGCAAAATTATGATCCTCTAGGCTTAAACGACAATACCCCCGGCATGGGCGATTGGAACCTGGACAACCGGATTGACGGGAGAGATGCTGCCCTGTGGCAGCAGTCTTACAATACCACAGGTCTGCCTCCGGTGGTATCTTACGTAGGGATAAACGGCGGAGCAAATCAGCGGTCGAATATAACAGATTTGACCCTGAGATTCAGTAAGGACATGAATCTGGACACGCTTATCGCAGTCGGCGCCGTGGTTGATTACATCAAACTCTACGATAAATCTGATCTGAACGCGCCTCTTGCCGGGTTAACTGCTTTACATTTTGCCTGGGATGATATAACGGATACTCTGATAGTAGATCTCACCAGCGATGGTATCGGCGGTTCGCAACAAACCCATCTCTCTGATGGCCGCTACGAGATACGCATTAATACTGCCGCGATTACAGATTTGGTCGGGAACGATTTAGTGGACAATGATGGCCAGATAGATGGTTGGCTCATAATTGACCATAGTACCGTTTCTTCCGAACAGGATTTCTTCCGGCTCGAATGTGATGCCAACGGTGATGCCAAAGTGGACGGCGACGACCTGGCTCTCTGGCAGCAAAATTACGATCCGCTAGGCTTAAATGACAACACTCCGGGCATGGGCGACTGGAATCTGGACGGCTGCATCGACGGCGCCGACCTGGCCCTGTGGCAGCAACGTTATGATTCCTCGGAGCTGCCTGTGCCCTTGCCGCCGACGGTTTATTCGGTGGTTCTTAATGAAGGCGAATCCCAGCGGTCGAATGTCACATCACTGGCCCTCCAATTTGATAAGGCCATGTATATTGATGAGCTGATAACCGGCGGCGCCATAGATGACCATATTAAACTCTATGATCTTTCTGCTCCTGATAATCCCCTGGCGTGGCTGGATGAAACATATTTCGATTGGAATGATTCTACTAATACTCTGAAGATCGATCTTACGATCGACGGTTTCGGCAGCTCCTTACTGACCCATCTCGCCAACGGTCGCTACGAAATACGTATAGATACCTCCGAAATCAAGGATCTGGCTGGATATAAGTTGCTGGACACGGACGGTCAGGCAGATGGTTATCTAACTATAGACCGCAGTACCGGGGCGGTTTCGCAGGACTTTTTCCGCCTCCTGTGCGACGCCAACGGCGATGCCGAAGTGGATGAAGCCGACCTGGCCCTCTGGCAACAAAATTATGATCCTCTAGGCGTAAACGACAATACACCGGGCATGGGCGACTGGAATCTGGACGCCAAGGTTGACGGAGATGATATAGCCCTCTGGCAGCAAAATTATAATGAGGTGCCGCTGCCGCCGCAGGATGGAGCATCATCCTCAGCGGGTGAAACTCCAATATCAGAAGACCAAACTCCGGCTCCGCCCGATGAAACTACGCTTTGGCGGGACCAAAC
>LJUC01000125.1 GCA_001303695.1 Phycisphaerae bacterium SM23_30
TAAAAAGGCGGGTGCAGGAGCAGTTTCCGGAGGCGAAAAAGCAGGTACGGCAGTTGCGGTGCGCGAAGGGGTTGATCGATCTATTAGTGGTTGATGCACTGGAGGCGACCGAAGGGCGGCTTCGAGAGTTGCAGCCGATGAGCGTGGACGAGGTGCGGGGGGCGGGAGAACAGATAGTCGAGCTATCGGCGGCGGGCAGGGGGAAGATGGCGGAGCTGGAGGATTTTTTGATGGGGAACGTATATCAACATCGGCAGGTGAGGCAGGCGCAGAAGCGCGCGGGAGAAGAGCTGCGTTATTTATTTGCGGCGTATGTAAAAGAGCCGATGTTATTGCCGGAGGGGTACAGGGAGCGGATAGCGGAACAAGGTCGGCAGCGGGCGGCGTGCGATTACATGGCGGGGATGACGGACAGGTTTTGTCGGGAGGTTTATGAGGGGTTGAGAGTTAAAAGATGAAAGACTTCCGGCGTTTAACGGGGGATTTTGGTGGAATATGCAATCTTTATCATATTAGCTGATTTGCCTTTATTTTATTAAGTCGAAAATTGGGTTGCTTATATGGTGATATTTATTAATATGGAATGTTTGTGGAATAATGGATATTTAGTTTGTTTATGTAATTTTAATTCAGGCGTTTAATAATGTCGTAAACATTTTGCTACAAAGCACTTATCGATGTTGGCGAAGAGAATTATACCGTGTTTGGACGTGGATAAAGGGCGGGTGGTGAAGGGGGTGAAGTTTTTTGACCACCGGGACGCGGGGGAGGTTTCCGAGTGTGCGCTGCGGTACGAGCAGCAGGGTGCGGATGAGCTGGTTTTTTATGATATATCCGCCAGTCATGAGGGTCGCGCCCTGACGGTGGAGATATTGCGGGAGGCATCGGAGCGGGTATTTATGCCGTTGACGGTGGGGGGCGGGATTCGGACGCTTGATGATATACGAGAGATGCTTAACAGCGGGGCGGATAAGGTCAGTATAAACACGGCGGCGGTGCTGGATCAGGATCTTATTAGACAGGCGGCCCTTCGTTTCGGCAGCCAGTGCATCGTGCTGGCCGTTGATGCCAATCGGGTGATGAAGGATAATAAGGAGTACTGGGAAGTATATATAAACGGCGGGCGGAGGCCGACGGGCATCAGGGTGATGGACTGGGTGGGCAAAGGGCAGGCCGACGGGGCGGGGGAGATTGTGCTTAATGTTATGAACGCCGACGGCACCAAGGCGGGTTACGATTTAGAGATGACGGCGGCGGTGAGCGAGGCGGTGGGTATTCCGGTGGTGGCCAGCGGGGGGGCAGGCGCGCCGGCGGATATAGAGGCGGTGCTGACGGAAGGCCAGGCGGACGCGGCGTTGGCGGCGAGTATTTTCCATTTCGGTCAGTACACGATAGCGGAAGTGAAGCAATACCTGCAGGAGCGGGGGATTAACGTTCGTTGGGAGCGGCGGGATAGAAAGGCGTCGTAAAAGACATCGGCGCGAGATTAAGACATGGGCCAAAAATCGGGAGCAGGAGTTTGAACAAGCAACCTTTGAGCAAACATGTTACGCGTGATCGGCCGGCGCTGATAGATAAGTATTTTCGGGCGGCGATCAAGATGCACGCATCAGATTTGCATCTCAAGGGCTTAGAGATTCCGCGGATCCGGATAGGGGGTCAATTAAAGCAGACGACGAGCGAGGCGATCTCCGAAGCCGAGCTGGAGAAGCTGATCTTTGAGATATTAACCGAAGAGCAGAAGGTTTTTTTCCTGGAGAACGGGGCGCTGGATTTTGCCTACGACATGGGGGACACGGATCGGTTTCGCATCAATGTGTATCGCAGTCGGGGTCATATATCATTGGCGGCGCGTCGGGTTATGAGTGTGATTCCGCCGTTCGAGACGCTGCATTTACCGGAGACGATCCACAGGATTGCAGAGGCTCCTCAAGGTCTGGTATTGGTTACGGGCGTGACGGGCTGCGGCAAGAGCACGACGATCGCGTCGATGCTGGACCATATTAATCGCAATAGATCCTGTCATATTATCACCATTGAGGATCCGATAGAATATATTTTTCAAGACGACAAGGCTTTGATAAGCCAGCGGGAGATTGGGGTGGACGTGGTATCTTACGAGGAGGGTCTTCGTTCTTTGATGCGGGAAGATCCGGACGTGGTGCTGATCGGGGAGATACGGGATTATGACACATTGACGGCGGGCTTGCGGGCGGCGGAGACGGGACATTTGGTTTTTGCCACCTTGCACAGCACCAATGTCTATCAGACGATCACGCGTTTGCTGGATTTAACCCCACAGCAAGAACGCACCTTAATTCGGCAGGCTTTGGTGGGGAATTTACGCGCGACGATTTCCCAGCGTCTGCTGCCGACGATCTGTGAGGATCCGGAGCGGGTGCCGGCCGTGGAGATAATGATTTCCAACAGCAGGACGCGGAAATTGATCGCGGAGGAACGGGAAGTGGAACTTACGACGGTGTTGAAATCAGCGTATTCAGAAGGTATGATTGATTACTCCGAGTCGCTGCGTCAATTGATTGAGGAGGAATATATTGATTTGAAGACGGGGTACGCTTACGCTCCGAGCCCCGAGGAGTTGAAGATGGCTTTGAAAGGGATCAAGACGGGTTAGACGGGATTATACCGGAGAATTAACCATAGAAATTTTGGAGTAATGCATGGAGATTGAAGTATTAGGGCAGTCGGCGGGCATAGGGGAATATATTGCCATATGGAAGGTAGTTATTTTCGTGATTTTTCTGGGCGTTTGGGCCTGGGTGGGTCAATGGCTGGACAAGGACGCGGAGAAGGTACATACCAGTCGGGAGTTCTGGAATAATATTTACATAGGGGTGTTGATAGCGGCGGTGGCGCTTTGGTGGATACTGCCGGTGCCGTTTTTGGTGAATTTGGCCATATTTGTGGTTGCCTGGCTGACCTTGAGCATTATCTATGTGATGCATCGCAACGCCCGGGTGACGAAGGAGTTCAAGATACTGACGATAGATCACATCAAAGACCTGTTGGAAAGCAAGAAGGAAGCCCCCAAGACGGTGAAGAAGCGGCTGGTATTCGTGTCGGCACATGGCAACGAGCTGCCGGTACCGCACCGTCAAGATCCGGAGTATACCGGGTACGTCATTGCCGAAGACGTAGTAAATGAACTCTGGACGCGGCGGGTAAGTTTAACGGAGATGATGCCGAAGGGGGATAATTTTCAAGTACGTTATGTCATCGACGGGGTGGTCAGCAATCCGGGTGAGCGGGCGCGCCAGGACGGGGAAAATTTTATAAATTATGTCAAGGAAATGAGCGGGTTAGATACCGAGGAGCGCCGCCACCCGCAAAGCGGCAGGTTCAAGACCCTGCGGGAAGACGAGGAGGCGCAATGGAAGGTCAAGACCGCCGGCAGCACCCAGGGGGAACATATAATTCTGGAGAGGGTGCAGGCGGCCCAGGCGTTTAAGCTGGACGAGTTAGGATTTACCGAGAGGCAGCTGGAGCGGGTCAAGGAGATGGTGGCGGCGCCGGCGGGGGTGGTTTTGGTATGTGGGACCAAGGGCAACGGGGTAACGACGACGCTCTATAGTCTGACCCAGCGTCACGATCCCTTTATGCTGCACGTTCATACGTTTGAAAAAAAGCTGTTGACGGAAATGGACAACATTACCCAGCATTTGATGGATCAGTCCCCCGAGGCCCGGGGGTCGGCCCGCCAAATGCAAAGTGTTCTGCGGGGAGATCCGGACGTCACGATGGTGGGTTTCTGCGACGAAGCGAAGATGGCGATTTATGGTTCGCGGGCGGCCACCGAAGGCAAGAAGCTTTATTTTGGGGTAGCCGAGCCGACGACCTTTCACGGTTTGCAATCGTGGTTGAAGTGGGTGGTCGATCATGAACTGGTGGCTCAAACTTTATTGGCGATCATCAGTCAAAAGCTGGTTCGCAAGCTCTGTCCGGAGTGTTGTGAGGCCTATGAGCCGGACGCGGCGCTGCTGAAGAAGCTGAATCTGCCGGCGGATAAGATCGAGCAATTTTACCGGGCGGGCGAGATAGAATATGACAAGCGGGGCCGGCCGTTATTTTGCACCCATTGCCAGGGGACGGGTTACGTGGGTCGGACGGCGGTCTTTGAAACGTTGTTTGTTTCCGAGAGTTTGCGGGAGCTCATCCTGGAGAAGGCGCCGGTCAACGCCATGCGGGCCCAGTGTCGTAAGGAAAAGATGCTTTACATGCAGGAAGAGGCCCTGCAGAAGGTAATCGCCGGGGTCACCAGTATTCAGGAGGTGCTGCGGGTGACGTCGGAGGGATCGGCCAAGGGCGAAAAGCGGGCGGGCGCCGGCTGGCAGGAGCAAAAGGCTAAAGGATAATAAGAGCGGATTATGCCGCAGGCGAGAGAAAGGTTGATTTCCCAACAAGGCGCCCGTTCTCAATAACAGGTAGAATGAGGAGCGGCATGTTATCCATCATTTATAATGTTGCAGAGTGCCGGGGCGCAGAGAAGAAAGATTAATTTGTTGATAGGAACCGGAGAATAGAAGCCATGATAGCGATGTTATTTTTATGCATGATTGTAGGGGCGGTGACGTTTTACCTGGTTTTCAAGCAGGGTTTATTCAGCACCGTGATCATGGCGGCGCTGACCCTGGTAGCGGCGATGATAACGTTTGATTACTATGAGATTTTAGACGAGCAGCTCAAGAAGGCGGGGTTAGCAGGTTACCCGACGAAGGGGGGCGTTTTTTTGGCGTTGTTTATCATCAGCCTTTTACTGCTGCGGGTAGCGTTCGATGAGCTGATCAAAGGCAACATGAAGTTTCCGCTGCTGATTGATCGGGTAGGCAGCGCGGGGGCGGGTCTGATCGCCAGTTTAGTGATGGCGGGGATGGTGGCGTTTGGTTTTCAGTTGCTGCCGATCCCGGCGAAGTTTTTGGGTTATGACCGTTTCCCGGAGCGTTCTGAGGGGTCGGCGGAGGCGGATCTGATAAGCCGATTAGGGGATGAAAGGGGATTTTTTCCCTATGGGGACGGGCTGGTGTTTTCGCTGGTGAAACACGCCAGCACCTATAGTTTCGCCGGCAAGACGCCGCTGGGCAGGTATCATCCGGATCTGCAGCGGGAACTGTATCTAAACCGCCTGTTATTAAGTCAGGAGCGTTCCAGCCGGGTGGAATCAACCGCCGCCTCAATGGGTTTTGAGGAGGCCTGGCTGGTGGCCGGGACGGTGATCGACTCAAAGACCAGTCAAGAAGTGTTTCCCCAGCCCGGGGAGATGTTCCTGGCGGTGCGGATTAACATCCGGGCGACGGTCAGCAATAAGGATCCCGGCGCCAAGGACGCCGATGGTATGATCCGGTATGTCTTGAGTAGCTTTCGGCTGGTCGGATACAACGAAGCCGAGGGGGACCGTACCGGGCTGATCCGGTATCCGGTGGGATTTTTCCGGTCCGGGGGACAGGTGGTGGACCGGGCCGGTTTTGATGATTTGAAGGGTTCAAGCCAGAACGCGGTGGTGGAACTTTTATTTGCCTGGCCCCGCGACCTCCAGGCCACTCCGCCGCAGTTTATCGAGTTCAAGTGTTCGTCACGGGCCAAGCTGCCGAGTCCGGCCCAACTGGAAAAGGGCCGGTCAGGCAGATGATACGCCGAGCAATAATTTTTGGGGCTGACAAAGATTTTAATAGAGCTAAAGTTTTGCCAAAGTCCGGTTAGATCATCTAACAAAACCATGTAGCACGGAAGGCGTCATTCCGGGCGAAGGGGAGAGTTTTTCTCTTGGTTTATTTGAGACCCTTCTGTTGGTTCAGGAAGAAGAAAAGGCGGCAGTTGAGGGATGTTTCAGCGGAGGCTGAAAATCATCATTTTTTTTTGGGCGGCGGCGGCGGGAGTGCTCGTGGTTCGGCTGGGGCGTCTGCAGATTATCGAGGGGGGGGATTATGTTCGCCAGACGCAGCAAACGATCGAGCGTGCCGAATGGATCGATACGAGGCGGGGGAGGATTTTGGACTGTCGGGATCGAGCGTTGGCGTTGGATGAGGGTAGTTACGAACTCTGTCTGCATTACAAGTTGACGCGTCTGTATGACGATCGTTTTTGGAGATTTCAGCAGTATAAGGCAGAGGATAATCCTGCGAAGGATTCCGGGGAGCGGCAGGAGCTGGCGGAGGCGCGGGAAAGGGCGGAGGAGCTGCTGGCGGATCTGGTGCGGATCTGCGCGATAGAACCGGAGGAGCTCTATGGACCGATCCGGGAGATCAACGACACCATTTATGTCTGGCGGAGTTCGCGGGCGCGGCGGCGATACTATGATAAGACCGGATTGCCTTACAGGGGGGCGACGGCGCGGGGCATTGAGGAGGATCTGACGGAGAAGATACCGGCGGAATCGGAACGATTGGTCGATTGGATATTCCATTCCAGCAGCGACGTGGCGGAGATGAACATGCTGCATCGGGTGCTGACGATTTCGGAGGATGAGGCGTTGATTGTGGAGGAGAAGATAATCGGGGCGTCGCCGCGCGGGGATGGTCAGGAGCGTGCGGTAAGTATTCGGACGGGCAAGTTACGGCGTTACCCCTACGAGGATGCGGCCTGCCATTTGATCGGTCAACTGATTAGAGCGCCGGCAGATCCCAACCGCCCGGAGGCGTCCGGGGCAGCGGTAGAAGAACCCGACGAGCAACAGTCGAGGGCGTATCAACTGGGTGATCGGCGGGGCGAATGGGGGGTGGAGCGGATGTTCGAAGAGCGACTGCGGGGCCGACGGGGGTGGATTAAATATAATAAAAATTATGAACCGATGCGGCAAATTGACATTCAACTGGGTCAAGACGTTCGGTTGACCATTGATATAGAGCTGCATCAAAAGATCCTGAATTTTTTTGAGGGTGATAACGGCCAGAGGGCCGAGTATCAGGGGGCGGCGGTAGTTATAGACGTGCCGACCGGTGAGATACGGGCGCTGGTTTCGGCGCCGACGTTCGATTTGAACAGCTATTACCGCCGGGATCAGTATGAAAGGATCAATCCGCCGGATAAGAATTATCCGGATCCCCTCAGGCGCAAGGTCAATCGGGCCTTGAGTGAAAATTATATGCCGGGCTCGACTATTAAGCCCACCTTGCTGCTGAAGGCTCTGGAGGCGGGCGTGGTTGAGGCCCAAAGCCGTATTAGCTGTACGCCGGGCAGTGCCGCCGTAACGCCGCGTTCGATCTGCCATCTGTATGGGCACGGGATGGTGGATGCCCGGCAGGCTATCAAGGTCAGTTGTAATACCTATTTCATGGAAGCGGCTCAACGGATAGGGGCCCAGGCGGTGACGTCATGGCTGGCGGAGATGGGTTTCGGGAGACATTTGCTGGCCTGGCCGGAGGGGGTATCCGATCAAAGGGCTTATTATTCCTTCCAGGAAGCGGCCGGTTATCTCCAACGAAGAATCCCGTACGAACAAGACTTAAGCTTTATCAGTGTGGGATTGCGGCCTCTGGAAGGCTCGGTCTTGCAGTTGGCCAACAGCATGGCCACCCTCGCGCGGGAAGGGATATTTAAGCAGCCGTTTCTGATCCTGGAGCCCAAGGTTAGGCAGGAGCAATATCGGGTGGCTGATTCTCTGGGAAATATCCGGACGGTGCAGGCGGGTATGCAGGCGGTGATATATGAGGCGGGTGGGACGGCCTATAATGCCTTTACTACCTGGCCGTGGGGGAGAGATCAGATCAGCCTGTACGGCAAGACCGGTTCGACGGGGGATTGTTCGGTGTTCAGCGGGTTTGCTCGGGGCGGGGAGGGTTCATCTCTGGCGCTGGCGGTGGTGGTGGAAGACGAAGGCGGCGGCGGGACGGTGGCGGCGCCGCTCGGGCGGCGGATATGGCAGGCGTGCGCGGAGCTGGGCTACCTGGGCGTTGGGGTGAGATCGAGATGAAAAGCCGGACCGGCAGGTAATCACGCAAAGAGGCAAAGACGATAAAAAAGAATTCAGATCCGCCCGTCAGCATTCAAAATATCGGACAGGATTAGCAGGTTTGGAACCGCGGATTTCGATAAGTCAAAATAGCGCAGCTAAACCCGGATTTTATAGATACGTAATATAAACGTTCGAGAAGAGAAGCGATCGTGCGGGGATCATAAAGTTGAGTATTTGATTAGCTCTTCGACGTGAATGTGGCGGGATTCCTCGAGGCCAAGTCCCAGTTCGATCAATTCTATAACCTTATCTTTTTGCTGGGGGAATTGGTATCCTTCGTGGTCGAGGCTGAAGAGGGGTCTTCGGTTCTGATTGCACCAGCTGTTCATGGAATGGTCAAAGACGAGCCGGCCGGAGAAATTCAGGTTTTGCACCATGAGCCTGAGCTCATGTAATCTTTCGTGCGGAGAGGAAAGCCTAAGGGCGCCGGCGGCATATTCCTCAAATAAAGGGGTGCCGCAGATGGGCACTAAAGGTCGGGAGCGGACGTAGTGGGGATTTATCTCGCTGAGGACGCGGGCGGTGTTTAGGGCATGGGGCCGCCAGCGGTTTCGGCCGCCGAGATCGGTCATGAAATATTCGGATAGTTCAAAACCCGCTTCTTTGGCTTTGAGGCCGGCCTGGATATGCTGATCGGCGGTTACGCCTTTTTTAATCTTTTGGAGCAGTTGGTCGTCGCCGGTTTCCAGGCCGACGTGCAGTCGGTCCAGGCCGGCGGCCCGGATCGCTTTTAGGTCTTCTAACTTTTTATGGTAGAGAGTGTGAGAGCGGGCGTAAGAGGTTACCCTTTCTATAGAAGGGAAGGCCTTTCTGAGGTACTTGACGAGATCGATCAACTCCGGCGGCCTCATGATTAAGCTGTTGGAGTCCTGCAGGAAGGCGGTTTTGCCGCCGGTGTAGAGCCAATGAACAATGGTGATAAAACCGGGATTCAGAGACAACGAGGGATCGTTCTTTCTCAGGGCGGCAATGACCTCGGGGGTTACCCGGCCGCCCCGGCCGAGCTGTGAGGATATCTTCTTTAATTCGTCGCAGACGGCTTTGACCTGGTCGATATCTTTTTTTACCTCCGCCACGGGCCGGTAAACAAACTTGTGGTTTCGATACAAACAACAAAAAGCGCACCGGTTCCAGGGGCAATTTTCGGTGACCTGTATTAAAAGCGAAGCAGCGGCGCCTTCGCTGGGAGGTCGGTATTTGCCGACTTTGAAGGAAAATCGGCTTAATTTGGCGGTGTCGATCATAATTTGCTTTTATGGTAATCGCAATAGTGTTTTAGGTAAAGGGGGCAAAGGATCGGGATTGACGGAAAAGGGATGATAAAATGAGCACGGCAGCCGGGTTATATATCATAAGTTTTTATATCATAAGTTGTTACGACCCTTTTAGAATGTAGAAAGGCTGGGAAAGACCAGAAAGATGGGTGTGGAGAAAATATTTGACAAAGCGTGATTTTATGATTAGTGTTAGGATTTTTATTGTAGGAAGTAAAAGCTGCGTAAAAAGGGCGGCTAAAGTAGAGTTAAATCCCTACGAAGAAGGTATTTATTATGACTCCTGCAAAATTAAAGTCAGGCATTTATTAGAATAGGAGGTTGCCCTTGAAAGGTCGCATATTAATAATCGACGACGAGGCCGAGATTCGCAGAAACCTTACGGTGGGCCTGACCCAGGAGGGCTATAGCGCCGTTGCCTGTCCGGACGGGATATCGGCCATTCATGAACTGGACGCGTCCCGGACCAAGGGGATAGCCTATGATTATCTGGTGACCGATATCTTCATGCCGGACATCGACGGGCTGAAGATACTCAAGGTCATAAAGAATCAGTATCCCGAGCTTCCGGTGCTGGTCATCACCGGGTATGGTGATGTGAGCCTGGAGGTGGAAGCCCTCTCGGAATACAACACCGGCTACCTCGACAAGCCCTTTGAGATTCCGGATCTGGTGAAGGCGTTAGGGGAGCTTACTCCCGGCTCTACCGCCAAAGAGGCCCAGGTCGCCGAGCCGGAACCGGCAGAAAAAGGCCTGCGCGAGTCGGTCAGCGCTTATCTGACCATTCGGGTTACCGACCCCGATAAAAGCATGGAAATATATACCCGGCTCTACCAGATGGAAGGGGTGCAGCTTTGCGAGGCGGTAAGAGGCGATTTTGATATAATCATTCTGGCCCAGGCGTCCTCCCAGCAAGAGATTAAGACAATATTTGATAAAATTGCCGCTATGGCAGGGGTGGAAATTGCCTCCATGTCGGAGGTGGAAAGACCGAAGCTGGATCGAGACGTGGATGAGTTTATCAAGATATATGCCGATGCGGTGAAGCGGCCCGCCCAGACCAGTCCCAGCCAGCACCCCGGCACCACCAGCTACATCATTGTGGACATCGACAAAGATGTCATACAGCAGATTTTCACGACCGTTTATTTTATCGATGACGTGGTCTTTTGCGACGTAATTGAGGACGGCACCAAGCTGGTGGGGATGATCACCGGCCATGGGGCGGTGGGGCGTACCCCGCGGGTGATCGAAAAGCTCAGTGAGATTGAAGGGGTACTGAGGGTTCGGGAAGCGAAAGTGATTAATATTGCGGAATAATGAAGACGACCA
The DNA here is from genome assembly GCA_001303695.1 of Phycisphaerae bacterium SM23_30. Classification (GTDB taxonomy): domain Bacteria; phylum Planctomycetota; class Phycisphaerae; order Sedimentisphaerales; family SM23-30; genus SM23-30. The sequence goes on from LJUC01000125.1 coordinate 10,573, forward strand.
GGCGCGCAGGACTTGAAAGCACCCCCAGGCCGGGTTTGGGGGCGCCGCTTGATATTTTTATAAATGTTTTGAAACTGATAATCTTCAGGAGAAGGTCCTTTTCGGTGCGGGCAAGGACCGGCGGGGGCCTGAAACAAACCCACGGCACCGCCGAAGAAGGGAGGGCCAATTTTGGCTGAAAGACAAGAAAATTTTGGCTACCGTTTATGGCGTTATGACGGCGCCCCGGGGGAGTTGATTCCGCTGCTTCAGTCGGCTCAGGATCATTTCGGCTACATCCCCCGAAGGGCTATCAGCTACATTTCGAGCGTAACCGGCATACCGGAATCGGAGGTCTTCGGGGTCATCACGTTTTATAGTCAGTTTCGGCTTCAACCCATGGGCAAGTACGTGATCCGGGCCTGCGCCGGGACCGCCTGCCACGTATCAAGCGCCAAGGTGATCCGAGAGACCATCGAGGATGAATTGGGTATTGAGATCGGAGGCACGACAGAGGACGGCCTGTTTACGCTCAACACGGTGGCCTGTATCGGCTGCTGCTCGCTGTCGCCGGTGATTATGGTCAATGAAGATACATACGGCCAGCTCACGCCGGCGTTAGTGCGGAAGCTTTTAAGGCGTTACCGGCGTCGGGAAGAGCAGGCCCCAAAGGAGACAACCGTCGCCGGCGGCGGGGCGGGACCTTAACGTATGAGATAAAAAGATGGAAAGCGCCAGAAATGGCTGAAGTTTGGCAGAGATCTGGAACAACTGGAGTTTTTGATGAAGAAAGTGATTGTTGGCATGGGCACCTGCGGTTTGTCGGCGGGGGCTCAACAGACCTACGATCGGCTGAAGGAGCTACTGTCGGCATGTGTTACCGGGAGCCGTTGGTCGAGGTTCGAGATAACGGCCGTCGGATTATCTACGGGCAAGTCACGCCGGAGTTGGCCGAGGAGATATTCCATCGGCATATCCAGGGCCGTGAAATACTGGAGGAACACGTGGCCCTGGACATTGCCCCGGACGGCACGAAGAGGGGTTCCGAGGCGGATTTCCACAATTTTCAGACCAGGATCGTCCTGAGGAATTGCGGCACTATTGATCCGGAGTCTATCGAAGAGTACGAGGCGGTCGGGGGTTACCAGGGCATCCGGAAGGCCCTGCGGGAGTTAACCGCAGAACAGATTATCCAGGAGGTCAAAGATTCCGGGCTGCGGGGGCGGGGGG
>LJUC01000126.1 GCA_001303695.1 Phycisphaerae bacterium SM23_30
GATGATCACCCCGCCCCCCTTCTCTCTCATGTACGGTATCACATGGTGGCTTAGTAAATATATCCCTTTAAGATTGACGTTGAGCACCAGGTCCCATTCCTCTTCCGTCAGATCAACCACGTCTTTCCGCCGCGTCACCCCGGCGTTGTTAAATAATATATCAATCTTCGTAAAATCTTTAATTATCTCTTCGGTCGCCTTTTGACAATCAGCATACGAGACCACATCACACCGGTAAAATTTCGCCCGCCCGCCCGCCTGGGTGATCTCTGCGGCCGCCTCTCGACCTTGATCTTCATTAATATCTAAAAGCGCCGCTGCCGCTCCCGCCTCCGCCAGACGCCTGGCGCTGGCCCGTCCTATCCCCGACGCCGCCCCCGTAATCACCGCTACTCTGCCTTCGAGAGAAATCAGCGATAAAATCTGAGAGCTTGTCCTCATCAAACCTCTCTAAAATAAAATTTCCCTGTCTTATGTATGTTGACTCCAGGTACTTCGATTAGTTTTGAACTGATAAACTACCATATCTGCTCTTTAGAAGCAAATGTCGCTATGAGTATTTTCGCAGTGGACGGCGTCCCGATCTGTGACCGACATAACATCAATATTGACAAGCGCTTACATTTCGTAAAGCCAAATGCCCCGGTGCTGAAATCCCCCTTTGGCGAATCCCCCTTGACCCCTGAACTCTATGCTAATGCACTACCCCCCCCGCCACCGTATCCGTATCCCGCATCAGCACAAAACGCCCCATCTCCTCCACCTGCTCAAACGGATCCATGCAGATGCTTTCTTCCGTCTTGATCGTTAGTTTGCCAACTTCTGTTTCATGCAGCAAATCGGCGTCTTCTTCCAGAATCTCCAGCGTCGATGAATTCAAACGCTCCCGGATCTTTTTCACCTTGCACAGAACCTGTTGCGTCGCGCATTTCAAATAGAGCTTCTCATTTTTCCGCAGCGGTTCGCCGTTCATCCAGAAAATCGTCGCCGTTATCGTATTGCTGACCTTCGGTGAAGGAGAAACAGCGCAGGCAATTTGTCCCCGCTTCAGACCCTGCAACGCCGATTTGTCTTTGAGTACCAGCCCAATGGACCGTCCTGCTTCCGCCTGCTCTCTTTTGCCCTCGAACACTTTTATGTAATCAACCGTTGCCCTCTTGCCCAGTGGATGAAACATCACCTCCTGGCCCCTTGTCAGTATCCCCGAGGACATCTTGCCCACCAGAATCTTTTCTCCCTCCCGTTCATACACGTCCTGCACCGGAAAACGCAGCGGCCCCTCCTCCTTCGACGGCGCCGGCTGGAGCATATCCAGACCTTCTAAAAGCGTCTTGCCCGCATACCATGGCATCTTCTCACTCCGCCGCGCCACGTTGTCTCCCGGCTTGGCCGCAATCGGTATCACCAACAACGGCGTCAATCCAAACTCGCCTAAACGATGGGTAATATCTTTTTTGATCTGCTCAAACCTTTCCCGACTGTAATCCACCAAATCCATCTTGTTAATCACCACCAGCAGTTGCTCGATCCCCAATAGGCTCAGGATATACGCGTGCCGATGCGTCTGTTCCTGCAGACCTTCCTCCGCCGCCACCAACAATAACGCCGCCTCCGCCAGTGTCGCCCCCGTGATCATGTTCTTGAGAAACTGCTTATGACCCGGCGCGTCGATAATCACGTATTCCCGTTTGGCCGTCCGGAAAAATATCTGCGCCGTATCAATCGTCACCCGGTTCTTACGCTCTTCTTCCAGGTGATCCATCACGAAGGCAAATTCCAGCACCCCCTCCGACTCCTCGCTCATCTGCCGCACTTCCTCCATCTTGTCCGGCGGCAAAGAATTCGTATCATACAACAACCGCCCGATTAACGTACTCTTGCCGTGATCCACATGACCCACCGCCACAAACTTCAAATCCTCACGCATCGTCTTATCCTTTTCTTAATATTTGTTTATAATTCTTAGCTTTAATCTTCTTTTTCTTTCGTGTTTAAATCCTCGATATTTACAACTTAAAGGGCTTGCCTTTTTGCTTAACATCTTCATTTTTACCTTTTAAAAATTATATAGATCGACCTTTCCTGTATCTGTGCCCAAAATCGGTTTTAAACTTCCATCTCCTTGTTCGGATTTCTTTATCAATTCGAAATTTAGAATTAGGAATTCGATTTTCTCCCTTATTCTTTACTGCTCCTAAATATCTTCGAAAATATTAAGTTCAATTCCCTTGCTTCTTTGTACAATTCCCTGGCCTCGATCTTTAGATTTGCATTAGCTGATCCTATCATCCGAAACCAATGCATCGTTTCTTTTGATTCTTTTCGACAAATACCAATCTTATTACGAAAGTCCCTTTTGGAAACAGCGTCTTCCGCTTCACAATAATTAGCGCCAATACTGGTAGCCGCTTTCACAAGTTGGGTTATTAGAGGTTCATTTATAGGGTTTTGTTGTATTTTTTTTGCGAATTGCAGAACCATTTCACCAAAATGCGCTGTTCTCTCTGTTAAATCATATTGTAAATTTTGATCTTTATTCGTCATTCGAAATTAGTCATTAATTCGGAATTTAGAATTCGGATTTCGGAATTTTACATATACCCTAACGCCCTTAACTTCTGCATCGTATAAGTGTCCTCCTTATCCTGCGCCCGCCCCGCCCGTTCCGACGTCGTCGTCGTCTCCAGCTCGTAAATTATATCGTCGATGCTCGCCGCGTTTGACTCGATCGGATTGCAGCAGGTCGTGCAGCCGATACTGCGATAGCGCTTACCGTCCTTGGCAAAATACAGATCCGTGATCGGCACCTGCTCCCGCTTGAGATATCTCCAGATATCCACTTCCGTCCAGCCCAGTAAGGGATGCACCCGAATATGGGTCTTTTCCTCCGCCTGACTTTTATACTGATCCCACAACTCCGGCGGCTGATCCTGATAGTTCCACTTGAAATCCTCGTCCCGCGGCGAAAAATAACGCTCCTTCGCCCGGATCCCGTGCTCATCCCGGCGAATCCCCAAAAGCAACGCCTCAAAACCATGTTCCGCGATCGCCATCTTCAACGCCTCCGTCTTCAACGCCGTGCAGCACTCCAGCTTCTTCACGCAGTTCATACCCCCTGCCAGCGCCTCCTTATTCTGCGCCATCACCAGCTCTAGACCCCATTTCTTGCTGTATGCGTCCCGAAACTTATACATCTCCGGAAACTTGTAACTGGTGTCGATATGCAGCGCCGGAAAAGGCACCTCCCCGAAAAACGCCTTCCGCACCAGCCACACCAAGGTCGTCGAATCCTTCCCGATCGACCACAGCACCGCCAGCTTCTTATAGTGATAATAAGCCTCCCGAATTATATAAATACTCTGACTCTCCAACTCGTCCAGCTTGTCCACGTCATTTTCTCCTTATAACCAGCGACAGGCTTATAACATGATAAAAGGTAACAATAGCCCTAAGATCAATAATAAACAGCCTGAAATTAATAATACAATTCCTGCAAACGTTGCTGAATTTCCTTTAATATTTTTCCCCCCAATGAAAACTATCTTTCTTTCATTATAAGTTTTTCTCCCGAGGATAATTAAACCGGCAGAAAGTGCCAGTAACGAAATGCCTAAAATAATACCCATTATATTTAAACCAAATATCATATAAGCTGTAGCCTTATCTGTTTACCTGCATTAGATTTGCATTATTCTTAATTAATTCCTCATCCTGGTTTCTTAATGCTTAATTATTGCTCCCATTAATTCCAATTTGTAATCGCTTTACCTTCTCCGTCCATATCCGCCGGCGGCTCCACCCCCCATCGTTTCAATATCGGCCGCGCCAGCATCAAGATCTCCAGATCATTCTCCGGTAACTCCACATCCCGCGCTATCATAAACGCGTCCGCATATGTATGCATCCCTTCCAGTTCCGTCTTCTGGAACAGCACCTGACCGGCTAATCCCAGTTTCAAATCATAACCATCGTACGGCACCGCAATTAAATCCGCCGCCTTCCCGTAGGTCCCTTCTGCCCGTGCCGCCTGTTCCGGCGCCACCTCGCATACTCCTTGACAGCCCCTCGGCCAATACAGCTCCTCTCGCATCAGCACCTTCTCAATAACCTTATCACCCGTCCGCGGCTCCCTCAGCTCCAGCAAATCCCGTTTCAACGCCTCCCGTGTCTGCTGATACTCCTCTATCGGGACAATCCCCTGTGGCTCACGACCTTGCAAATTCACAAATACCCGCCCCGGTATCAAACAATAAGCCTTCGACTTTTCCGGATTAATCGACAAAGGATGCTGCACCTGATCCGCCAACGCCGTCCAACCCCTTTCAATCAAATAACGCGAAAGCTGAACCTCCTGCTTGATCGGGCAAAAACCATGATCGCTGAATATCATCAGCGGCGCCTCCGAACCTGTCTTTTCCAACAACCGACCGATATATCCGTCTATCTTGCGATAATAATCAAAAAACGCCGGCCCAAATTCCGCATCACCTTCTTCCATCTTCTCCAGCAGAAAATGATTGATCCGGTCACTGCCCATAATGTGCGTATGAAAAAAGTCCCATCTTTCCGCCTCCAGAAAATAAAACATCGCCTCCATCCGTTTGCTGAGCGTCTTGTCCAGATTAACCAGCATCGCCCGCTTATCCTTCCGCCCCAGCGCCGCGTCACTGTCAATCTGATAATCGATAGATTTCAGATAATCATTCACGCCCGCCGGATACGCCGCCTTATCCACCGTCGGCGCTAAAAACCCCCCAATCAATACCCCGTTCACCGGCCGCGGCGGATACGTCGCCGGCACGTTCATCCCGAATACCCGCTTATCCGCCCTCGACAACACCTGCCAGATATTCTCTACCGCCATCATCCGCGCATTGGGAAACGCCAGATCGTAACTATGGGGCCGCCGATCGACAAAACCAAATATCCCGTGCTTGCCCGGATTGCACCCCGTCATATAGCTCGACCACGCCACACAACTCACCGTCGGCTGCACCGAACGCATCTGACGCATACCCCAACGCTCAACCAGACCCGCCAGATTCAACATCACCCCTTCTCTTAACATCCGCTCCATCAAGCCAAACGGAACCCCGTCGATACTCAACACCATAAACTTACAATTGACCGCCACTTGTCATCCTTTCTCTATACCAATACTAAATTTCAATCTCCGTTTGGCTCACGTTGGCACTCGCGGTTCGACCCCAGCCGACAAAATTCCAGGCCCGCTCATACGTATAATATAAAAACACCTTCGCCAAAAACTCCAAACCCCCTATCTCTATGGATATAATCTTCTCCCGCGTAAAGATATACGCCACTATCACCGTGCATAAACTGCCTAACACTCGATACATTAAACCTTTTACCACGCTGCGCATATGTGTCTCTTTCATTTGGTTTAACCGCTCTGCCATAATCTGCTCCCTTATAACCAACCCCGTGCCATCCTGGTGCCTGCACATTATTCACATCTTAAGACGCCCTTAATATCCTCCTATCCACCCACCCACCTACCTAATCACACCGAAATCCAACAATGCCTTAGCCCTTATCCCTTATCCCTTCTGCCTTCTGCCTTAATATCATCAACCCTTCCACTTACAAATACCCCAGCGCCCGCAGTCGCTGTTTAACCCGCTCCAAGTCTTCCTGTTCCTTTTCCGGTTTGCCCGCCAAATCATGACTGGCCACCAGATCCCGCAAGACATACACCGTAAAATCCGTCACTGAGTTATAACCCGATCCCTCGATGACCTGACTGATCTTCTTATATAAGGGTCGGGGTATCTTTATTGTCACTTTATCGGACTTCTTTGAATCATTAATCATAATATAAACACTCTTATAACACTCCTATTAGAGTGCAATAACACTCCTACGTCAAGAAAAATCTCGAAAACACACCAAAAAACCGGAACACTGGTGCATTATGCTATCATTCCCGCCAGGCTTGTCCCGCACTCCGAATCAACCAGCGGTAATACATTCACACGGCTATGAGTTTTTAGGGCCTCTATATGTTTGGTTTGCCCGGCTTTTATTTATAATATATTGTATATAAATCACTTATATAAATAGTCTTTTACAAAACTTCGGTTATATAATTTAACCAAACCGACCGAAAAATTAATGAAATTTGATGTAACCTCCCTCAATATAATAACATAACGAAATCTGTACTTAAGAGCGTAAAAGACCTCTAGCTTTGTGCGCAGTTTATAGAGTGGGCTTTGAGACCGCCATCTTAACTTCGCCTCAGTGCCGGCCCTGTGCTTGTCGAAGGGACGACGCCGAACGTCGGTCAGCTTTAGTAATTTATTAACCGAATCCCGTATATTTGCATCTTTTGCTTTTTGTTTTGCAGATTGGTCTCATCTTTGGTAATTTACTGCCTGGTAACAATAAAAGCTGCCGGAAACAGATTAGGGCGGCCCTCATTGTTTTTCACAATAACGCTGGTTTTTCTTATTCTGGGATTCTATAATGGAAGGAACCGCAACCCATGGCTATTCAGGATTGGTCAGACGAGATCATTGTGGCTGATTTGGAAAAAGACCCCGATTTCACCGATGAATTGAACACCCTTGCCGAAAGACTGGAAAAAGATCCCGCCAAGGATGTAGTCTTGAACTTCGCCCGGGTGAAATTCCTCAATTCCTCCAATATCTCCTTGTTGTTGAAACTCCGAAAACGAATCATCGATAACCATCATAACCTCCGCTTATGCGGCATACCCGTCCAGGTATGGGGTGTATTCCTCCTGACCGGCCTCGACTCTATCTTCGATGTCGCTGAAGACACTGCCACCGCCCTCGCCTCCCTGCAAATGAAATAATCGCCTCCTCGTCAAAATTCGTTTTGATCCGTCATGCGGTTTTCGTCATTAATTCGTCTTTTATCATTAATTTGTCATCTGGATACTGTAATTTGTCATTAAAATTAGACCCCCAATACCAAAGCCTCGTCCTCAAAGGAATTATCAAGGTATCCCTCTTTATCGCCCTGATGTTTGTCGCCGCCGGCCGGATCGACTATTGGCAGGGATGGCTTTTTTACGCCGTCTTGGCCGTCCACCTTCTGATCGCCTTTATACTCTTTGCCCCCGTCCCCGACCTCGCCCAAGAACGCCTCAAACCCGGTCCCGGCATGAAAACCTACGACAAAATCTTCTGGGCCTTCTTTATTGTCACCAGTTGCGCCTCGATTTTCCTCGCCCCCCTCGACGTCGGCCGCCTCCATTGGTCCCCGCCCATCCCTTTCTATGGCTACCTCGTCGCTTATATCTTATATATCATTTCCGTCGCCCTCAACCTCTGGGCCATGCGCACCAACCGATTCTTCTCCAGTGTCGTCCGCATCCAGAAAGACCGCGGCCAAACCGTCATCGACACCGGCCCCTACCGCTTCGTCCGCCACCCCGGCTACCTCGGCGGCATCCTCTTGTTTATCAGCCTGCCCCTGGTCCTCGGCTCCCTCGTCGCCCTTGTCCCCGCCGCCCTCAGCATCATCCTTTTGCTCATCCGCACCGCCCTCGAAGACGCTACCCTCCGGAAAGAACTCCCCGGATATTCCCATTACGTCCAAAAAGTCAAACACAAACTCATCCCCCGCCTCTGGTAACTCCCAATATCTAATCAAATAATGGTGTTTACCCATAGGACAGGCTCTCCGCCCGCCTCCCGCCTATTCGCAAGATTCCTAAGATTCCTCTAGTTTAAAATACGTAGCAAATTGTATATTCGTCGATACAAATTACATAAACAGCTTGGTAGCGGACTCGTAAAGCTTGTCCCTGAAATTGACAACTGATTCCGCGGCGGCGGCGGCGAGCGCGTGCCTGTCCCCATCCTCGCTCTTGTTTGATATAAAGGCAAAAAAATTGCCCGACCTTATCCGTCAGGTCGGGCCTTGGCGCCGCAAGAGTGGGCGAGCCATCAAGCACCCTTGCGGGCTGTACATTAAAACATAGTCTTATTCAAATTAGCCTTGCCGGCTATATATAATTATATTGCCGCTTGGAATATCATGTCCAGTAGGGCGGATTATTTTCTGGAACATATATATCTTACCGGATCGGTCCTATTTTGATGGTGTGCCCAAACGAAAAAGTTGTTTTATATCTAAAAAAACACACAGGGTATATGATTTATTCTGATTTATTCGATTCGGTTTATATATCAAGGGATTTGTAATAAAGCCTGTTATTTTGCCTTTCGGGAGTGATTTTTCCTTCAGCGGTGAGCTTTTCCACATATTTGATCACCTCGTTTTGATGCAGGCCCAGGCCCCGGGCCATATCTGCAATGGTGCAGGGCCGACGCTGCAAAAGATCCAGAATGACTTCAAGGTGGGCGGCAACCTCTTTTCGCTTAAAAACTTGGCTAAAGTCGGCGATCACCTCGGCATGGTCGGCTAACCGAAAGGCTATCTCTTCTAATTGCTCTTTGGAAGGGGCATCGACAAAGCTTTCCGCGGTGGGACGGGTGGCGGAATTGACCTGCACTCGATCAGGCATGATCCGCTTGATGCAGCCGGAGAGTCTTTCAATTTCAACCGGATCGGTGTTAATCCCTTGTACGATAAAGACTTCCAGCCAGTACTGACCCTTATATTCCTGGCGAAAGTCGATTAGGCCTTGGAGCATCGTTTCAAAAGTGATTTCGGGGTGGGGACGATTGATTTTTTGGAAGGTTTCGTCACAGCCGGCATCGAGGGATGGGCAGACCAGGTCGGAGGACATAAGTGCTTGGCGGACTTCAGGTTGCCATAAAAGAGATCCGTTGGTGAGGACGGCAAGGGGAATGTTCGTAAGTTCTTTGATAGCAGTTATTAATGAATCCAGCGGCGTGTAGAGCGTGGGTTCGCCCGAGCCGGAAAGGGTGATGTAGTCGGGATAGGTGCCGAGTTTTGTTGTAAGTTCTTTAATCACAGTACTTAAGGGAATATATTCCTTCCGTTCGTTGGTGAGATGGGTGGTGCGGCCGAGTTGGCAGTAGATGCAGTTGTAAGTACAGTGTTTATAAGGAACTAGGTCAACCCCCAGGGATAGGCCCAGTCGGCGGGAGGCCACGGGACCAAAAATACAGGACGACATTTGTTTCTATTTCTCCTGAATCAGATACTTACAAATTTCAAAAAAATTTTGCCACTATCTACACCCTATTATATGGATTCAAAGGTCTCTGTCGTGGAATTTTCAGCTATTTTTAGGGATCAAAGATGCACTCGTTCATAAAAAGGCGAACATTTTCTTGGAAAGTACCATTGAAGACCGAACCCCATCTTCCCATCACCCTGTCCCGTTCATTAACACCCGCACCATGACATTCCCGCGCAAGCGGGATTCCAGTCTAACGATTACCCTGAACCGTTCCCCCCCCTATCAAACCCCCCAACCCTAAGAGAAATAACTCCAACCAAAAACCATACGCTCCCCACCATCTTTATTCGTTATTCAAAATTCGAATTTCGTCATCCGTCCTTAATGCCTTTCCTCCACCCCTTTCTTCTTTTCCCTTTTTTCCACAAATTCTTTCGCCCTCCTCTCCCCCTCCGCTATCTGCCCCTCCGTCATCTTCTTCCGCAACTCATCTTTCAGCTTTTGCACTTCTTCCCCTCCCTTCTCCACCAGTAGATACCATTTATATGCCTCAATATAATCCTCAATAACCCCTTGTCCTGATTCATACATCATCCCTAAATTTACTTGCGCTTTTGCCTTTCCCTGTTCCGCCGCCTTGCTATACCATTCCGCCGCCTGCTTGACATCCTTCTCCATTCCCTCTCCCTTATAATACATCAATCCCAGACTATATTGAGCTCCCGCCTCCCCCTGCTCCGCCGCCTTGCGAAACCACTCCGCCGCTTGTATGTAATCCTGTTCTACTATCAAACCGAAGTAATATAAACACCCAAGCGATTCTTGCATTTGTGCGCTCTTCTCCGCCGCCTTGCGATACCACTCCACCGCCTGCTTATAATCCAGTTCCACCCCCATTCCTGCTTGATACATGCCCCCAAGTAATTCTTGCGCTTTTGCATTGCCCTGTTCCGCCGCCTTACGATACCACTGTGCCGCCTGCTTATAATCCTGTTCCACTCCCTTTCCGCCGAAATATAAACCCCCAAGGACAAGTTGTGCTTCCACCTTCCCCTCATCCGCCGCCTTAAGGTACCCCTCCGCCGCCTTGCGATACCATTCTACCGCTTGCTTATAATCCTTCTCCATTCCTTCTCCCTTTTCGTACATCAATCCAAGGCTATATTGCGCCGCCGCTTCCCCCTGCGCCGCCGCCTTGCGAAACCATTCCGCCGCCTGCTTATTATCCTTTTCCACTCCCTTTCCATAGTAAAAGTAATACATTGCCCCAAGATTGTATTGAGCCGATGCATTCCCTTGTTCCGCCGCCTTGCGAAACCATTCTACCGCCTGCTTATAATCCTCTTCCACTCCTTCTCCATAGTAATACATCGCCCCAAGGCTCTTCTGAGCAGTCGCATCTCCCCCTTCCGCCGCCGCTCTAATCTTTTGATATTCTATCTCTTCTTTTTGTCGGTTTTCTCTTTTAACTTGCGCAATATTACCCTCTTCCCCTTCCTGCTTCTCATCCAGGCCTGTCTTCAATATAAGTCTGTCCTTCTTATCATTATTACCGTTGCACGACATCCCTGCTGCCGCCCCTGCCGCCAACGCCGCCGCTAACAACAAACTTTGCATCCCTCTTCGCATCTCTTATATCTCCCTTTTTATATTACACTCTTATAACCGGACAAATTATTGCCTCTTTTTATCATCCGAAATTTACTCCGGATACCTTCTTCCCTAATGCCGCTTCCCAATTATCCTCTTGTATCTCAAAACATTATAACAACATCTAAATCATTAAACAATCCGCTATCAACCTTTCCCGTTACGTCCTCTTGGCCTCCCAAAACTCCCCCGCCCTCTCGCACTCTCATACTTTCGTACCCGCTCCCTCTGCAACCTGACCGCCCTGCCCCCAAAATCTATATCCCGATTACCTTGAACCGTTATTAACACCCAATTATTGTCCTCCCCGCGCAAGCGCCGAACCCAATCAATCGCTTACCCTGACCCGCCCTTTGCCTCCAAAACGCACCATCCTCCTTCCAGCTTCTAACTTCTTTTTCTCATTCGTTATTCAAAATTCGAATTTCGACATTCGTCATTTCTGTCCATCCAATCTATCTTGGCATCTTGTCAGGTATAAATTCCACCCGGCTCTTCTGGAGCAGGGCGAAATCCAGCAGGTTGACCATTGAATCATGGTTGAGGTCCAGGCCGCTGCACCAGAGGGGTTTTTTACAGTCGGATTGGAGCCAATAAGCGGCAAAATCGGCTAATTCCTTCATGCCGGGGGTGATTATCCTGACCGAAGCAGAACAGAAAGATTGACGATCAAACGAGGCATTGACCTCCACTAAATTATCCTGTTTGATAAATACTTCCAACTTTTCGGAGGTTAAGTTCAAAGGCTGGAGGGCGGCAGGTTTATTGGTATCAATATCTGCAATATTGAAACCTTCCGGCAAAGTCAGGTGGGCTTTTATCCAATTACCCTGGCTGCGGCAATTCAGGGTTTGGGGCGCTAGTTTCAAATCTGCTTTCGGCCCTTCCCACCACAGCCGGGGATATTCCTGCTGGCGTATAAACCAGACGGG
>LJUC01000127.1 GCA_001303695.1 Phycisphaerae bacterium SM23_30
ATGAGGGGGAGTTTACGGATTTTGTGAAGGAGCTGTCGCAGAAGGAGGGGATTGCGCCGCGACGGGATCGTTTGTTTGAGGCGCGGCAGGTAACGAGGGTGAGTCAGATTCAAGAAGAGGGGCGGCGTTGTCCCAGGTGCGGGGTGGAGATGAAGAAATTTAATTACGCCTACGATTCCAACGTGTTTCTGGATAAATGTCCGGAGTGTAAGGGCATCTGGTCGGACGCCGGCGAATCGACGCGGGTGGCCAGCTACATGAAGGACGATCCGAAGGTGAGAGCGGTGGCGGAAGGCACATTAAAGCACCAAAAAGAAAGAGAGAGTTATCAGGACCTTTCGGGATTGAATCAGTTGCCGTTATACTGGGTGTTTTTACCGCGGATAATTCTGCCGCTGGCGGATGATGCGCCGAGGAAGAAATTTCCCTATATTACAATTGCGATTATCGCCATCTGTACAGGTATTTTTCTGGGTCAGTTGTATTTTGGAGACAAGAAAGGCGGTTATCTGAAGGATTGGGGTTTTGTGCCGGCGCATTTTTTCAGTATGGGAATGGTAACGGCGATTTTTTTGCACGGGGGATGGCTACATCTGGGGGGTAATATGTTTTTTCTGTGGTTGTTCGGGGATAACATTGAGGATCGGTTATCGCGGGTATATTTTTTGGGATTTTACCTGGCCGCCGGAATAGCGGCGAACGCGGCGCACGGGGTTTTTAATCTGGATTCGGATATTCCGTGCGTAGGAGCGAGCGGGGCGATCTCCGGGATTATGGGGGCGTACCTGGCATTTTTTCCGAAGGCGCGGATCAAGACTTTATTTTTTTATCGGATTTTGTATGTTCCGGCATATGTTTTTCTGGGTTTGTGGTTTATGTTGCAGCTTTTCAATTTGGCGTTAAGCAGTATGGTGGGCGGATCCAGTATAGCATGGTATGCACATATTGGAGGGTTTTTGTTTGGGGTGGTTTTCGCTGTCGGTTTTAAAAGAATGGTTTTGCGGAAAGATAATCGGGCGGCCGAACACGGATTGATGAAAGAAGAGTAATGAGTACAGGTTGATAGGCATATTACTAAGGGAAACAGATGAGGAGCGGCATATTAATTGTATTGGCGGCGGCATCGGCGGGGTGGGCGGTGGATTTGGCGCCGATGGTGATTGAAACGATCGAACCGGCAAAGTTGAAAGAATATCAATTCGACGGACGCAGTCGGCTGGGGCAATTGGAACAGACAGAAAAATAAGATAGCGATTTCTGCTGCAATAATATAAGCTTATGCCAATTATTTGGAACGCCTAACAAATCCTCACATTCGGAGGTCTGGATTTTGGCCTGGGCGGGAATGTCGGCTTTGGTTGATTTTTGGTTGGGATTTTGTTAGGGCTTCAAGAATAAAGGTATGGATTTGGTCTAAGGAGGACAATGATGCAGCTAAGAAGTTTTTGGGCGATTTGGACGATTTTCACGATGTGCTGGATAAGTTCAGCGTTTGGTCAGGCGCAGTGGGAACAGTTTCGGGGAGCGGGCGGACTGGGGGTGGCGGCGGCGGGGCAGAATCTGCCGGTGGAATTTGACAGGTCGAAGAACGTGATCTGGAAGTGCGCGGTGACCAAAGGTCATTCATCGCCCTGTATTTGGGGAAATCGCATTTTTTTGACGGGATATGCAAAAAGAATTTTTGATACGATTTGCATAGACCGTAAGAGCGGGAAAATACTCTGGCAAAAGTCAATACCGGTGGAAAATATCGAGCGGGTGCATCAGATCAGCAGCCCGGCGGCGCCAACGCCGACGACAGACGGAGAACGAGTATTTGTTTACTTTGGCTCATACGGTTTGCTTTGTTATGACTTTGAAGGCAACCTGGTATGGGAAAGAAAGATGCCGATGCCGCAGAATATGTACGGGACCGCGGCATCACCGATGCTGGCGGGCGGCAAATTAATCATCATGGACGATCGGGCGGAGGATTCGTGGTTGTTGGCGTTGGATCCGGAAACGGGCGATGAGATCTGGAAGATGGATCGTGCGGGATTTAAGGCGGGCTGGTCCACGCCGGTGTATCGACAGGACGGAGAGGTTGAAGAGGTTCTGGTCTATAGCAAATGGCGGGTGGTGGCGTTTGATCTGAAGGACGGTTCGGAGCGTTGGACCTTTCCGGGTCTGACGGATGAGCCCTGTATTACGCCGGTGACGGGGGAAGGGCTGGTGTATCTGACCTCGTACAATATGCGAACCAATCCGGAGGTGATCGGGCTGCCAAAGTGGAGTGAACTTTTAGATGAATATGATAAGGATAAGGATGGGGAATTGACGCTGGAGGAGACCAAGCCCAATAAGAGTATTCTGTCGCGTTTCGACGCCGACGGGGAAGGGGATCATCCGTTATGGGGTTTTTTCCGGTTTCTGGACGTGGACCGCAGCGGCAAGATCAATGAGAAGGAATGGGGCAAGATGATAGCCTATATAGACAGCTTTGAGTTCGAGAACGCCCTGTTGGCGATACGGCCGGGCGAAGCGGGGCGGCAAGCAAAAGTTGTCTGGAAAGATCCCAATGGGGTACCGGAGTGTCCGTCCCCGTTGTATTATCAAGGACGGGTTTATATGGTTAAGGACGGAGGGATCGCTTCATGTCTGGACGCCAGGACCGGCGAGCGGAAGTATCAGAGATTATTGGGATCGGGCGGCCCCTATTATTCGTCGCCGGTGGCGGCGGACGGGAAAATCTACGTGGGGTCGGCGCGCGGGATGATGACGGTTTTCGAGGCGGGGGATAAGCTGAAGGTTTTGGCGCGGAACAATTTGAAAGAACGGATCATGGCGACGCCGGCGATTGTGGACGGGAAAATCTACGTGCGGACGGATAAAAATTTATACGCCTTCGGGGCGAAAAAGTAATGCCCGGGCGGATTTAAGATAACCCCGACGAAAACTTGCGTGGTTGGAAATTTGATGAGAGAAAGCGTGAGAATCAAGGATTTAGAGAACCGAGGGGATGAGCGGGGGGAAAGTTTCAGTATTCCCCAAGAAATATTTGACTTTTTGGGAAACGTCGATGAGGTGCATATGGCCGAGATAGAGCCGGGGGCGGTCAGGGGCAATCATTATCATAAAAGTAAAAAAGAAGTTATGGTCGTTTGGTACGCGGACAACTGGTCGTTCGGCTGGCAATCGGCGGAAGAAACAAAAACGAAGGTAAAAGACTTCAACGGTCGAGGAGCGATGATAGTGGAAATTGCGCCGGAAGCGGCCCACGCGATAAAAAATTCGGGTGATGAGATTTTAAGGATAATAGCCTTTAGCGATAAAAGAAGCGATCCGCGGCAACCGGACACGCACCGAAAAGTATTGCTTTAGGAGACGGTAAGTTTCGGAAGTTTTTTGTTTTTCAATAACTCAGCATTATTAGACTAGGGTGCTATGTTTATATTAGATCGATCATTTTTTAGACGATATCTTTTGCCGGGTTTTGTGTTTCAGTCGGTGATTATCGGCGGGGGCTACGGCACGGGTCGGGAACTGGGGGAATTTTTTCTGCAATACGGCGTGTTAGGGGGGCTCTTGGGGATGGTGCTGATAACGACGGTAATGTGGTCGGTGTTTTTGGCGTTGACCTTTGAATTTTCCCGCCTGTTTCGGGCCTTTGACTATCGCGCGTTTTTTAAACAATTGCTGGGTCCGGGATGGATAATTTTTGAAGAGATTTATGCCATTTATCTGCTGTTGGTGCTGGCGGTGATCGGGGCCGCTTCGGGGGAGTTATTCCAGGATTATTTTAATTTGCCCTACATGCAGGGGGTAGTTCTCATGCTGGCGGCGGTGGGGATTTTAACTTTTATCGGCAGCGGTCTGATAGAGAAGTTTCTCTCGATCTGGTCGTTTGTTCTTTACGGGATTTACACGGTTTTTCTGGTGGTGACGTTAATGAAATTGGGATCGGTGGTCCAGGAAAATTTCGCCCGGTCCGAGATAAAACCCGGCTGGGCCGTTTCAGGTTTTAAGTACGCCTTTTACAATCTGGCCAATGTGATGGGGGTGTTGTTTTGTTTAAGGCATCTCCAGACCCGCAAGCAGGCGGTGTCGGCGGGTCTGATGGCGGGCGTCATCGGCATTGTCCCGGCTTTGCTGTTTTATATTCCGCTGGTCGGTTACTATCCGGCGGTGGTGGAGCAGGCGGTTCCTTCCGCTTTTGTTTTTAGAGAATCCGGCATCAAGGTTTTATTTATAATCTTTCAGATAATACTTTTTGGAACCTTGATCGAAACGGGTACGGCCTTAATTCATGCGGTCAACGAAAGAATCCACGCCGCCCTGCAAGCCCAGGAAAGACGGCTGCCGAGATGGCTAAGACCTGCGATTGCGATTGTCTTTTTGTTGATTGCGGTGGCGGCTTCAAGGTTTGGACTGAAAGACCTTATCGCCAAGGGGTACGGCACCATATGTTGGGGTTTTTTCTTTGTTTTTCTGTTACCGCTGGCGAACTGGTGGCTTTATCGCATGATAAAATCACGATCGGCAGCGCAGACCGGTGCCAAAACATAAGGAGATGATATGAAAGCGGTGGTAAAATACGCCCAAGGCAGGGGCAATATAGAGCTGCGGGAGGTGCCGGCGCCGCGGGTGGGTGATGATGAGGTTCAGATCCGGGTGGAGGCGGTGGGGATCTGCGGTTCGGACCTGCATATCTATACCTGGGATATTGGGATACCGACACAGGTGCCTTTTATCATCGGGCATGAATTTTCGGGGGTGATTGCGGAAGTGGGCCGGAACGTAACGGGATTGCAAAAAGGCGACCGGGTGACGGCGGAAAATTCCCGGACGGTGTGCGGGCGGTGCCGGTATTGCATGACGGGCAGTTATAATCTCTGCCGCGAAAGGAAGGCGACGGGATACGCCTTCGACGGGGCCTATGCGGAATACTGCGTGGTGCCGCAGGAGCGGGTGCACCTCTTGCCGGATAACGTGGATTTTATTACGGCGGCGTTGTCGGATCCGTCGGCGTGCGTGTATCACGCGGTGCAGGAACTGACGACCGTAAATGCGGGTGATGTGGTGCTGATTACGGGAGCGGGAGCGATGGGGCTGTTCTCGGTGCAGTATGTTAAGGCGAACGGGGGAGTCGTGATAATTACGGGTCTGGCAAAGGACAAGAAGAGATTGAAGCTGGCTAAAGAGCTGGGGGCGGATTTTATAGTTGATGTGTCGAATGATAATTTGAGTGAAGTAGTAAATGAGATAACCGGCGGAGGGGGGGTGGATATTGTGCTGGAGTGTTCGGGCGCCGAGGCGGCGGCGCAGGAGAGTCTGGAGATGCTGAGGCGGCAGGGCAAATATACCCAGATAGGGATATTCGGCCGACCGATTGAGTTTGATCTGGATAAAGTATTATACGGGGAGATAAGGCTAATTGGTTCATTTAGCCAGAAATTTACGGCCTGGCGGGAGGCGATTAAATTATTTTCGCAGGGGAAGATCCGGGCCCGGCCGCTGGTGACCGATATACTGCCTTTGGAGCGATGGGAGGAGGGATTTCAACGGTGCTTTTCGGGTGAGGCGGTTAAGGTGGTTTTTGAGCCGCAAAAAAGTGATCTTGCCAAGCGAGGCAATCTTTGAGACGATCAGCGTTGTTGGTAAACCTTCTTGGGGTCAAAGACCGGGGAGGCAATGAATTCGAGCCGGTCGGCAGAGCCGGGTTTTAGGCGGCGGTAGAAGCAGGACTGGTAGCCGGTGTGGCATTGTCCAGCGTTGACCTCAACCTTTAAGACGAGGCAGTCCTGGTCGCAGTCGATGAGGATTTCTTTTACTTTCTGAACGTGGCCTGATTGTTCCCCTTTTTTCCAGAGTTTCTGGCGGGAGCGGGAATAATAGACGGCGTTTCCGGAGGCGAGGGTTTGGGCCAGGGCCTGATCGTTCATAAAAGCGATCATAAGGATTTGGCCGGTTTGGGCGTCCTGGGCGATGGCGGGGATCAGGCCTTGGGCGTCGAATTTAGGGGTGAATTCGATAGTGGTTTCGATTTTTTGGGAATCGGGCATCTTGGTAACATCTCCGTGTTATTTCCGCTAAATCATCTTATTTAACATAAATACGCAAATAGTGGGCCGGGAGCTCCCCCTGCCAATTATGTAAATCAATATTTTTGCTTCAATTATATTTCTATTGGAGAGTTATAACAGCGATTTAGCGTACTATCTCTACTTTTTTCGGTTCATGATACGTTCGATGTCTTCGATGGTTTTGGGGGCTTTGAGGGAGACGATTTCGTGGCCTTCGGGAGTGACGAGGACGTCGTCTTCGATGCGGACGCCGATATAGCGGTATTTTTCGACGAGGGGGGTAACTTTTTCGATATAGGTATTCCACTCGTCGTCAGAGACGTCTCGGGGTTTTCTTTCGAGGCCTCTTTCGGAGATATAGATACCGGGTTCGACGGTAAAGATGGAGTTGACTTCGAGTTGGTTATCGCCGCGGCGACGGCCGCTGCTGTAGCGGTCGGAACGGGTGGCGGCCTCGTGAACGGCCAGGCCGATGCCGTGGGAGACGCCGTGCCGGGTCCATAAGCGCACCTGCCAGCTAAGGTCGGGATCTTCGACGAAGCCGAGACGATGGAGGCCTCCAGCGAGGACGCGCTGGGCGGTGGTGTTAATTTCGCCGTAATCGAGGCCGGGCCTGACGATGGCGATAGTTTCCTGATTGGCTTTAAGGACAATTTCATAAATGTCACGCTGTTCGGGGGAGAATTTGCCGTCGAGGGGGATGGTGCGGGTGACGTCGGCGGTGTAGTTGCCATATTCGGCGCCAATATCCATGACGATCATGTCGCCGGGCTCAGTTTGCCGGGTGTTTCTGGAATAATGCAGCTCGTAAGTGTTAGGTCCGGAGCCGCAAATGGAGGTAAAGCCGACACGGGGCGAACCGTTGCGGAAGAAAGTACCCTCTATAATGGCTTCGATTTCATATTCATACATACCGGGTTGGGCGCGTTTGAGCACGTTGATTTGAGCCTCACAGGTGATGTCAATGGCTCTTCGGAGCAGAGTTAGCTCCAGTTCATCCTTTATGACCCGCAGGTCCGTGATAATGGGATCGGGATCGGCAAATTCCAGAGAAGCACCCTGGGCGGCGTTGATGATTTTATCACGAAGTACGCTATCATCAGAATTGCCATACACCTTGGTCTTGCCGCGGAGATAAAAAGGGAGGATTTTTTCCATTTGTTCGGTGGAATAGAATATTTCGGGATTGAGGGGCGTCGGTCCCATCATGCCTTGCCCTCCCATTATCATTCCCATGCCGCCTCTGCCCATCATCATTTGCATGCCCGGCATCCCCATCATCATACCCATGCCCATCATAGGTCCGGGCATACCAGAGGGGGGCATACGCATGGGTTGACGATGCGGGGGGACGAACATGACGAACTCATCGATGCCGCCGGGGATGATCAGGCAGACGGCGTCGGGCATTTCAAAACCGGTGAGGTAGTAAAAGGCGAGGTCCTGTTTGAATTTGTGATCGGCGACGCCGGCGCCGTTAAGTGATTTTTTTGCGGCTATGATGGCGATGCTGTCAGAATCCATCTGTTCCATGAATTGGGCGCGGCGTTGGGCGAAATAATCGGCGGAAGGTTGACCGCGCATGCCGCCCATTATCTGAGCAGGACAAGTTTCGACGTGTAAAACAATTGTAAGGCAAATGACAAGACCGATAGTTAAAATTTGTCTTGAAGATTTGGCATTCATGTTGGTTCTCCTTTTTCCCGCGTGGGGCCAAGCTCCACACCCTACGTTCGCATGCATACTCACGCAAGCGTAGGTATGGTACCTAATATGGCAACCTCGTTCAGTTACTAAAGTCAGTAAGACGCCTGGGGTCCATACGGGCAGGGGCGGTGGGTTAACCGCCCCTGCCGGGATTAGTGATTTTAATTGCCTGCCTTGATGATTTTACCGAGCGGCTTTTCTGATGGGCAGGACATCGAGGGCAAAAACGCCGTGGCCGTGGGTGGCGATGACCATGATGTGGTCGCGGGGATGAATGATCAGGTCGTGGACGAAGGTCACGGGAGGCAGGCCTTCGGCGAGAACGTGCCAATTTTTACCGGAATCGAGGCTGACATAAACCCCCATGTCGGTGCCGACGTAGAGGATGTTTCGGTTATAGGGATCTTCCTTGATGACGTTGACGGGCCCGCCGGGAATGCCCGCTGAGATGTCGGTCCAATTCTGGCCATAGTCGTCGGATTTGTAGAGGTAAACGTTGAAGTCGTCATGGCGTTTGCCGTTTTTGGCCATATAGACGGTACCGTCGAAGAAATGGGAAGCGGCGACGCGCGAAACGCAATGCTCCGTCGGTCCGGTGTTGATGTCCTGCCAGTCCTGACCCCCGTTGCGGGTGCACCAGACGTTGCCGTCATCGGTGCCGACGTAAATTGTTCCGGGTCTGCCGAGGGGTGATTCGGCAATGGTGAAGATAGTGGAATAGGGGATATTGCCCTGCTTTTCCGGGGCGTAATTGGTCAGATCGGGACTGATTTTTTCCCAGTTGTCGCCGCGATCGGTCGATCTGAAGAGGAAGTTCATGCCATGGTAGATGGTGTTATTATCATGGGGTGAGATAATAAAAGGCGCCAGCCACTGACCCCGATAGGGTTCTTCGTCTTCGGCTTCGCGGGGTCTGATGTTGGTGGATTGGAATCGCCCGATTTCCGGATCATACTCATTGCGGCTGATGGAGCCATAAAAGCTCTCGGAATAAACGAGGTTGGGATTGGTGGGGTCGATAGCATGATAGCTGGCCTCCCCGCCGGGGGCGCTTTCCCACCGGATTTGGGGGATAAGGTCGCGGCCCTGGTCGAGATGAACGACGCCGCGGTAACTGCCGTTATCCTGCACGGAGCCATAGACTCGAAAAGGGGTGTCCATATCATAGGAGATGTTATAGAACTGGATGACAGGTTGGTTTTCGTAATTGAACCAGGTTTCACCGCCGTCGCGGGTGAGATTGATGCCTCCGTCGTTGCCGTTGATGACGTAATCGGAATCGGCCGGATCGATCCACATGGCGTGATGATCGCCGTGGACGCCGGGGCCGCCGAAACGGGTGAAGGTTTTGCCGCCATCACTGGTCTTCATGATACCCAGGCCCATACAATATACGGTGTCGGGATCCTGGGGATCAACGCGAACCTGGCCGAAAACCCAGCCATAGGTAGCGGCGTTTCGGCCGATGGCATCGGAACCCTGACATCTAACCCAGGTTACGCCGTAATCATCGGAACGATAGAGATCAGCGCCAATGGCCCTTTCTCTGATAGGGCGTCCATAGGAATCCACCCCTCCGGCGGCGCCGGGTTGAGGATTGAGATTATTGACCATAGCGTAAACCACGTTCGGATGGCTGGCGCAGACGTCGAGGCCGATTCTTTCACACATAGCAAGATTTTCCGGAAGGCCGTTGGTAATAGGTTTCCAGGTCATGCCGCCGTCGGTGGTTTTATAGACACAGGCCTGCTCTGAAGGCAGGGGGTCGGACCAGCGGCGACGGAGCCTTTCACAGGTGCTCATGTAGAGGGTGTCGGGATTTTTAGGATCCATGACCAGATCAATAGAGCCGGTTTTTTCGTCTTTGTAGAAGACCTGCTGCCAGGTTCTGCCGCCATCGATGGTTTTATAAATCCCTCGTTCTTCGTTATAGGTGTATTCATGGCCGGGGGCGCAGACATAAACGATGTCGGGGTCGGTCGGATGAATAACAATACGAGCGACATGTTGGGTATCCCCCAGCCCCATATATCTGAAGGTTTTTCCGGCGTTGGTGGATTTATAGACGCCGTCTCCGGCCATGGAGCTGCGGAAGATGTTGGCCTCTCCCATGCCCACCCAGATGATATTGGGATTAGAAGGGGCGACAGCCACATCACCGACGGAAGCGGAACAGGCAATATCCAGAATAGGCTGCCAGGTTTTACCTTCATCGGTGGTCTTCCAGACGCCGCCGGAAGCACTGGTGACATACCAGATTTGGCGGTCGGAAGGATGGGCATCGACATCGGTGGATCGACCGGACATGACCTCCGGGCCGATGAACTGGAAGGGCAGGTCCTTAAATGGGGATGCCTTTTTCATGGCCTCGTGCTGGGCCCGCCAGGCAAAGCGCTGTTGGGCCTGGTCCGAATCGTTATACGCGCTGCTGCGCGTAATGGACCCTGTCGAGTTGCACCCTTGAATGAGAAGCGCCAAAGTCAGGACGAAAACAACCAGGACCAAAAATTTAAATCGATTGAAATAATTACGTGAGATCATTTGGTTACCTCCATATTTATTAGACAACCGTAAAAACCACAGGGGCCAGAAGCCCATCCAAAAATTACGCCGTTCGATGATGGTTGAAATACCATAAAGCTAAAGCCGGGGCGGTTTTCAGGCCGCCCCATCTATAATAAATTTTCTTAACCAACTGCAACAAATGTTTTGTTTTATCATTTAGCCGCCTCTCTAACGGGGATTAAGTCAATGACCCAGGCCCCGCGGCCATGGGTGGCGATGACGGCGACATGCTCGACGGTTTGAATAGCCAGATCTTGGGCGTAAACAGAGGGCAGGCCCGTACCCAGGACCTCCCATTTTTGACCGCCGTCGATGGTGACATAGACGCCGCGGTCGGTGCCGACGTAAAGGATGTTTTTATTGGTGGGATCTTCCTTGACGACGTTGGCGATGCTGCCGGGGATGCCGCCGGCGATATTGGTCCAGGTTTGGCCGTAATCGGTGGACTTGAAGACGTAGCAGTTGAAGTCGTTAACTCGTTTACCGTTAACTACGACATAAACGGTTGCTTCGTCAAACGCGGAGGCGTCGATGGAGGCGATACAGTGATCCGGGGGCAGGCTCGCCGAGACATTGGTCCAGGTTTGACCTTCGTCCTGGGTGACCTGGACCAAACCGTCGTCGGTACCGGCGTAGATGAGGCCTTTTCTGACGGGCGATTCATCGATGGCGAAAACGGTGGAGTAAGCGATGTTGCCCTGTTTGGCCGGATCGTAGTTGGTCAGGTCGGGACTGATTCTTTTCCAACTTTCACCCTGGTCGTTAGTCAGGAAGACGAACTGGGCGCCGTAGAGGAGTCGTTTATTATCGTGGGGTGAGATAATGATCGGAGAGACCCATTGGGCACGTTTTCGCTCGCCTTCGAAATTAGGGGCGATACTTGTACCGCGGCTGCGTCGCCCGCCCAGTTGTTCTTCTTCTGATAGGGGAGTGTAATCGTTACGGGTAGGACCGCCCCCGTATCTACTGACGGCATAGACGAT
>LJUC01000007.1 GCA_001303695.1 Phycisphaerae bacterium SM23_30
ATGTACGTTTATTATGGCTGGCGGGTTTTGTGGTGTTTTTGACGCTGGGTTTGATGCTGGTAATCGCCGCCGGAGTAACCAGAATGGGAAGGGAAGAATTTGCTTTGTCGGTTTCATTTGGCGTGGGCAGTTTGATACTCAGTTTATTTTGCGTGCTGCGCACATACCGCTCGACATTCATGGGGTGGTATCGTTACCTGGTCAAGCCGCTGTTACTATTTGCGTGCGTACAGACGATACTTGTTGCCTCATTATGTTTGGGTCATATGCGGCTGCGGGGCGATGAGGAACTGATAGCTATATTTTTTATCATCATATCGAGCATTTTGTTTTTGGTGCTTTTGTTTTTGCCGAGCCGGCTGGTGGAACGCCAGAGCGCCTATGCCCGGGCGGCGGCGGCTCAACCGCACCTAAAAACGGGCGTATCGCCATTTAAGCGTTTATGGGCCTTGATTCTATCGGGGGGTATGTTTCTCTGGATTTTCGGTCTGCAGCGATTTTACGTGGGTAAGATAGGCACCGGTATTCTCTGGCTGCTGACGCTCGGTCTGGGTTTTATCGGTCAGATCATTGATATAATACTAATTTTGAGCGGTCGGTTTACCGACAAACAGGGCCGCCGACTGGTTATATGGGAGAGTCGGGGCGAAATAAAAGATATACCGCCGGCGCCCGAGGCGGCAGAGAAGTCGGCGGAAGCGGCGGCGGCGGCGGATAAGGAGGTTGGCGTTGAGATGAAACAGCCGTACGATTACCAAGGGCCGGCCTATGCGCAGCAACCGGCATATCAACCGATCCGAAATGGCGGTTCAGGATGGTTAACGGATTCGGCGTTAAGTCAGTCGGGAGTGATAGATACGCTGCTGCATCCGTTTAGTTTTTTGCTTTCGGGTCTGGGACTGGCGTGCGCGATTTTAGCGATTTTGGTGGGGCTGGCGATGGCGCTGCACCTTCCGGCGATATTAGGAGGCATTATTCCGGAGATGGCCGAGGAGATGAAAAGGGTGTTTGGATATTCCGACTGGCCCATTCTGCTCGAGCGTTTCGGGGGGGTGGCGGCGTTGGTATTATTTTTGCTGGCGGCGACGTTTATGATTATCGCGCGGCGGCGTTTCGGGGTGGCGCACATTATCCGGGCGGCGTTGGGCGTGGGGGGGCTGATGTTGTGTTTGATAGCGTTTAATGGAGCCATTCCCGCCTTAACGGATGAGACCATAGACCTGTTTGCCGATCAGCAATTCGGCTACGCCATCGAGATGATTTTCAGAAGGATAGACGAAGGCGCCGCTATTGGTTCGGTGGTACTTTTCATTATTTCGGTGATCTTATTATCATGGGCGCCGAAGCGTCGGCGCGTGCAAACGTCGGCGGCGGGCGGGAACCCGGCGAATCCGCCGGTCAACGGATACGTCCGTTCCGAAAATCGTCCTTATACCCCGCCGACCCCCGAGCAGAAAGCGTAAGTTATGGAAGTTAACCCCAATTTATTTTTACCCCGAGGGCCGATCCTGCTATTGATATTAGCCGGATTAGTCGCCTTGATGGTGTTATGGTCGAAAAAAGACGCAGGAAAGGGTTTTAAGACCGCTCTCATTGTCGGACTGGTTTTATTGCTTGTGGTATTGGCGTTTGGGGGTTTGAGTGCAATGCGGGCCGTTATGCCCGGAGTCATGCCTTTCCCACCGAGAGGGGGGATAGGTTTTGGTATGCCGGGGGTCCTGGAGATCATAGTCGTATTACTGGTCATTGGCCTGATGGTAAGTTTATGGGCTAAAAAAGGGAAAAGTGAACATGGCCGTCACAGTCACTGGCTGGCAGGTCCGGCAGTGATGCTGTTGGTTTGCCTATTATTACTTGGAGCGGCGTTTTTCCTGGCAGCAAAGCCGACGCGAATCCTGCCGCTGAGTGACTTCAAAACGAACTATGAATATCAAACAAGTAAAACCATATCGGAGACGCCGACGATCTGGTTTGCGGGCATGGAAGATGAGTTTGAGGCGGACGTATATCCCTCGCAATTAGCGGCGGTTCGGGGTTTGGGCCACCGCCTGAAGGAAGTTATGCAACAGTACAATCTGCGGTCCACCGAACAAACTACCGTCAAACTGGTGCAGGGAGGCCATCAGCGGAAGCTGCTGGAAGAGCTGCGTCGGTCGATTCGGGATAAGATTGAGGAGGGAGGTTGTCTTATCGTATCGGATAAGGATGAAGTGGATATTGCCGCAGGGGAAATAGGCGTCGTGCTGAACTTTACTTTTGATTCGGGCGCACCGGCTCCGAAGGGAAATCAAATAAATTATACTACGGGGGGAGAGCGCGGCGCGGTGGAGGCGGCGGTGTTAGCCGGGGGGGATGAGTATCCGATCAGCGTAGGTTTCAGGGAAAAGCCGTGGGTGGAGAATTTCGCCGATTTTATGAATCGTAATTCCAAGCGGCAGTGGCTTCTGGCCCGTTCCTCGGAGACCTGCAGCACGGCGGAAAAGGCGCACGAGCTGGGTCTGGCCGATGCGGCGCGGCGGATCAGCTATATATTGAACGGTCCGCCGGGGGAGCGCGGGCGGGTCAAGGAATTGATTAAGGTGGCGCCTAAGGATATTCGCAAGCTGGACATTATCGTCGATAAGTTTCCCCAGAGTTTCAGAGGATCGGAGGGGCCCATCTGGCGGGAGGCGTTGTTGATTGACGTTTCGGCCCCCAAACTGGAGCAATTAAGACTCCAATATGCCGCGGAGCGCGGGGCGCGGCGGCGCGGGGCGGCGTATATCGTATTTTCCTTTGCGGGGATGATGGGATTAATCTGTTTGCTGTATGCCGTGGTCAACGCCGCCACTAAAGGATATTACACCACGGTGCTGCGGGTGATGACGGTATTATTGGCGATAGCCGTTTTGGCGGGGCTTTTTATGTTTTTAGGGATGAGGGCGCCGCTAATGTTTGGTTGATAATTACGGCGGGGGCCTTTAATGATATGAGGGGCGGTGTGAGATGATAGTTGACAAAGAAGGGGTTTTTACAGAGAATAATAACAGGATAACGAGGTTTATCTCCGGTAATAGAAGAAGGACATGAGCGAAATTACCCAGGCCGAACAATATCTGCTGGCGCAGATTAGGGCGGGCGACTCCGATGCCTGGACGCAGTTGGTGGACCGTTACCAGGGGCGTCTGGCGGCGTTTGCCCGGGCGCGGCTGCCGCAGCGCGCCGACGCGGAAGATATTGTACAGGATACCTTTGTAGCGTTTTTGAAAGGTTTGGACAAGTATCGGGGCGAGGCGGGACTGGAGACCTATCTGTTCACCATTCTGCGTCACAAGATCGCGGACTGCTATCGCGGCCGCTGGACGCGAGACGTTTGCCTGCTGCAGGACATATATCAGTCGGATCGACAAGACAGTAACATATCCGACGCTTTCAGCCACGTGGCCGGGACCGAACCCACCGCCAGCACCTACGCCCGGCGCGACGAACAACATCAGTTACAGCGCCAGGGGTTGAATCAGGCCCTGCGGGAGCTGATCAATTCCTTTAAGAAGTCGTTGAACTTTCGCGATCTGCAAATCGTGGAGCTGCTTTTTTATTGCCATTTTTCCAATCAGGATGTGGGCAAGATCATGAGACTGGACGAAAAAAACGTCGCCGTCATCAAGCATCGGTGTCTGAAACGAGTTCGCGAGGCGGTGGACAAGTTAAGCATCACCACGGACGAACCGACGCTGGAAAATCTGCTTACCGAGGTCTGGGAGGCCCAGCGGCTCAGCTGCCCCAAGCGGAGCACGATCGGGGCCTACATGTTAAAGACGCTGGAGAAGGACTGGTACGATTACGTGGATTTTCATTTGCATAAATTGGGCTGTCGTTTCTGTCGGGCCAATCTGGACGACCTGCAACAGCAAAATAAGCAGGAAGAGCCCACCCTCCTGCGAAATCGAATTATGGAATCCACGTTAGGCTTTCTGCACAAGGCCTAGCTTCCTATGGTAGTACCACAGGAAAAGCGCATGCCTTAGGGAAAATCCATAATCGTTCCAGGGAAAATACCAGGCGGGTTTTTTTGACAAATTTCTTGACCGGGGCAGGTTTTTACCGATACTATTGTCGTAATAATTAATTATTACTATACATCCGCATTTTCGATGAAGGTCATGGGATGCTCTGCTGAGATGATTTTTATGGATTGACGTGCAAAAGCGGGGTGTTATCGAAACAGGATGCGCTGATAAGCTCTTAAAGAGTAGCTGGAGGGTTCGTTGATTTTTTCATAATGCGGCGGCGTGGGTCTGCGCCTTTCTTTGCGTTATCACAACTGCTCCTTCCCTGCTGCAAAGAGCATCTTCTTGAGCAGACAGGGTTTTAAGACATTCTGTTAAGAAGTTATGTTACGAGGGGTTTCTAATGATTTATAAAGTAATTGTTGCGGACGACCAACAACTTACTCGAGAGGGGGTTTGTTCCCTGCTGGACCGGCAAAGGGGGATAGAGGTGGTGGGCCAGGCCGATGGCGCGCCCCGCGTGGTGCAATTAGCCCGCGAGCGGCAGCCGGACGTGGTGATTATGGGCATTAATGCGTCACATTTTGAGGGGGTAGAGGCCGCCAGACAGATTGCGGCCGAATGCGACGGGGTCAAAGTAATCGTTCTGTCTTTGTATAGCAATAAGCTGTTGGTGGCGGACATGTTTAAGGCGGGGGCCTGCGGTTTTTTATTGAAACATTGCACTTTTGAGGAGTTATTGGAGGCTATTCGGAAAGTCGTTAATGATCAGGTTTACCTGAGCCCGCGCATCGCATCGGTGATGGTGGATAGCTATATTGGCCGGTCTTGCAAGACTGATCGAGCTATAGAGTCAAACCTGACGGAAAGAGAATGTCAGGTGATCCGGCTCCTCTCGGAAGGAAGATCCACCAAGGAAATCGCCTTGCATATCAACATGAGCGTGCAGACGGTAGATGCCTGCCGCCGGCAGGTTATGAAAAAACTGAACCTTGACAGTCTGGCCCAACTGGTGAAATACGCCATCCGGGAAGGATTGACCCCCATCGAATATTAGAGGAGAGTTTTTTATAAGATATATCCAACAGGATGATATTCGATTAGCCGGTTAGCGCCGGGCTAAGGAAGATTAGTAATTTATTAACGAGATTAGCAATTACCTGAGATGACATGCCGGCAGAAGGGGCCGATAGTATAGGTAAAGAATAATAGTATTATGCGAAAATTTAACTGGTATGGGGCCCGCTCTCCCAATCCCCCGACCGGCGGGCTGCCATGCCGGTTTTTTTGTTTTCCTTAATGACCGCATTGCGGTTCTGATTCAGGGAGCCGGATTGCTGTTATCTGCCGCCCGATGAGGATCGTTTCCGGGTGAAGAATTTCTGCAGGATTTGTCGGCAGGGTTCTTCCATGATGCCGGTGATGACTTCGACGCGGTGGTTTAGTCTTTCATCATGCACGATTCGATAGAGGGTTTCACAAGCGCCGGCTTTGGGATCAGCGGGGCCATAGACCAACCGATCGATGCGGGCCTGTACCAAAGCGCCGGCACACATGGCACACGGTTCAAGGGTAACGTAGATGGTGCAGCCCTGGAGGCGCCAATCACCGAGATAGGCGGCGGCCTGGGTCAGGGCGATCATTTCGGCATGGGCGGTGGGGTCGGTTAAGGTTTGGCGCTGATTATGAGCCCGGGCGATGATCCGGTCTTGATGGACGATGACCGCCCCTATGGGGACTTCATTCTGTTCGGCGGCGGCCTGAGCTTGGGCCAGCGCCGCCCGCATATAGCGGGCGTGATAGTCGGCGTCAGACGGAGATGTTTTGTTTGAATTATCCACAAATTTACGCCAAACAGTCGAGACACAATTGGTCGGTCAATTTGAGTTAATCGACGACCTGGGAAAATGTAACGATTTAGCTGCAGATCGTCAATACCGCCATTAAGGGCCTATTACCAAAAGAGGGGCCCCCAACGATCATGTTAACATGTCGCAATCGACCAACGACACCTAACGACTTTGATCCATATAGCGGCAGTAATGTGCATAAAAGAAAAACTGCTGCTCAATTTAAGGATCCTAACCACAACCCTTTGAAGGTAAAGCCAAGGCTTTCAAAGACAACGTAATTTGGTGGATTGGGCGAGATGGTCCTACCAGTGCACGAACCGGGCGGTTCCATCATGCCAGGCAAGGTAAATCCCACTCAGTGCGAGACGGTGTGCAGGGCGGCATGACAGGTCTATGGCGACGAAACGGCCATAAGTATGGCCGGCTCACCGGGCAATTTTGAGTTAAATGTTTATAAGTACTTAATAAACATATAGGTTACGACAAATCAGCGGAAATCGCCCTTGAAGGATTGGCGGGAAGATAAAACCTTAAAGGAAGCCGCTTTGGAGATGGGATACTGGGCGGTAGAACAGATTAACACCTGGGTGCGGCCGATCCAAATGATACACCCCCTCATAGACGCCAATTACCGGACAAAAAGTGATACCCGGATCAGTAAATGCTTGGCGATATCATCCTTGAAGGTTATAATCATATAGGTCAGTTTGATATAATAACAGGTATTGCATAAATCCGCTTGAATTTTGGATATAGTTTGGGCACCAGGGTATGGATCTTCCTCTAACCTGACGTTAACTTTTTGTTTTATAAAGGTTTACATGAAATCAGCCTTTGATAGACATCTCAATAGAATTCGCTGGCGCTGTAACTTTAATCTCCTTTTTGAGCAGTTCGCCTGGGTATTGGCGTCGGCGGGGGCGATCATGGTCCTGGCGGTACTGGCCGAGCGTTGCCTGGCAGTGCAAATTTATCGGCAATGGATTTTATGGTTTTTTTTGGCGAGTATTGTCATTCTTACGACGTTGTCATGGTTTTTCAAGCGGCCCAGTACGATTCAGTTGGCACTTTTGATCGACCAGAGGCTGTCACTGCATGAGCGGTTCAGTACGGCCTTAACGGTTGCGGATCGGGATGATCCTTTTGCTCATGCGGCTATTACCGACGCCCACCAGGCGGCCCGGAACCTGAAAATTGAAGGTCGCTTTCCGGTTAGACTTTCACGGCGCTGGCTGCTATCAGCGGGCATCTGGGGTTTGGCCGGTATTTTAGTGCTTTTTATGCCGCAGATGGATCTATGGGGGAGATTGAAAGAGAAACAGCAAGAGCAGGAAAAGGTTGAGCAACTGGAACAGGCTAAAACGGAGGTAAGGAGCGCCATAAAAGCGGTCAGCAGTGCCGTAAAACAATTGGCCGAACCGGAACTGGCGGAAGAACTGGGTAAATTTGAGAGCGCCTTGGCCGAAGAGCTCAAGCCGGATGAAGTGAGACGTCAGGCCATCCGGAGATTAGGTGATCTATCGGACAAGATCCGCCAGTCACAAGAAGATCAAATGGATATGGCCCGGATGACCCGTCAGATGCTTCGGAGACTGCGCGGTTCCGCGGGTGAACTCACCCGGGAGTTGAACCAGGCGCTGGCCCAAAGCAACTTCGGCAGGGCCGACCAAATCATGGAAGAGTTCCAAAGGCAAATAGCACAGTCGGAGCTATCAGAAGAGCAGCGTCGGGCCCTGGCCCAGCAGTTGGAGAAACTAGCCCAACAGTTAAAGGATTTAGCCCAACAGGATCAACGGCTTGAAAAAGAACTGGAAAAAATGGATCTGGATAAGAAATTGGCCCAAATGAATCCGGAAGAATTGCGTAAGGTTCTGGAGAAAATGGGTTTGGATGAGGAGGCGATCAAACAAATGCTGCGTATGGCCGGTTCGTCGCGTTTGGCCCGTTCTCAAATCAGTCGATTGGGAGAGGCTTTGGCCGGTGTAGCGGGGGGCGGTCCAGGGGGGCTTTCGGGCGATGAGATGGCTGAATTGGCCGAGCAGTTGGGTGAGATGGAGGCCCTGCAGGAGGAATTTTACCTGACCCAGGCCACTCTGGATGAGATTGCCCGCTCGATAGCCGCTTTGGGAGAAGGAGAGTGCGGGTACGGCGGTTATGGGGAATACATGGAGGGTCTGGATTTTGAATTCGGCCCCGGCACCGGTGGTCCGGGGCGTGGCTGGGGTCCGCGGCGATCGGAGGAGAGCGGCGCTACCGCCACCCAAAAGACCCGAACCAAGACCCAGACGGGTGCGGGACCGATGATCGCCAGCTGGATGTTCGAAGGGCCGCAGGTTAAAGGCGAATCGAGACGTCAGTTAGAAGAGTTAGCCGATCAGGCTCAAAGCAGCGTCGCCGAAGCCATCAGCGAAGATGAAATCCCGCGCAAATACGAAACGACCATCAAGAAGTACTTCGGCGCCTTGAAACAGACGGATAAAAAATAAGACCAGCGGGAGGTAAGTTCACCGGGAGTGTTTGGAAAGGGCGGGGGATTGACATTCCAGGAGACAGTTCATGAATTTGAATTTATTTCGACAAAGAGCCCTATTTGAATGTCTAGCGAAATCCAGAAGATGCCGCTGCGCGGGGTGTTTAAATGGATTCTTCGGCTGCGCTCGGGATGACAGTAGTAATTTTGGTTATGCGCTCTTGTTTTCCGTTCTTTTGTTGCCGGTGGTATTATTTTTCGGACCCGGCTGCGATGGGACAAGAGAAGAAGTGGTGTTGTATTGTTCGGTGGACCAGGCTTTTGCGGAGCCGTTAGTGGGGGAATTTGAGAAACAAACGGGCATTGAGGTATTGGCCCGTTATGACACGGAAGCGACGAAGACGGTGGGGCTGGTGAAGAAGATCGAAGCGGAGGCCGCCCGGCCGATAGCGGATGTTTTCTGGTCGAGTGAGGTTTTTTATACGATTCGGTTGGCCCGGGAAGGTTTGCTGGAGGGTTTTGAGAGCGAAGAAACAAGGGGCTGGCCGGGGTATCTCACCGATGAGGGGGGACATTGGTATGGTTTTGCCCTGCGGGGTCGGGTGATCGCCTACAGCAGCGAGAGGGTTTCGGATGCCGAAGCTCCCAAAAGGCTGGAGGATCTGCTGGACGGCAGGTGGAAAGGGCGGCTGGTGATGGCCGATCCGGGGTCGGGCACCACGGGAGGGGATGTAGCCAGTTGGTTTGTTCACTACGGCGCCGACGGGGCGCGGGAGATTTTGCAGGGACTCAAGGCCAACCAGGTGCGTCTGGTGGACGGCAACAGCACGGCGGTGCGGTGGGTGGCGACCGGTCAGGCGGACGTTTGCCTGACCGATACCGATGACGTCTATGCGGGCCAGAGAAACGGATGGCCGATATCCCGAAATTTTCTTGATCAGGGCGGCGCGGGCGTGCTGGCCATACCTAATACGGCGGCACTTATTAAAGGCGCTCCTCATAGGGAGGCGGCGCGTAAACTGATGGACTATTTATTAAGCGAGCGGGTGGAGCGCCTGCTGGCCCAAAGTGATTCCCACAATGCTCCGATTCATGGGTCTTTAGCGGAGGAATTTGAGGAGTATTTAATACCGACGCCCCTGGAGGTGAACTATGCGGAAGTAGCCGAAGTGTTGCCGGAGGCGATCCAGGCGGCCCGGGAGATACTTAAGTGAAAGGGCAAAGGCTATCTGCCGGGCTGTTCGCGGCCGTAACTTTCTTCGTTTGGGGTGCGATTGTATTGCTGCCTCTGGCCAGACTTTACGCCGGCGCGATTTTTTCGAAGGGGAGCATAGCGCCGGAAGACGAATATGTTGCTTTGATAATTCGGTCACTGGGACTGGCGGCGGTGATCGCCGCCATAGCGGTGTTGCTGGGTTATGTGCCGGGACGCATTCTCGGCACCCAAAACAGCAGAGAGGGCCTGCTTTTATTTTTATTTTTGATGCCGGTGGTGCTGCCGCGATACGTGCTGTATTACGTCTGGAGACTGCTGCAGACGCCGACGACCGAGCTGGGCAGATTTCTTTCGGCGGAACCGGAGCGGGCCAGATTAGCAGGGGCGATAACGACGTGTATGGTCATGATATTGTGGTACTGGCCGTTAGCAAGTTTGCTGATAGCGCAAGGGTGGCGCACCATTGATCGGGAGGCTCTGGAGTGCGCCCGACTGGAGGCGCCGCCTCTGGGTCGTTTTACGGGGGTTACTTTGCCTCTATTGCGGCGGAGTTTGATGCTGGCGTTTGGCGTGTGCTTTGTTTTTGCTCTAGGCGAGTTCGGCGTGTTTCATCTGGCGGGCGTCCGGACCCTGGGGACGGAGTTAAAGGATTTGTATAATCTTACCGGATCCGAAAATTTTATCGCCCGGGCGGGATGGCCCTTAACGGTTTTGGCCGTTATTATGGGAATCCTTTTATGGCGGCAGGCGCGGGATTGGGCGGTTAATGTGCCTGCCGGTCCGTTCGACAGTCGCCCGGGCCGATGGCGTTGGACCGTGGCGGCGGTGCTGCTGGCGTTTTCTCTGGGGGCCCCGATAGCGTTGTTGATCGGGCACGTCAGGGACCTGAGTCCCATAGAACAATTTTGGAAATTACATTATGATGAACTGATTGGTTCGGTGCTCACCTCCGGGCTGGGGGCGGTCATCGCGTTGTTGATGGCAGGAGGGACCCTGATGGTGGAACGATGGGGGGGCGGGGGGCGTTTGGTATCAGGATTCATGCAAATTTTTATTCTGGCGGCGATGTTTCTGCCCGGTTCGCTGGCGGCGGCGGCGCTATTAAAGATGCTGGGAGAGATTCCGCTAGCGGCACCCTTGAGGCAAGGGTGGTATATGGTTTCAGCGGGTCTGGCGGTGCGTTTTACGGGGGTAGTGCTTATTTTACTGCGTTTAGCCCGCGATACCCATCAAAAGCATCTGGGGGAAATGGCATCAGTGGACGGGGCGTCGTGGTTTCAGACATGGCGGCAAATTCATCTGCCGCGGACCTGGCCGCTGGTGCTGGGGGCCTTGGTGCTGGTTTTAATGCTGGGCATGACGGAGTTGTCGGCGACGATGCTGCTGCTGCCGGCGGGGGTTCCGAATTTTGCCCAGCAACTACTCAACCAGATGCACTACCTGAGGGATCAACACGTAATTACTTCGTGTCTAATGTTGATGGCCGTATATCTAGTTTTGGGCGTACTGGTGGTGGGGCTGATACGCATGATTAAAGCGCGATCGGTGGCGGCGCTGATTACGGCTGCTTTATTAATTTTTCCGACGGGTTGTGATTTTAGATTTTCCTCGGGAGGCGAGGCGGAGGTTTTAACGGTATTCGGCGGCACGGGCCGGGGCGGGGGTCAATTTATGTATCCGCGGGCGATCGACATTGCTCCGGACGGTTCGCTGTTCGTGGCGGATAAGACCGGCAGGATTCAGCGCTTGACCGCCGACGGGGAGTATGTATCGGCAATCAGGATGCCATTGATCGAGAATGGATACCCGACGGGGATCAGTTTCGGTCCGGACGGCAATTTATACGTGGCGGATACTCATTATCATCGGGTGATGGTGTTTACCCCGGAGGGGGAAAAGGTCGGCGTCTTCGGCCGGTTGGGCGAAGGCGACGGTGAGTTTATTTACCCCACGGATGTAGCCTTTGCCGACGAGGGCAGATTGTTTGTGAGCGAATACGGCGGCAATGATCGCATAAGCGTATATTCTTTAGAAAATCAAAGCCAGGCAGAGAGGCAAGCTTTTGCGTCTCTTGATAGTGAAGGGGCAGCTGCGGGTTGGGCGTCTCACCAAGAACAGTGGGAATATCTATACAGTTTTGGTGTTTTAGGATCGGGGGAAGGTGAATTTTCCCGGCCGTCGGCCCTTTGCGTTGATCGGCAGAGGCGGCGGCTGTACGTGGCCGACGCCTGCAATCATCGTATCGCCGTTTATGATCTTGACGGCAGGCAGAAAGGATATTTCGGTTCGGTGGGCAGCGCGCCGGGCCAACTGCGCTACCCCTATGATCTGGCTTTATCGACGGACGGGAATTTAGTAGTATGCGAGTACGGTAATAACCGGATTCAATTATTTAATCCCGCCGGCGAGTGTTTGGCGGTGCGTGGTCGGCCGGGGCGGGGCGGGGGAGAATTGGCTTTCCCCTGGGGAGTGGCGGTCGATGCCGAGCGGCACGTCTATGTGGTGGACGCGGGCAATAATCGCATTCAGGTATGGAGGCTTGGAAATTAAGATGAGGCGGTTTGGATATATGCGCGCAGACACTGGAGGATCGAAGGTTTATTCCCGCATTTTACGCGCGGGGCCGGCGAAATTGTATTACGGTGCAAAATTTTGTATTTTACAACGAGTAGTATATGTTTTTGTCATATAGTTTCCATTTTAACCAACCCTGGTGGCTGCTGTTAGGGTTGCTGGCGGTGCCGATGATCTGGATGGGGCGGCGCAACCTTATCGCCCTGGGGCCGATCCGTCGATGGACGGCACTGGTGCTGCGGGCGCTGGTGGTGGTGCTTTTGGCGGTGCTGCTGGCACAGCCGGTGCGGAGCAGGAAAAACGAACAGGTAACCGTGATAACGGTTTTTGACAGGAGCCGATCGATTCCCCTGGAACATCAAAGAGCGGGATTGACCTTTCTGGAGGAGGCGAAGACCTATCGCGAATCGGGCGATCAACTGGCGATGGTAGATGTGGCGGAAGCGGCCAGCATTGCCACTTTGCCCAATATTATAGACGACAAGACAAAAATTCCGGAACGGAACACCAACCTCACGGGTCAGCAGAGCCGGCTTTCGGACGGGGTGCAGATGGCGATGGCCATTGCCCCGCCGAACACCGCTACGAGGATTTTACTGGTCAGCGACGGCAATGAGACGGCGGGCGATTTGAAAGAAGCGGCCCGGATTGCCGCCGCCAATCAAATACCGATTGATGTCCTGCCGCTGCGTTATAATTATGAACGGGAGGTCATCTTTAAGCATCTGGCGGCGCCCGCCAAGGCGCGGAGCGGGCAGACGATTTCGCTGCGTTTTGTGCTGAGCAGCACTTTTGAAGCTTACGGTAAGCTGCTGTTGAACCTTAACGGCGAGCCGGTGGATTTGACGGCCGATTCGGCGGAAATCGGATTGGAGGTGCAGTTAAAGCCCGGCACCAATGTATATTCGGTGTCTCTGCCGGTGGGCATGCAGGGGATGCATGAGTTTGAAGCGGTCTTTATACCGGATAATAAGGATCAAGACCGGATAGAACAAAATAATCGCGTCGGCGCCATGACCTATGTGGCGGGTCCCGGTCATGTAATAGTGGTGGATAAAGACGGCGTATCGGCGACGCCGTTGATCGATGCTTTGAGCCGAAGCGATATTGAGGTGCAATACTTTCCGGCGGCGGAGTTTACCGATAATATATCCAAACTGATGGACGCCGACGCGGTTATTCTGGTCAATACCGACAACAGCAGTTTTAGTTTCGCCCAGCAGGAGATGTTGACTCGATACGTCCAGGACCTGGGCGGCGGATTGGTGATGGTGGGGGGTCCCGATTCGTTCGGCGCCGGGGGCTGGATCGGTTCGCCGGTGGCTGAGGTTCTGCCGGTCGATCTGGACCCTCCCCAGAAGAAACAGATGCCCCAGGGGGCTTTGATTTTAATTATGCATGCCTGCGAGATGCCCCAGGGCAACTTTTGGGGCAAACGTGTCGCCACCGCCGCGGTGAATGCCTTGAGTCAGCAGGATTATGTTGGGGTACTCGATTACGGTTGGCAGCAAGGGACGGCTCACTGGGTTTTTCCTTTTGCCCAGGCCGGCGATAAATCGGCGGTAAAAAACGCGATCAACCAGATGCAGATGGGCGACATGCCGGATTTCGGTCCGCCCATGCAGGCGGCTTACAATAAGCTCATAGACTG
The DNA here is from genome assembly GCA_001303695.1 of Phycisphaerae bacterium SM23_30. GTDB lineage: Bacteria > Planctomycetota > Phycisphaerae > Sedimentisphaerales > SM23-30 > SM23-30. Next base: position 13,754 of record LJUC01000007.1, read on the forward strand.
CACCGCCGCCATAAAACACGTGATCATCATCAGCGACGGTGATCCCCAGCCTGCCCCGCCGGCGCTGCTGAGCCAGTTCAAACAGGCGGGGATTACCTGCACCGGGGTGGCGGTGTTTCCTCATGAACTGGATCCGAAGGCGTATATGTCTTTGCAATATATCGCTCAAATGACCGGGGGGAATTTTTACCTGATTAATGATCCGCAGAAGCTGCCCCAGATATTTATCAAAGAAGCCCAGATAGTACGACGGAGCTTGATCATAGAGGAAACTTTTACCCCGAGGGTTAACTTTTCCCTCAGTGAGATTCTCAAGGGAATTGGCGGCTTTCAACCCGCGCTGGACGGTTATGTTTATACCGGGCCCAAAGGCGGAATGGCGCAAATTGTATTGACCAGTCCTGATAATGATCCGATCCTGGCGACCAATCAGTCCGGTCTGGGTCGAACGGCGGCCTTTACCAGTTCGGCGGACAGCCGCTGGGCGTCGGATTGGTTGAAATGGCAAAACTTCGCCCAATTCTGGGAACAGCTCGTGCGCTGGGTCAGTAAACCATCACAGTCGTCCGATTGTGAGGTGTTCGCCGACGTTTTGGGCCGCGACGTGACCCTTACCGTGGAGGCTGTTGACGCTCAAGGTGAGTTTGTACAATTTTCCAATATCATCGGTCAGACCATCGCTCCGGATATGTCGGTCGAACCGCTTTCTTTGGTGCAGGTGGGACCGGGCCGATATAGGGGACAGTTTCAGGCCCAGCACTCGGGAAGTTATATTGTCAGTCTCAGATACGGCAAACCCGATGAACCCGGTAAAACGCACACGGTGCAAAGTGCGGTGACGGTGCCTTTTGCACCGGAGTTTCGCGACCTTACCGACAACTCTGCTTTGCTGACGGAGGTCAGCCGCATTACCGGGGGCCGGGTTATCCGCCCTCAGCCCGATCAGGCCGAGCTTTTTGATCGGACAGAGGTCAAGTTTCCGCGGACTCCTTTGCCTCTGCTTGATTATCTCATGTTGGTCTGGTTGGGGCTGTTTTTGTTGGATGTGGGCGTGCGGCGTATTGCGTGGGACGTCAGAGCGGCAGGCCGCAGCCTGGCCAGGCACGTCCAAAGGATAGGGCGAGGTCGAGTCTCGGATCCTACCCTGGAAAGATTAAAACAAACGCGTCAAAAACTGCGTGACCAGTGGGCCCGCCAGGCGCCGGAGGCTCAGGCCTCTCGGCGCTATGAGGCGGCGCGGGACACGGCCGGTGAGGATCTGCCTTTAGCTAAAACCGCGCCGAAAAAACAGAGGCCGCCCCTGCCGACGGCAGGGGAAAAAGCCGCGGAGAAAAAAGAAGCAGCGCCCGCCAAAAAACCGAAGGCGAAAGCCGCCCAGGATGCCCGGCATATCCAACAGTTACTGAAAGCCAAACGCCGGGCCAAGGAGAATGAACCAAAAGATTGATTAAATTAGTATATATTTAGGAGAGTCTCTTATGTTGGATAAAAACAAAGAGGTTGAAGAAAAGTGTCGCGAATTTCGCCGGATGTTCGAATCTCTGCGGCGGGAGATATCGAAGGTTATAGTAGGTCACGAGGAGATCATAGATGACGTGCTGATCTGTCTTTTTTGCGACGGGCATGTACTTCTGGAAGGCGTGCCGGGCCTGGGCAAAACCCTGCTGGTGCGGACGCTCAGCTCGTCGTTGTCGCTTTCGTTCGGACGGATTCAGTTTACGCCCGATTTGATGCCCGCCGACATCATCGGCACCACGGTGGTGATGGAAGACAGGGCGACCGGCAAGCGCCACTTTGAGTTTCAAAAGGGACCGATTTTCGCCCAGGTCATTTTGGCCGACGAGATCAATCGCGCCACTCCCAAAACCCAGTCGGCGATGCTGGAGGCGATGCAGGAACACGCGGTGACCAGCGGGGGCCATCGTTATCGGCTGGTGGAGCCCTTCATGGTTTTGGCCACGCAAAATCCGATCGAACAGGAAGGCACCTATCCTTTACCGGAGGCCCAGCTGGATCGCTTTTTCTTTAAGGTGCTGGTGCCTTACAGCAATCGCGAGGAGCTGGGCACTATTCTGGACCGCACCACGGCGGGGCAGGATCCTCAGGCAGAGGCGGTTATCGGCGCCCCGCAAATAATCGACGCTCAACGACTGGTGCGCCAGGTGACGGTCGCCCCGCATGTGCAGGATTACGCTATTCGTTTGGTTTTAGCCACTCATCCCGGGGGTGAATTTGCTCCGGAGATAACCAATCGATTCGTACGGTACGGCGCATCGCCGCGGGGCGTGCAGGCGGTGGTGCTGGCCGGCAAGGTGCGGGCCCTGCTGGATGAGCGGTATAACGTGAGTTTTGCCGACGTATCCGGTTCGTTGCCGCCGGCGCTGCGACATCGGATGATTTTAAATTTTGAAGGACAAGCGGAAGGCATCACTACCGACGAGGTTTTGAGACAAATCATGCAGGAGACGCCCACCACCACGGAAAAGGCCGTTAAAGTACCATGAAACAAAGCAAGCCAAAATCTTACGATCGCCGCCTAACGGAATTGTTGGATGCCGACTTTATGGCCCGGTTGGATGGTTTGGACGTTCTCAGCCGTAAGATCCTGCAGGGGAAAATTCAGGGCGAGCGGCGCTCCAAACGGCGCGGTCAAAGCGTGGAGTTTGCCGATCATCGGCGCTACGTCGTCGGCGATGACCTGCGTTTTGTGGATTGGAATATTTACGGTCGCTTAGAACAGTTGTTTTTGAAGTTGTTTCTCGAGGAGCAGGACCTGACGGTATATATAGTTATCGACAGCAGCGGATCGATGGATTTCGGGGAGCCGGCCAAGGGGTTTTTCATAAAGAAGCTGGCGGCGGCGCTGGGTTACGTGAGCCTGGTCAACAACAATCGGGTAAGTCTTAGTTCGTTTGCCGACGGCATCACCGGCGATTTGAGCCATATGCGCGGCCGAAGCTACCTACCGCAGATGGCCGAGTTTCTCCTGACGTGCCGGGATGTCGGACCCACCTTTTTTGAGAAATCCTGCCGGCAAAGGGCCTCCGGGCGCTTTGGTTCGGGCGTTATGATAGTACTTTCCGATTTTCTCTTTAAGGATGGTTACCAAAGCGGCCTGCGGCGTTTGATAAGCGATCGTTTTGATTTATACCTGATCCAGGTGCTCAGCCCCCAGGAGATGGAGCCGGATCTTACCGGGGAATTAAAACTGGTGGATATTGAAGACGGCGACGCCGCGGAGATCACCGTTAGCGCCGCTTTGTTAAAGTATTATAAAAGAACTTTGGCTTCTTACTGCAATGAATTAAAACAGTTTTGCACTCAACGCGGAGCGGCCTACGTACTGGCCAATTCGGCCGATAAGGTCGAGCATCTGGTGCTGAACTACCTGCGGAGGATTGGATTGTTACGTTAAATATCCAGCGGCGCCCTCAAGCGAAGCTTGGGGATGGTTAGATTGAGATTATAGCGCCTCCAAACCGGTTTGAAAGTGCCGCTTAAACCAATGAGGGTTTTGACGAGCCATCGGCAGAGGCGCAAGATTTTGCGTCTCCGCACGAAAAAATGAAGTAAAAGTTGGGAGTTGTCTTTATGGAATGGTTGGCGCCCATGACCGCCATATATGCCGCCTCGGTCGCGGTGCCGCTTTTGGTGCTGATGTATTTTCTCAAGCTCAAACGCCAGGAGCGGTTAATATCCAGCACTCTGCTTTGGAGACGTGCCGTAAGGGACCTGCAGGTTAACGCACCGCTGCAAAGGCTGAGGCGTAATCTGCTGTTGTTGCTGCAATTGCTGGCTTTGCTGTCGATATTGGCGGCTTTGGGTCGGCCGATATTATCATTACAGGCCGGCGCCGGGCAGCGCTATGTGCTTTTGATAGACAACTCGGCCAGCATGAACGCCGCCGACGCCGGTCCAGCCCGCCTGGAAGAGGCTCAAAGACAAGCCCGGTTGTTCGTGGAATCGCTGCGTAATAAAACGTCTTTTTCGCTGGGGGAAGCCTCGGACCAGGCGATGGTGATCGCTTTTAATAACCATGCTCAAGTGATGTGCAACTTTACCGCGGATAAGCACCAACTGACCTCTGCCATTGAATCAATATCGCCCGGTGACGGAGGCTCTTCCTTATACGAGGCGGTTACGGTGGCGCGCGCTTTCGCCCAGTCGCCGGGCACGGAAAATAACGACCGCAGCGCCGAAGAGATGCCCCAGCTGGTGTTATTCAGTGACGGCCGGATCGGCGACGCCGAACAGTTGGTGATAAATGCCGAGGAGATTGACTTTCATTGCATAGGTAACTTGCATGACAATATCGCTATTACGGCGATGCAGGCGCGCCGCTCCTATGAAAATGCCGATGAGGTGACGGTTTTTGCCACCCTGGCCAATTACGGTTTTGAGGCGGTTAATTGCGCGGTGCAGCTCAGCCTTAACGGCGATGTGCGGGCGGTGCGTCCGGTTGATATTCCGGCCCGACGGACGTCACAGGCGCCGGGATTGGGCTCGGCATCCGAGGTTGAAGGGCCCGGCACCACTTCGGTGACCTTTGTTCTGGAATATGCCGAGGCCGGGGTGATTGAGCTGCGACAGCTGCACCCTGATTTGTTAAACAGCGACGATGCCGCCTGGTCGATTCTGCCGCCGCCAAAAAGGCTTTCGGTTTTGTTAGTGACCCAAGGGAACCTGGCTCTGGAGTCGGCCCTGGAGGCGTGCCCGCTGGCCCGGCTGGTAATGGTAACGCCCGATGAATTTAATCCCGCCGACCAGAGCGAAAACTCCTTGGCAGCGGCCTTGAGTGCGGATCAACTTTATGACGTGATTGTATTGGATAATCATGCCCCGGCCGAACTGCCTCGCGGCCGTTATATAGTTTTCGGCCGACCGCCCCCGGATATTGGGGTATCAGTTACGGAAGAATTACAAAATCAGGTCATGGTTGATTGGCGCAGTCGGCATCCGGTGCTGCAGTACGTAAACCTGGCCAATTTTTTCACCGCCAAGGGTTATAAGATGGATTTGCCGCGCGATGCCGAGGTGCTCGGCGAGTTAAATGAGTCGCCGGCGCTGGCTTTGCTGCACCGCAGGGGAAGCGTTTTTGTATTGGTGGGCTTCGACGTGATGGACACCAATTGGCCCTTCGAGGCGGGTTTTGTGATGTTCTTTTACAACGCCACCGCCTTTTTGTCACGGGAGGCCGGCCCGGGCCGACAGAATTTTCTGCAGGTCGGCGAGGCCATCATTCTCGAGGGCGCCGATTCCGGAACCGAAGCTCAGATCGAAGGGCCCGTTTATTTTAATGAAAAGATTGAGACGCAACATCTTGGGTCTCTACGAGCTGATCCCGCCGGCACCATTCGTTTTGCCGGCACCGATCGGGTGGGATTGTACAATGTAATAATAGAAGGCAAAGCGCCGGAATTCTTTGCGGTAAACCTGCTCGACGCCTACGAAAGCGATGTTAAACCTGTTGATGAACTTTTTTTCTCGGGTCAACAAGTCAAGGCCGAGCAGGCCCCGGTGCGCCGGACCAATGTGGAATTGTGGCCTTATCTGGTGCTGTTGGCGTTGGTGATGGCATGCGTGGAATGGCTGGTGTATAATTCCAGAGTACGCCTTTGATATGAGTGATTCCGGTATAATGTAGAGACGCAAGATTATGTGTCTCTTGGGTGAAATTTAGAGAGGATTTCCCATGCGGCGTTCCACAACAGCTTTAGCGATCATTACTGTTTTCATCATGGCGGCAGGGGCACAGGCCCAGATCAAGTTGGACATGGACGTTGAATTTGGCTGGGAACTCTGCTATCGGCCTTCTCAGTGGATGCCGGTGAATATCAGTATCTATTCTCAACTGGACCATGCCTTTGAGGGGACGGTGGAGGTGTCGGCTCAGCAGGATAGCATGAATATTATGACCGTTTATCAAGGCTTTGTGCTCACCCCGGACCTGCCGGCGCATATACCTTTAGTGATAAAGCTGGCTTTTGCCGCAGATGAGTGTCGGATAAGAGTAAGCGATAGTCAAGGCCGCACGGTTTTAAGAGAGGACCGCCCCCTTTGGGATTCCAGTTCCACCCAACAGCCCTTAACGGCGGTACAGGAAGACGAACTGCTGATCGGAGTTATCGGCAACCGAAAATTTTCTTTGCCGCTGCTGTCGGATTACAGCGCTTCTATTACCGAAGGGGATACCAACCGCCCGTCGGTTTATACCGGTATGTCGGCAGGAGGGGGGGGAAAGGTTCATATCAAGCATAAATTAGAGCGTATGGCATGCTGGGACTGGACCGGTTTTGTCGGTCTGGATCTGCTTATATTGTATGATCCGAAATGGGATCAGCTGCACCCCGAACAATTAACGGCCATATCCCAGTGGATCGGCAACGGCGGCAAACTGTTGGTGGTAATGGGGGCCAATCCGCTGCCCGCCGAGAGCGCCGTTGCGGAAATTTTGCCCTTTGAATTGGGCCCCGCTCAGCAGGTGGTCCTGCCGCCGACGGCTATCCAGCAATGGAACTGGTCTCTATCGGAACCCCCGAGGGTGGTTGGTCGTCCGCTGAGGCCCAAGTTATCCAGCCGGATTTACCAAACCGTATCTTACGAGACAGATAAATCCCTTTTCGGGACCGGTTATGTTGGTTTCGGCCGGGTGGGAGTATTGGCGTTTGATCCGGCCCTGATCGACGAAAATGATCCCCAAAACCGGGTGCACTTCTGGGTAAAACACATAGCGGCGGTTTTGGAAGATGAGTCTCATCTCTTAAACCGAAGCATAATATTTCAGGAAAAAAAAGGAGATGTAAATTATGACGCCTACACCTACAGCTCTTATGCCCTGGGTCAAGCCGACAGCGGTTTGACGGCGGTTTTGAACCGTCTGACCAATATTCCGGAGTTGAAGCCTTTGAGCATTTGGTGGGTGATTTTCCTTTTGACGCTGCTGGCGTTGCTGCTGGGCCCCGTGGATTACTTTGTATTAAAACGTCGAGACCGTCAGCCGTGGACCTGGCTGACGTGCATCGGATGGATCGTTCTTTTTTCCGTGGGCGCCTACTACGGGGTCCAGGCGTTGCGGGGCGGGCAAATGAGGGTGCGAACCGTTTCGGTGTGGGACGGTGTTCAGGGTCGTGGGGACAGCTGGTCCGCGACGTATTCAGGTCTGTTCGCCCCCGCCAGCGACGAGTATCATTTAGACTTGAAGGAAACATTCGGTAAACAATGGTGGTCAGGCATAGCGCCTTCGGGCGACTATTACTATGCCTATGAGCAAAAAGCCGGTCGGAATATTTTTTATTCTCAGCGCGACGGAGAAAATCGGCCCCTTTCGCTGCCCATAAACATATGGACTATGCAAACTATGCTGGCGGAAGCGCCTCAGCCGCGGCTGCCTATTAATGCCGTTCTCCGGCGTCAAGGCCCAAAAATTAATTTAAGGATCACGAATTACTCCGAAAATGCCCTAAAACAAGGTTATGTACTTTTTGACCAGGACCAAGCCCTAGCATTCGGCGCCGTCGCCGCGGGCGAAACCAGAGAGATCACCGGTGAGTTGAGCGCACGTAAAATGTGGCATCCTGGTGATAGATATGAATTATCCAGATACTATGATAATTACCCCCCATCTTATTTGGAAGTGGAGGCGGCGTACTTCGCCCGCGGCTCTCTACAGCGCACCCAGATGATTTTGGGTTATCTGCGCCACGGGGCCGCGGTGGTCTGCGCCGAATTCGATAATACTCCGGCTCCTTTCGACGTGATAGATAAGAATTGCCGTTTTGAACACACCCAACTGGTCCGGCAGGTGGTTTTTCCTCAAGAAAGGTGAATATTATGATCCAGACAAAAGGCTTAACCAAGTACTATGGAGATTTAGCGGCGTTGGTGGATCTTGACCTCGATATAAACGCCGGTGATATTTTCGGATTCATCGGCCCCAACGGCGCCGGTAAAACCACCACCATGCGGATCCTGGCGACCCTGCTGGAACCGACCCGCGGGCGGGCGTTTATCGACGGTTTGGACGTTACGAAAAAGGGTAAACAGGTCCGCGGCCGCGTCGGTTACATGCCGGACTTTATGGGAGTCTATGACGATCTCAAGGTCTTTGAGTACCTGGAGTTTTTCGCGGCGGCCTTTAACATTCCCCGCCGACAGCGCAAAAGCATTGTCGATGGCGTATTGGAGTTGACCGATCTGCAATCGAAACAGACCTTTACCGTCGACAGCCTGTCGCGCGGCATGCAGCAGCGGCTTAGTTTGGCCCGGGTTTTGATCCACGATCCCAAGGTGCTGGTCCTGGACGAACCGGCCAGCGGCCTGGACCCGCGGGCCCGCATCGAGATCCGCCAACTGCTCCAGGAACTCCAGCGAATGGGCAAGACCATTATGATCTCCAGCCATATCCTGAGCGAACTGGAGGAGATGTGCGACCACGTGGGGATCATTGAACAGGGAAAACTGGTTTTTACCGGCACCATGGAAGAGATTCGTCGGCGGTTGGGGGTCAGCACCATGGTGCGTTTGCAGGTGGTCGGTGATCCCCGGCGGGCCGTCGAGTTGCTCAACGCCCTGCCGCAGATTCGCCAGGCCCGGCGGGTGGACGATCATATTACCGTAACCTTTGAGGACGACTCCGATAACGACGGATTGATCGCGCGCACTCTGGTGCAGGGGAATATCGATATTATTTCCCTGCAGCCCGAACAGATTAAACTGGATCAGGCCTTCCTGCAATTGACCAAGGGAATCGTGCAATAAGACGACTTTTTTAACATCGTTGATTGTCATGCCGAGCGCAACGAAGCATCTTTATGAAATCGAGTATTAAGATTCTTCCCCTTCGGTTTTGCTCAGGGCTAAAGGCTTTTGCGCTCAGAATGACAGAACAACATGGAGAGCCGGTAGAGTGGGGCTTTGCCCCCCTTGGAAAGTTACCGTAGGAGTATCGATTTGTCCGCCGGCGTAACAATTATGAACTTTGGCATCAAACTGTTGAGTTTGTCCTGGCTGACCGGGCCGATCTTCGACAAGGAACTGCGCGTCTCGTCCCGGCGGCCGCGCAACTACTGGCTCCGTTTTGCTTTTCTGACTCTATTGACTGTTTTTGTAGTGATGGTCTGGATGGCATGGGTGCAGCCGCTCCGAAACACACGCGGCTCCTATCAAATATTGCGCATGGCCGAAGCAGGAAAATCCATTATCCTTACTATTGTCATATTTCAGTTTTGCGCCACTCAGTTATTGGCGGTTATTATGCTGAGCACTTCCATCAGCGACGAGATAGTTCACCGTACCCTGGGAGTGCTGATGACCACTCCCATCAGCAGCCTGCAGATTGTGATGGGTAAGCTCTTCAGCAAGCTGCTGCAGTTGATTTTATTTTTGGCGCTGGGCGTGCCGCTTTTGGCGCTGGTGCGCGTCTTCGGGGGGGTGCCCTGGGATTATATCATCTCCAGCTTTTGTATTACCCTGACCGCGGTAATCTTTGTGGGGTCCTTGAGTTTGTTTTTTTCCGTTTACAACCGCCGGGCCTACGTGGTGATTCTCAAGGTGTTCTTCATAGTGGGGGGATTATTTTTACTGTTGCCTTCGTTATTGACCTATTTGATACTTGCCTGGTTCCGGTTTAATCCGTCTCCCGTTTTTATGGACTACGTTCTCTATATCTATTCCCTGGCCAATCCCTATGTTACTTTTTTCGTGGAGACGACTATAATGATGACGCCCGGCGGAGGCGGCATCGGTCCTGCCTTTTTTGCCTACTATAGCTGGCCTATGAACTGCGGGATCATGCTTGTCTTTTCGGCGCTGCTGTTGGGATGGTCGGTGGTTAGAGTTAGAAAGGTGGCTTTGCGTCAGGCGTGCGGGGAGGTCGGCGGAACATCTGCCCGCCCCGTCAAAGCCAGGAAGACTCAGGCGGACGGCGGGGCTGAACTTATCGAGCACGCCGGAACCATCCGGAGAGTAAGGGGCTGCCCGATCATCTGGAAAGAGCTGCGTTGCCCTCTGCTGGGACGCCGACGGATTGGTACTGTCATCAGCATAGTTTTAGCCCTTGCGGCTCTGCTTTTTACCTACTGGTTTTGCGCCAGAACCGGCATCCTGGACAACGAAGAAATTCAAATTGCCTACGTGTCAATTTTTATGCTGATGGGTATGCTCTGGTGTGCGGTGCTGTCGGCCACCGGTATAACGTCCGAAAAGGAATCGCGCAGTTGGCCTCTGCTGCTGGCTACCACGCTCAGCGACCGGCGGATTTTGTGGGGCAAAGCCTTGGGGAATCTGCGCCGCTGCCTGCCCATCTGGTTGTTTCTATTCGGCCATGTGCTTCTATTTATTTGCCTGGGTTATATTCATCCGCTTGCCCTGTTGCATCTGGGAATGCTCGCTGGATGGGTTACGGTATTTCTCATCGGGACCGGTTTATATTTTGGTTCGCTTTTCAAACGCACCACCACCGCGGTCATGGCCAATTTCGCCCTGGCGGCGTTGATTTGGGGGATTATCCCCCTGCTGTTGGGTCTGCTTGGCGAAATTACTAGGTATTATCGCGATCTGGCAGGAGCCTATCTGGATTGCACCAATCCGGCGGTCCACGCCATAGTTATCATGGACGCCACGACTCGTACCCGGGGTTATCTTCGTTTTGACTGGATAGAAATATCCGACTGCAACCTATGGCAGGCGACGGTATTTATGGGATATGTAGCGCTGGGTTATATGGGGGCGGGAATTCTTTTTGCCTACCTGGCCCGGCGTCGCTTGAGGCGTAATGTTTTTTAACTCATTTAGGAGTAATCAATTTGTCCGTCGGGATGAAATCAATCAATTTGGGCGTCAAGCTGTTGAGTCTGGGTTGGCTGACCGGGCCCATCTTTGACAAGGAACTGCGCGTCTCGTCCCGGCGGCGCCGTAATTATATCTTGCGCTTTTTGTATTTGCTGATCTTAACCGGTTTTATGATCCTGGTGTGGCGGTATTTCGCCCGCATTTTCGGGTACGGCTCTCAGGCGTCGCGGGTGTCGCAGATGGCCGAAGCCGGCAAGTTCATCATCACCTACGTGGTCTGGTTCCAATTTTGCGCCACCCAGTTTTTAGCCGTGATTATGCTCAGCAACTCCATCAGCGACGAAATCTACCATCTCACCTTGGGCCTTTTGATGACGACTCCGATTAACAGCTTTCAGATCGTGATGGGCAAGCTCTTCAGTAAACTGCTGCAGCTGGTGCTGCTCCTGGCCATCAGTCTGCCCCTGTTGGTCATCGTGCGGGTATTTGGGGGCGTGCCTGCTGATTTCATTACCTCCAGCCTGGCCCTAACGCTCACCGCCGTGATCTTTGCCGGGGCGCTGAGCTTGTTTTTTTCCATCCACTCGCGCAGGTCTTATGAGGTCATCATCAAAACTCTTTTCGTATTAGGGATCCTTTATGCGGTCCTGCCTTTTTTCGCCGCCTGTCTGCTGCATAAATATATTTCGGTAAATCAATTCTTTTGGGCGCTTTCATATATAAACCCCTTTGTCATCTTGTACAACGACACCCAGCAGATGCTGTCGGCCGGGGCGGTGCCGTGGCTGTCATCCACCTCCTGGCCCATACATTGCGGAACCATGTTAGCGGCGGCGGGAATGCTGTTGGCCCTGTCGGCGCGGGTGGTGCGTAAAGTCGCCCTGCTCCAGGCCTGCGGCCAGGTCGGTTCTGTCTCCTCCCGAAAGCCGCGCCCCCGCCCTAAAAACACCAGCGCTTCCTCCGGCGGAATCGAAGTCTCATCAAAACCCGTCAAACGAGTAGAAGGTTCGGCGATGATCTGGAAAGAGTTACAAGCGCCTCTCTTGCGGGGAGGGCGCCTGAGTTATTTTGTCGGCCTCTTGGCCGGCGTAATCGCCCTGTTGATAACCTATGGCGTCTGCGCCTATCATAAATCTTTAGACGATGTCTATACTCACGCCTGGTATGCGGCCCTTTTTGTCATATTAGGGTCGGTATGTACGGCGGTGTTGGCCGCCACCTGCATTACCCTGGAAAAGGAATCCCGCTGTTGGCCTATTCTGCTGGGCACGACCTTGAATGACTGGCATATTCTGGCGGGTAAAATCTTGGCGGTATTCAAACGCTGCCTGCCCATCTGGTTGTTTCTCGCCGGACATCTCATTATTTTCACCTTTTTCGGCTACATTCATCCCATCGCCCTGGTCCACGTGGCGATATTGACCGCCTGGTTGATAATGTTTCTCTCCGCAGCGGGATTGTATTTCAGCAGTTGTTTCAAGCGCACCGCTACGGCCGTGATCGCCAGTTTCTCCCTGGCGGTGATTCTCTGGGCTATTATACCCATGGTACTGGGTCTGCTCGGGCAGTTCAGACCCCATAACGGCCTGATCGCCATGTTCTTAAAGGCTAATCCCGTCATCCAGGTGGAAGTGATAATGACCTCCGCCGGCGGCAGCAGCGCCAAACTGTCGCTCGATCACCTCGTCTATCGATGGCCTTTGTATGAAAGAAATGAAGTGGGCTCCTTCACCTTGGTCTTGCTGGCTTCTCTGCTCGCTTACGCTCTCGGGGCCCTGCTTTTCGCCTGGCGGGCCAAGGTGAGGTTCCGACGTAACGTCTTCTAGAAAAATTATTTTAAATCCGAAATGGGCGGCGCCCTTTTGCCGAATCCAAATGTCATCATTTAAAATGGGCTTAGAATTTCTTGCCGACTTAGCGGATCCCGCCCGGCTCATCGGGCCCATCTTTGACAAAGAACTGCGCGTCTCGTCGCGGCGGCGGCGCTACTATCTGCTGCGCTTTGCCTATATCGCCGGCTTGAGCATTGCGGTGCTCTGGGTCTGGATGTCGTTTTCGATGGTTCCCGGCGGCCTTTCGCCGGCGGGCCGGATTCTACGCCTCTCGGAAGCCGGCAAGGTTATGATCACCTCTGTTGTTTGGTTTCAGTTTTGTGCGGCCCAGTTCCTGGCCGTCACCATGCTCAGCAGCTCCATCAGCGACGAGATCTACCGCCGGACGCTGGGCGTGCTGATGACTACGCCCATGAGCAGCTTTCAAATCGTCACCGGCAAACTTTTCAGCAGATTACTGCAGATTATGATCTTGCTGGCCATCAGCCTGCCGCTGTTGGCCATCGTGCGGGTCTTCGGGGGCGTGCCCTGGGATTACCTGATCTCCAGCTTATGCATCACCCTGACCGCGGTCGTCTTTGCCGGTTCGCTCAGCTTATACTATTCCATTCGCAAACATCAGGCCTTTCTGGCCATGAGACAGGCCTTCTCCGTTTGCCTGCTGTTATATTTGCTGCCGCCGATTGCGGAGTTATTACTTGCCCTATTATATCCAAACTTTTATTGGGGATATTTCTGGATTTTGCATTATCTCAATCCGTTTTATATATTGGCGCAAAACACGCAAATGATGATGACCGCGGCAGGCGCCGCGTCTTCCTTTCTGAGCTGGCCTTTGCACTGCGGAATCATGATGTCGCTGTCGGTGTTGGTGCTGGCCAGGTCCATGCGGTCGGTGCGGAAAGTAGCCCTGAAAGACGCTGCCGGCCAGTTGCAATTGTTTCGCAAAGGTAAACGCATATCCATCGGCAAGGCCGCCGTCCCTGCCGCTCCCCCGAAGAAAGCCGGCGGGAAGGTCAAGCCCGTCACCGGCCCGCCCATCCTCTGGAAAGAAATGAGAACCCCTTTGATCAAACAGGAAAAAATCTTCCAAATACTGGCTTTGATATTTGTCGCTGTCGCGCTGTTAGCTGCTTATGGCTTTGGGATATACTATCGTTACCTTGATGAAGAATATATGCATGTAGTTTATATCGTTGTGTATTTATTATTCGGAATGGCGCGCACGACAGCGGTTGCCGCCGGGACGATCAGTTCGGAAAAGGAGGCCCGCACCTGGCCCCTGCTGCTGACCACGCCGCTGGAGGATCGACAGATCGCCTGGGGCAAGATGATCGGCGCCATCCTTCAGGGTTCGCCCGCCTGGCTGCTGATAGCGGGCCATATGCTGGTCTTCTGTCTGGTCGGCTACATCCACCCGATAGCAATAATACATGTGTCGATGGTAGTTGTCCCCGGCGCGTTTTTTGCCGCGGCACTGGGATTGTATCTCAGCAGCTCGTTTAAGCGAACCTCAACCGCGGTGACCGCCGCCACGTTGCTTCTGTCTGGATTATGGTTGTTTTTCCCCTGGTGCTGCTGCGGCGTTTTTATACCCAGCCTTGGGGGGATAGAGCTTATCTTTATGGCGAATCCTTTTTTTGCCGCGGGGATGACGGTGGCGGCGACGGCGGGAACGAAAAATGCCGACCTGGCCCTTTCTCAAATGCGCTACGGATTCGACGGAAACGACCTTGGTATTCTTGCCGCCACCGCAATGCTGCTGTTTATTGGACTGTTATATCTGTTTTTCGCCTTTTTATTGGCCTCCGGCGCCATGGATAAGTTTAGGAGCAACATCTTCTCAACAGATAAATAGGCCTCAGGTCGCTTTTCGGGTTCAAAACCCAAAAAGAAATCCGAATATTTAAATCATTACCGTCATAATGTTAATAAGACTTATGCCCAAAATCAGGTTCAAAAAAGAAAAAGGGCCCTACATCTTGAGCAGCATCTTGTAAGATTTCAATATCTGTTGCGCCTTGTCGCGCGTCATCTCCGGGATGCCCAGCAAAATCTCCATCCGTTCGCCGTCGGTCATCAGCACCATCTGCTGCAGCATTTCCTTCGTCAGGTATTGGCTGTAATCAAAAAGCGTCAGGGAGGCCTGAATGTTTTCGATCTCGCTTTCCGGGATATTGAATCTCCGCACATGGTTCATAAGCAGCACCGACCGGTGCTCTTCGTCCAGCGGCATATCGGCAAACCTCTTCTCCGTATGACAGCGGGTGCATTGCTCCTCAAAAGCCAGCTCTATCGAGGGGGCCGCCATCGCGATCAGATCGGATTTGGTCGCCACTCCCTGCAAATTGTCCACTTGTTGGCGCAGATCAAACACCATGTTGCAGACAAATACCACCAGAATAGTGTTAACAACCAGAAGAAGGCTGATCATCACTTTCAAGAACGTACCGTTCATAGTATATGACTCCTTGAACCAAGATGATTCTTCAATCAATAAATATTTATGCGATTTCCTGGCCCGCGGGTTTTTCGTAAACCGGGAAATTACGCACGATATAACTAAACATCAGCAATCCGGCCGCCACTACGCCCAGGGAAATCAGATACTCCGACAAAGCGGGGGTATAGCTCTCCCAGGAGGGCACCTTGATGCCGATGACGCTGACGTTAAGCCGGTGGATAAACACCCCCGCCACCGCGCAGAGGCTGCCCCAGAACAACCCTCTTTCGGTGCGGGCGATCTCCGGCGTGGCGAAAAGCACCAGCGGCAGGACCGCTCCCAGCGTCAGCTCCACCCAGAACATCACCGCTTGCGGGGTTAACTCAAAGGCGCTGAAAACCGCCCCGCGAACCGCCAGGTCCACTACCCGCACCACCAGATAAATCGATATCAGAATCGGTATAGCCTTGGCCAGGCCCGACAAAAGCTCCAGCTCCGGTTTGCGGCGGAAAATCCGGGCGCTGACTATCCCCTCGAAGACCACCATCGCCGGTCCCACCATGATCGCCGAAAGCAGAAACTCTATGGGAAGTAACGGCGTATGCCACAAGGCGTTGAGTTTATGGGGCACAATCAGAAACAGAGAGCCCAGGCTGGATTGGTGCAGGCAGCTCAACAGCACCCCGCCCATAATCAGCAGGATGGGCACCGGTCGGCTCCGTGGCACCACTTCCATCATCTGCAGCAGCTCAAAAAGCACCGTGATAACTAATATCGCAATCGTCCATAAGCCGCTGCTCGTCATGGCGTAGGTAAACAAGGTAACCAAAACGATCACCACCAACGGGGTGATCTTCTCCCATAACTGAATAAGATCCTGCCGGTTGTATCTCTCTAAAATACTGGGAAGAAACTCGAAGATAAGGATGATCAAATAGGTGGCAACGCACCAGCCTACCTCAAACATCACGCTGTCATGCTGCCACCGCCAGGGCAGAAACATCCGCCACATGACTATGCCTCGGCCCAGGTCGATAAACAAGGCCACCACGAAGAAGATGTATCCCAGCAGGGCTGTGAGGATAGCCGGGCGGGTCAGCGGGTGATACTTTTCGCTGCCCCAGAGGTAGATGGCCGCCGTCAGCGTGAAGCCCCCCGCCGCCAGGGCGATCCCGGTTAAAATATCAAACCCGATCCAGAACCCCCACGGATAGGTATCGTTGAGGTTGGTGACCGAGCCCAGTCCGTTTATAAACCGCCAAATGGTCACCGCCGCTCCGATAATGAGCAGAACGTAAAGCACAAAACGACCAAATACCCGGGGTTTTCCTTCGATGTAAACGTGATTACTCATGACCGCTGCCCTCACTTTCTTTAAGTTCGGATTCGATCTTTCTGCGCCTGGCGCTGTAAACGCCTATCATACCCAACGACAGGGCTACAATAACATACGGCAGCCCTTTCATGGCCCAACTGGTGTTGACCGCCAGCGATTCGGTGGGCAGATCCGTCGGATAGTGCAGCTGTTCAAAAGGTACGCTCGAAAGGTGCAGCACGCAGGTGCCGCCCACCTCTTTTTCGCCGTAGATGTGTTGATAGTATTTGCCGGGATTGTCTACGAGCCGCCGGTGGGCTTCGGTCAGCAGCTCCTCCCGCTCGCCGGTGACGATCGCATCGGTGGGGCAGGCCTTGGAGCAGGCCGGCTCCGTAAAGCCTTCTTTTTCCTGGGTGAGCCGGTCGAAGCACATCGTGCACTTGCGGATCTTGGGCCAGGCCTTGTCCCATTCAAACTTGGGTATATGAAAGGGACACGCCAGCATGCAGTAGCGACAGCCAATGCAGCGCTCCGTGTGCCAGATGACCGGACCTTCTTCCGTCTTTTCCAACGCCTGAACCGGGCAAGAAACCACGCAGGCCGGCCATTTGTTGCGGTCGTGAGCGTCGGTGCCGCAGTGCATACACTGCAGCTTGCCGAACACCCACTGAAAACGACCGCCCAACTCCACCTCATTGTAAGTCATTAACGTCCACGTCTTGGCCGAAAGATCACGGGGATTCTGATAACCCCGATTGGCGAACTCCGCGGCCGTCTCCTTTTGGGCGGGAAGAAAACTGGTCTCCTCGCCTTCCAGGCCGTTCCATTGCTTGCAGGCCACCTGACAGCCCCGACAGCCAATGCAACGGGTCGAATCTATCAGCATCGCTTTCATAGGCTTAGACCTCCTTCCTGGTCACATCACAAAGGAAAGCTTTGTATTCCGGAATCGTGGTGTTGGCGTCGCCGATATGGGGAGTCAGGACGTTGGCGCTGCCTTCGATCTCCTCGCCTCCCAGGCGTTTTTTACGATTATCGGCATCCAAACCGGCATAACCGAAATGCCAGGGAATGCCGATGTGATCGACTATCCTGTCGCCGCATCGGAAGGTCTGGAATCTCTCCGTAACCAGGGCCCAGGCCTCCATCTCACCACGTTTGCTTTTGACCACAACCCGATCGCCGCTCTTGATGCCTTTACGGCGGGCCAGGTGTTTACTAATCTCCACGAAGGGATCCGGGAAACATTCCACCAGCCAGGCCAGGTTCCGCGTCATGCAGCCCGCCTGCCAGTGCTCACATAATCTAAAGGTGGTGGCCACAATCGGAAATTCATCGGGCGTTCCGCGGGTATCCGGCCGCCAGACCGTCGATACCGGATTGTATTCGACTCCTTTATCTTTGTCGCGGCCTAACAATTGAAGTTTGCTAAGCTCTAGGGGGCTCTCCCATGGCTCATAATGTTCCGGGAAGGGTCCGTCGGTCGGACTGGTCGAAAACAGCGAGCCATGCCCGTCCGGCCTCATAATAAAGGAATAGCGGGATGCACTATTGGGTGTGCCGTCGGGATTTTCCAGCGGCGGCCAACCGCCGTCCGGAACGTCGCCGATCCATCTACCCGCCTCCCAGTCATATTTAATTACATAGCGGTTCGGATTGTAAGGAACGCCGCGGGCGTTGCAACTGGCCCGATTATAGAGGATGCGGCGATTCACCGGCCAGCACCACGTCCAGTCCGCGTTCAATCCAACCACCCGGCCGGCGCCGCAGACCTGATCGTATTCCGGAGTATCTGGCGGCGGATCGGCGATCCGCTTGGCCATCCGATTGGCCAGCATCCTGCCGCTGTGCTCGACTATATGGGGACCTTCCTTAACTCTTTCATCCTCCAGTTCCACAAAACTGCCGCAATATAGCCAGTTGCCGCTGCAGGTGGTGCCGTCGGCTTGGAGACCCGTAAAACTGGGTATCTGGCGACCGGCTTGGCTGTCGCTTATCCACTCATAGCCGTTGATTTCCATCGCCACCTTCTTGATGTCCGGCTCTTCGTGTTCCGTATCGGGATGATCGTAATTCCAGTGCAGATTCACAATCGGCTCCGGGAATACACCGCCGCCGCGGTACAGTTCCTTAAGTTTTTTCACCAGCCGATCCAGGATCCAGGCGTCACTGTGGGAATCGCCCAGCGCGGGTACCGCCTCGTAACGCCACTGAGCCCAGCGGCCGGAATTGGTAATGCTGCCTTCTTTTTCCACCGAACTGCAGGCCGGCAGTAGAAATACCTCGGTTTGGATGTCCTTGGGATCGACGCCGGGTCGTTTCCAGAAAACGGACGTGTCGGTCTCCCACAGGTCCGCCGCCACCATCCAGTCCAGTTTCCCCAGGGCGTTACGCTCCAATTTAGCGTCGGGGCCATCGACCGCCGGGTTTTGACCCAGGATAAAAAATCCCTTGATGATGCCGGCGTCCATCGCTTCAAACAGGCCGATATGCGAATAGTTGCCGCTCCGCTTGGGAATATAATTGAAGCAGAAACCGCCGGCCCGGTCCTGGGCGGCGTGATCACCCCACCAGGCCTTCAGTTGGCTGACTATATACTTGGGATAATTTTGCCACCAGTTGGCCGAGAGCGGATCGTTGGTTTTGGGGGCGGTGTTTTCGATGTAAGCGGCCAGATCCGTATCGTCCGGCACCGGTGATTTAAGATAGCCCGGCAGGATATGAAACAGCAGACAATGGTCGGTTGAGCCCTGCACGTTGCTTTCGCCGCGCAGGGCGTTGATCCCGCCGCCGGCCGTACCTACGTTACCCAGGACCATCTGTAAAATGGCATAGGTGCGGATGTTCTGGGTGCCGCTGGTATGCTGGGTGGTGCCCATCGCGTACAGCCAGGTGCCCGAACGGGTAGGAAGGTAGGTGCTGGTGTAAATATCGCAGATCCGACGATAATCTTCCACCGGAGTGCCGGTAATGCTGCAGACGGTCTCGATATCATACCGCGAAAAATGCTTTTTCATCAGTTGAAACACGCAGCGGGGGTGCTGCAGCGTTTTATCGCGCATGGGGATGTCGTCCGCATCCAGCTCGTAACCCCAGGAGGTTTTAATGTAAGAACCTCCGAGGTTTTCCGGATGGGGCTGGTAACCGCTGAAAAGCCCGGTTTCCACGTCGAAATTATAATCTTCTCTTATAATAAACGAGGCGTTGGTGTGGTTGATCAGATAATCCCGCTGGATGCGATTGTTTTGCAGGGCGTAATTGACCATCCCGCCGGCAAAGGCGATATCCGTGCCGCTGCGGAACTGGGCGTAATGATCCGAAAAGGAGCTGGTCCGGGTGAAACGCGGATCGGCCGATAAAATAACCGCGCCGGCCTTCTTGCGGGCGCCGCGCTTTATAGCCCGACCGTCGGTCCAGGGGATGCCTTCCTGGGCCCGCTGCACCCAGCGCGAGGCGATCGGATGGCACTCGGCCGTGTTGGAGCCCATTACCATCACCACGTCGGCATTGACCATATCCACAAAATGGTTGGTCATGGCGCCGCGGCCAAACGATGCCGCCAGCGCTGCCACCGTCGAACTGTGGCAGATCCGGGCCTGGTGCTCCAGGTACGTCACGCCCAGCATCCGGGCGAACTTGGAATACAGGTAGCACTCCTCACTATCCAGCGCCGCTCCCCCCAGACAGGCCAGACCGTTGGTCCGATTGATCAGCAACCCGTTTTCTTCCTTTTGGAAG
>LJUC01000128.1 GCA_001303695.1 Phycisphaerae bacterium SM23_30
GCGAATACTTAAAGGAGTTTACCAGTGGAACACAGATTATCAAAGAGCTGGAGCGGCTACTCATCGCCGCGTAAAATACAGTTTAAAAGTCAGTCAAGTTGAGACTTGAGTTATTCCTTGAAATGATTTAAGTTTACATTTAAGCTATTGCCATGGTAAATTTTGCTGATATTCAAAAAGTAGCCCGGCGTCTGGGAGATGCCGCCCAGGCGGAATCGGTTATCCTGTTCGGCTCTTATGCCCGCGGCAATTCCACGCAAAACAGCGATGTCGATTTTCTTGTCATCGCGCCCAGCAAGCTGCCTCGCTTCAAACGCAGCCGTGAACTCTATCAACTTTTTAAACCTTACTTTTTCGGCATGGATATCTTGGTCTATACTCCCGAAGAAGTTAAGCAGGATAGCTCTAATCCCTTATCCTTTGTCGCCTCTATTATAAAAGAAGGTAAAGTCGTTTATGCCCAGGGAATTTGATCTGGCTAAACAATGGCTCACCAAGGCCCAAAATGATCTTCTCAATGCGGATAATAATCTCGCCGCCCGCAAAGAATCTCCATTATTCTTCGCGCCTTGGCGCCTAAATTTTAATCGAATTGTTCAGGAGGTTGGTTATGAAATGTCCTAAATGTCTGGCTGAAATGGAAAAAGTCGCTTATGGCGAAATCAAGGTGGATCGCTGCACCGATTGCCGCGGCCTCTGGTTTGATATGCTCGAGCACGAACACTTAAAAGCTATAGAAGATTCCGAATCCATCGATATCGGCGACCCCGAAATCGGCAAAAGATTCGATAAACTCCGCGCCGTCGATTGCCCTCATTGCCAGACCAAAATGATCCCCATGGTCGATCTGCAACAGCCCCACATCTGCTACGAAGCCTGCACCGTCTGTTACGGGGTCTTCTTCGACGCCGGCGAATTCAAAGACTACAAAGAAATAACCATCACCGACTTCTTCAAAGACCTGTTAGCCAAAAGGAGAAAATAAACTTAAATCAAAGTTTGGCACCGCCCAGCGCCGCTTGGGGGTGTCAGACTGTTCAATGTATGATTAACATAATTGAAAGAAAATTACTATGACTTTACTCGTCACCGGCACGATCGCCATTGATTCAATTATAACTCCTTTCGGCGAGTTGGAAAGCTGTCTGGGGGGGTCGGCAACTTATTTTAGTGTCGCGGCCGGTCACTTTACCTGGGTTTTTCTGGTCGGGGCCGTAGGTGAGGATTTTCCGGAGGACTACCTCAAGATATTCGATGGCCGACCTATCGACACCACCGGCCTGGAAAAACGCCCCGGCTCCCTCACCTTCCGCTGGAAAGGTTCCTACGCCGGCGCCATGAACGAGGCCCGGACCCTCGATACCCAGCTTAATGTCATCGCGGAAGAACCCCCGACCATCCCCGAAAAGTTTCGCCACGCCGATTTTGTCTTCCTGGCCAACACCGCCCCCGACGTCCAGTTAAAACTCCTCCGGCAGGTCAAATCGCCCCAGCTCAGTATGGCCGACACCATGAATTACTGGATCCAAAACAACCGCGACGACCTCCTGAAGCTGATCGACCACATCGACTCTATGGTGCTCAACGATACTGAAGCCCGCATGTTCACCGGTCAGGATAATCTTATCACCGCTGCCGCCGATATTGTCCAAATGGGCCTCGAATTCATCGTCATCAAAAAAGGCGAACACGGCACCCTCCTGATGACCAAAGACAAGCAGTGTTTCGTCCTGCCCGCCTATCCCACCGCTGACGTCAAGGATCCCACCGGCGCCGGCGACAGCTTTGCCGGCGGCATGATGGGTTATCTGGCCGCCCAGAACGCCTTCGACCTGACTACCCTTAAAAAAGCTATCGCCTACGGCACCGTCACCGCCTCTCTGGTCATCGAAGATTTCTCCCTCCGCCGCTGGCATACCGCCGCCCGACCCGACATCGACCAACGCTACCGGCAATTAAAGGAGATGATGCAATTTAAATAATAGAACACGGATCACACGGATACCACAGATTGACAGGGATATTTTTAGATTAAATATTTATGCTTTACGCGGAAAAAACAGGAAAAATAATCGAGGCTTTTTACAAAGTATATAACGCTTTGGGGTATGGATTTCTTGAAAAGGTATATGAAAACGCGCTTATAATCGAGCTGAAGAAAACAGGGTTTGCCAGTATTCCTCAGCAGCGCATAAAAGTTTTTTATGAAGGTCAAGTGATCGGGGAATATTTTGCCGATATCGTTGTGGATGATCTGATTGTTCTGGAACAAAAAGCGGCGGAGAAAATCGCCCAAGACCATAAAACTCAACTTCTGAATTACCTCAAGGCTACGGATAAAGAGGTCGGTTTGTTATTGAATTTCGGTAAAAAACCTGAATTCGCCCGAGTAATATTTACCAACGATAGAAAAAGGATAAATCAGTCATTGGATAATACCGATTAATATTGAAAACAAGTATTAAATATTATAAAATAAGTTATGAAAAATCCGTGAAAATCCATCGAATCCGTTAGATCCGTGTTCTATATTATGTCGATTCGTTGTTTCATTGCCATCGAACTGGACGATGCCATCCGCCGCCGCCTGGCTCAACTGCAGGATCACCTGCGGAATAAACTGCATCATCCGTCCGGCATCACCTGGGTCAGGCACGAGCGTATGCATTTAACCCTCAAATTCCTCGGCGAAGTGGATGATGCCGCTATCAACGACATCTGCTCCGCCGTCTCCGAAGCCGCCGCCCTCTCCGAACCTTTCGATTTTGAACTCGGCAATTGCGGTTATTTTGGCTCTGCCAACTCGGCTCGCGTCCTCTGGATCGGCATAACCGACGGTCAAAACCATCTCGAAAAACTCCACCGCGCCGTGGACAAACAACTATCCCAGATCGGCTTCCCTCCCGAACGCCGAAGATTCAGCGCCCATCTCACCCTGGCACGCATCCGCAACGTCAAAGCCGGCCGCCTCGTCCGTCCCGTCGTCGATCAACTGGAACCTATGACTTTCGGTATTCAGAACGTCACCCAAATCACCGTCTTCCAGAGCGACTTATCCTCCGGCGGCCCCCTCTATACCCCTTTGCACCACGCCTTCCTGAAATGATCCTTTGGGGAAATTTTCTCGATTTTATTCCTTAACCGGACCTTTGCATGATCGAGGTTAGGCGTATATTATTAAAGCTATCCGTCTTAGGAATTTTCTTAAAAAATTCTTAACTGCTTGTTAAACAATAATTTATGGTTAAAAAAGAATAAATTAAAAATAATTTTCTCTCTTCGAAGTATGCCTAACCTCAATTTTGCCAAACTTTAATACTTAACTTATCTCCCCGGCATTGGTAAAATATCGCCGTTAACTCTATATTATTTCTGTTGGATAGGGTGGGGCTGTGCCCCACGAGAATAAATGAGGAGTCAAACATGGCCAAAGCAGATAAATCCGTTAAAACGAGCCCTTCCGCCGCCGGCGACCTCGATCGCACCCTTGCCCAGATCGAAAAACAGTTCGGCAAAGGCATCATCATGCACCTGGACGACACCACCATCACCACCGTGGCCGGCATCAGCACCGGGGCCCTTTCGCTCGACCTGGCCCTGGGCGGTCGCGGGGTGCCCCGCGGCCGCATCATTGAATTATTCGGCCCCGAAGCCAGCGGCAAGACCACTCTCGCCCTCCACGTGGTCGCCCAGGCCCAAAAAGCCGGCGGCATGGCCGCCTTCATCGACGCCGAGCATGCCGTGGACCCCACCTGGGCCAAACGCATCGGCGTCAACCTTGAAACCCTGCTCTTTTCCCAGCCCGACAGCGGCGAACAGGCCCTTAATATCGTGGAAATGCTCGTTCGCTCCAACGCCGTCGATGTCATCGTCGTCGATTCCGTCGCCGCCCTCATCCCCCAGGCCGAAATCCGCGGCGAAATCGGCGACACCCACGTCGGACTCCAGGCCCGACTCATGAGCCAGACCATGCGCAAACTCACCGCCGCCGTCAGTAAAAGTAGAACCTGCCTCATCTTTATCAACCAGATCCGAGAAAAAATCGGCGTCATGTTCGGAAATCCCGAAACCACCCCCGGAGGACGTGCCCTGAAGTTCTACAGCTCCGTACGCATCGACGTCAGACGCATCAGCACCCTCAAGGACGCCTCCGGCGCCATCGGCACCCATGTCCGCGCCCGCGTCGTAAAAAGTAAGATCGCTCCCCCCTTCCGGGAATCAGAATTCGACATCATGTTTGACTCCGGCATCAGCGCCGAAGGAGACCTATTAGACCTCGCCCTCAAGGAAAACCTCATCGAAAAATCCGGCGCCTTCCTCCGCTACCAGGACATCGTTATCGGTCAGGGCCGGGAAAAGGCCAAAACCTTCCTCCAGGAAAATCCCGACCTCGTCGCCGAACTGCAACATAAAATCCTCGCCGCCCGGGGGCTTAATCCCCAACCAAAGTCGAAAAATAATGAAAAAAATCCAAACCCCGCAAAGACCGCCAAAAAGTAATACCCCGACCTCCTATAAAACAGAGAATATCTTTTACCGATAAATATATTGATCCTATAATCTAATAAAACAAAATATTGCCGCCCCGACCCCCATGGGCCTGGGAAAAATGCACACCGTGCTTTTGCTTGTACAAGCATGCTTACTCCCGCGACCGGGGCCCTGCCTTTGCCGGGCAGAGGCATGTTAATGGCCCCCGACCTAAAGTCAGGGGATTATCGACGTCCGCTAAAGGCGTGCTGAACCTGAAAATAGAATTGATTTGCTTATGCAGTTTTCCCTAAAAACAACCCGTGTCAGCCTGCCCGTAGTAATCTTCCTGTTTTGCGCCTGGATTGCTTCTCTTATCTTTGTTTGGTACGGCCGCGCCCCGGCCGACCTGGACGATCAGTATCTCTTGCAGAGACAGTTTGGTTCCGTCGTTCCCTCCGCTTCCCGGGCCGTCGTCGCCATCGAAACCGAGCGGCTTACAAGGCGCGGCGCCGTCCACCAAAGCATCGGCAGCGGTTTCATCGTCAAACCCGACGGCTTCATCCTCACTAACGAACATGTCATAAATGATGCCGACAACATCAATGTCGTCCTGGCCGATAAACGAAAATTCGTGGCCGATGTCGTCGCCACCGACCCCCGTTGTGATATTGCCGTTATTAAAATCCAAGCCCAAAACCTGCCCGCCTTGTCCTTTGCCCCCCCCGACCAGCTCCGGCCCGGCCAGGTGGTCATCGCTCTGGGTAACCCCTACGGCGCCGGCGCCGATGGGGAGGCCGTCGCCACCTACGGACGCATCAACCGGCTCAATCAAAAACCCAGTGCCAGCCTCGACCCCCAAAACGACCGCTTCTATGACAATCTCATTATGTCCACCGCCGCCACCCGACCCGGAAGCAGCGGGGGACCACTCATAAACGCTGAGGGACAAACTATCGGCATCACCACGGCGATGGGAACGATCGTCGGGTCCGATAAGCAGTTTGGGTTCGCCATCGCCCTCGACTCGAACACCCTCCGCATTATTGAACAGCTGATCGCCGGAAAAACCGTCGGCCATGCCTTTGCCGGTATCGTACCCGCTGACGCCAATAATGAAGTCCGTAAAGAACTGGGTATTAAAGACATCTCCGGCGCCTTCGTCTGGAACGTCGCCCTCGGCACCCCCGCCCAACAGGCGGGTATCCAAATCGGAGATCTCATAAAATCTATCGATGGCCAAAAGATCTCCAACTCCATGGACTTTACCAGTTTTATTAACCGCTGCCAACCCGGTCAGACCGTTGATATTGAACTGCTCCGCGGCGCCAACGGCCAATCTCGCCGACTCACCTTCAACATCCGATTAACCCAGCGCACTCAAGAAGAACTCAACGGCTATATTGAGGAAGCCCAACCTCAAAGCACCCGAATCACCTGGGGCATGGAAATAAGGGCCCTCACCCCCTGGCGCCGCCAAAATCTGAACCTCCCCCCCGGCCAGCCCGGAGTCCTGGTCCATTCCGTCGCCCCCGGATCGCCCGCCGATCGGCAAAATGTCAAACCCGGCGACGTCATCATTGGCCTGGGAAGATATAAAATCGACAACCTCAATGATTTTGATAATGTCGCCCCAAAATATCGGACCCTGCCCCCCGTTAAAATAAAAAAGTCCCCTACGCCGATAAGATAAATTCCGGCAAACTGATGGAAAGGTACCGTTAAAAATGGAAAGGTATTTTCCCTCGTGCTGACTTCAGACGAAATAAGACAGAACTTCATCGATTTCTTTCGCCGTCACGATCATACCTTCGTCCCCAGCGACTCGGTCATCCCCGCCGACGATCCCACCCTCCTCTTCACCAACGCCGGCATGAACCAGTTCAAGGACATCTTCCTCGGCATCGAAAAACGCGATTATGTCCGTGCCGTCAACAGTCAAAAATGCATCCGCGTCAGCGGCAAACACAACGATCTCGAAGAGGTTGGCAAGGATACCTACCATCACACATTTTTCGAGATGCTCGGCAACTGGTCTTTCGGCGATTATTTCAAATCCGAAGCCATCACCTGGGCCTGGCAGTTGTTCACCGACGTTTGGGGCTTCGAACCTGATAAATTATGGGCCTCCGTCTTCGCAGGCGATCCCGCCGACGGGTTGCCCCCCGATACCGATGCCGAAAAACTCTGGCTCGCCAACACCGGCATCCCCCCCGAAAGAGTACTGAGCTTCGGCCGCAAGGATAACTTCTGGGAAATGGGCCAAGTCGGTCCCTGTGGTCCCTGCAGTGAAATTCACCTCGACCTCGGACCCCATCGCTGTGACAAAAAAGACCAACCCGACCATGTATGCAGGGTCAACGGCGGCTGCGCCCGTTTCACCGAATTATGGAACCTCGTCTTCATCCAGTTCCAGCGCGACGAAAAGGGAAACCTCTCTAAACTGCCCGCCAACCACGTCGATACCGGCGCCGGCTTCGAACGCATCGTCGCCGTCCTGCAAAAGAAAAACAGCAACTACGACACCGACCTGTTTGCCCCCATTATCAACCACATTGCTGAAATCACCGGTAAAAGCTACACCGGAAAACTCGGCGCCCAAAACGACAACGCCTTCCGCGTCATTGCCGATCATCTCCGCATGCTCACCTTCGCCATTGCCGACGGCGCCACCCCGGGAAACGACGGCCGCGGCTACGTCCTCCGGCGAATCCTCCGCCGCGCCACCCGCTTCGGTTTGCTCCTCGATATGCACCAGCCCTTCATCTACCGCCTGGTCCCCACCCTCGTCGATATTATGGGCTCAATTTTCCCCGAATTAACTCGGCGCATCCACCATGTCGAAAATGTAATTCAAGCCGAAGAACAAAGCTTCCTCAGAACCCTCGAACGCGGCATCGATATCTTTGAAGCCGACGTCGCCCGGCTCCGGCAAGAAAACCTCACCGAGTTACCCGGTGAAAAGGCCTTCCGCCTCTACGATACCTACGGCTTCCCCCTCGATTTGACCCAGTTGATGGCCCGGGAAAGAAACCTCACCGTCAATGTCGATGGCTTTAATAAACTCATGGAACAGCAGCGCCGCCGTGCCCGCGCCTCTCAGAAAGACCTCGCTTACCAAGCCGATGCCCTCAGCGCCCAACTGCCTGCCACCGATGACAGCCTCAAATACCAGACCGACAATTGCCCGGCAAAACTGCTTGGTTACATCCTCGAAGATCAATATTTCACCGATGGCCAAGTACCCGCCCACGCCAAAGTAGGGTTTGTTTTTGATCGCACCTGCGCCTACGCCGAGGCCGGCGGCCAGATCGGCGATCATGGTCGCGTCTCTTTTGATGATAAAACCTTCACCTTCGATGACACCCAGCGAATTGGCGAGGCCACCGTCCACCTCGGATCAACCGATTCACCCAACATCTCTGTCGGTGAACAGGCAACCATCCACATTGATCCCGCCCGCCGCGACACCCGGCGCAACCATACCGCCACCCATCTGCTCCAGTGGGCCCTCCAGCAGGTCCTGGGTGAACACGCCCATCAGGAAGGTTCCCTCGTTGGTCCTGACTACTTCCGCTTCGACTTCACTCACCCCCGGCCCCTAACCCCTGAGCAGATCAGGCAGGTGGAGCGGCTCGTGCACGAAAAAATCACCGCCGCCGACCCCGTCGCCGCCGCCGTCCTGCCCATCGATCAGGCCCGCAAACTCGGCGCCATGGCCCTCTTCTCCGAAAAATACGGCCAAAGTGTCCGCGTCCTCGCCATCGGCGCTGATAATCCCGATCAGCTCGACCACGCCTTCAGCCGCGAATTCTGCGGCGGCACCCACGTCGCCAACACCCGCGACATCGGCTCTTTTAAAATCATTCGCGAAGAATCCGTCGCCACCGGCGTCCGACGCATCACCGCCCTTACCGGCCGGGCCCTCAACGATATGCTTTATCAACGCAGCGATCAGCTCGAACAGATCGCCGCCCTGCTCAAAACCAACCCCGACCAGCTCGCCGACCGCATCCAAAACCTCCTCCACGAAAATAAAAAACTCAAAAAACAGCTCGAAAAAGGCGCCGGCCTCGACCTCAAAGCCGCCGCCCAAAAACTCCTCGACGACGCCCGGACCGTCGGTGAAACTAAAATCATCATCGGATCATTCCCCCAGGCCTCCCCGGAGGCTATCCGCTCCCAGATCGATTGGCTTCGAAAAAAGGCCCCCTCCTCCGTCACCGTCCTTGCCTCCCGAACTGACAACGACAGGGTGCAGTTGTTCGCCGCGGTCACTAACGACCTGATCGAAAGCAAAAATCTAAGTGCCGGCGACATCGTCAAAAACATTGCCCCCCTCGTCGGCGGCGGCGGCGGCGGCCGACCCCAACTCGCCCAGGCCGGCGGTAAAAATCCTCAAAATATCCCCCACGCCCTCGACGCCGCCCGCAAACTCATCGCCGAAAAATTATAAAAAATCCTCATAATCTATAGCGCCCAAAAGGCGAAAACTCCCTATCGCGTAAAATTCCCGTAAATGTTAGGGTAGGGCTTTGCTCCACGCGTTGTCTCAATGAGCCCCGACCGTAAGAGAGTGGCTAACCTCCGTACACCCCGTGCCTTCTCTGCTCCTTATGCGTCATTCGGATTTCGTCATTGAATCGTCATTCGATCTTCGTCATTCGTCATTAAAAAGTCTGTAGTGTAGGTCTTTGCCCCGCGCCTTAATCTACCCCGCCATCCACCACCTTTCCCTCCTTTAAATCTCCCCTTTGCCCTTTTTAATTCATAAAACGACCCCTCTTTTTCGCTAACTGCCGGAGATATTTCTTCGTCTTTTTCAATCCCAGTTCCGATGCCTTCATTCCCGCCGAATTATGTGTACGGTCCAGCTTTTCCGCCACTTTATAGGTGCTCATGTGAGGGTAAAACTTCCGGAGACGCTTAATTTCCGCTTGCGACCAGCTTTGTTGCTTGGCTTTATACAGCCCCAGTGCGTGTGCCTTGGCTTCTATGGCTCTGCCCGTGCGCGCCAACTTCTCCGCTACCTCCCGGGTGCTAAAATTGCGGTAATATCTCTTGAGAATCCTGACCTCCGCGGTTGACCATCGTCGGTACATCGTGTTCTTTTTTGCCTTTTTCTTCACCATGATATGTTCTCTGAATGCTCTATTGGTTCAATGTTCCTTAATCCCAATCAACCAAATCGGACAATTCAATTCAATCGCAAGTAATGTATCCCGTGCAATATCGAAATATCCCATACTGGAAGTGTCTTCTTTCCGATGAGCGAAATATTTACTGGGCTCAACGAAACGAATTTTCATAACATCAATTATTAGAGTTTTGATTTCCGTCGCATCAAAGGGCATCGTGCTTAATATATCATTCTCTTAAGACAGTTGGCGGCCAAAATACCATAAGCGACTGGCCCAAAAGACATCCCGACCCTTGCAATCGGGACCATAACACTGGGGAACTAGGATTCGAACCTAGACTAAGTGATCCAGAGTCACTCGTGCTACCATTACACCATTCCCCAATACCTTTCTTGCCTCCTCTGGGCATCACTTTATCGCATTTTCGGTCTCAATGCAACCGGATTTAACCTTCAAAACGGCGGTATTTTACTAACTTATCCGCACGCAAAAGCACCTAAAGCCGTAGCCGACAAATGTTTGTATTATTATCCTTGACCATCGCCCCCCCGATGCCTATACTGTCCGAAATTTACCGTACGAGGCCTGATTGACTGATTAATTCTATCATTATTAAACCGACCCCTTTACGGCCAACGTCGTACGTATCCGCCTGAAAATGCTAGACTTATGACTATTGATTGCCATAGCCACATTTGGTCCAGTCGCTCCGAACTGGGCCGGGCCGTTGACTTTTCATGTTTGGCTCAGCCCCGTACCGAATCCGCTCAGCCCAATCTCCACCTGGAAGGCTCCGATCCGGCCCGGGCCGTTTTTGTTCTCGGTTTTGTAAGCCGACACCTCGACGTCGAATTATCCAACCATTTCATCAGCAATTATGTCGCCGCCCATCCTCAGAAATTAATCGGTTTTGCCGGCATCGATCCTGCCGATAAAAACGCTTGTGATCAGTTGTGCCGCCTCCAGCGGGAAAAGGGCTTCCTGGGCCTGACCCTTAGTCCCGCCTGCCAGGGAATGCATCCTTGTGATACCCGGATTATGCGGCTCTGCGAATTGGCGCAGCAGTTGTCCATGCCTGTTTACTTCTTGCAGGGTATGACCTTGCCTGCCTCGGCCTTTCTGGAGTATGCTCAACCCCAGTTACTCGACGAAATCGCCCGCTGTTTCACCTCTTTGAAAATGGTCGTTTCTCATCTGGGTTATCCCTGGGTGGAGCAGACCGTCTCCCTGCTCGCTAAACACCCCAACGTTTACGCCGACGTCGCCGGCCTGGCCGCCAGCCCCTGGCTGGCTTATCGATCCTTGATCCTCGCTTACGAATGCGGCGTCATGGAAAAATTACTCTTCGCCAGCGATTTTCCTTCCCTCACCGTTAAAACCACCATTGAGTCGCTTTATAATCTCAATAAAATCACCCTCGATTCCCTCTTGCCCGCCGTGCCCCGCGAGCACCTCCGCGGTATTATTGAACGCGACAGCCTCACC
>LJUC01000129.1 GCA_001303695.1 Phycisphaerae bacterium SM23_30
ATTGATCCCCTTGGGGGATAGACGTTTTATGCTTCCTTGCGGTATTCATACCGCCGATATCGGCAACTGCATATATGAAACTTTAATTATTAACAAGTCCTTAGGTTTATCCCCGCGGTGTTTTTTCGATAATTTATTGATCGCAATCAACTAATATCATCACATGTATTGCTGAACGCCACGCACTCCCCTTCTTCATCCTCCATGCAGTAGAACCACACGATTTCCGTTTCGCGGCAACCACCTGTCTGCCGGCAACAGCACGCGTTTCCCATCTCACCGTTGAGCGTTAATACTCCCAGGCTTTTTGCCATCCTAATTATAACTGTTTGTTCGTTCGTACAAGCGCTCTTGGGTTTAGAGAATAAATCTCGATAGGACCAGTTCCCTAAATGGCTTAGAAAGTCATATCCACCTTCTTGTTTTGGTTTGAACAATTTTTGCACTTCTTCCCTTTTCTCATCCGGTATTGAATGATAGAGAAGAGGATAGCCTGATTCCCATAAACGCGTTGAATAATTTTTAAAATCATTATCCGGGGCATAATCTTCCTGCATGATTTTTTGAAGGGTATCTCCGCGTTGCAGGGGATTGGTATTCAATAAATCATTTATTGCCTGCAACATGGCTTGCGCTTCGGGCATGTCGTTGGAAATTTTGTTAACCTCGTCCCGTATCGAACATTCCGCAAGCAATAAAGCCAGAAGGCCCGGTATTTCTTTTAAAAATAAATTGATCTTTTTCTTATGCTCCTCTAGAATTTCCTTTAACGGCCTGGTGAAGAGTTCTTTTAGGGCGGTCTCCTCGAGAAGATACAACATCAACTCTGCCCGAGGCCCAAGACCAAGGTTAAGGGGATATAAAGATAAATCGTATCCCTTACATCTGTCCGGTTGCTGTTCATTCATTTTTTTATCTCCTTTCGAGTTTAGATATTATTTACTCTCTCCTACACTTTTTGTAAACATACAAAAAAATAACTTTCACTTAAGAAGGTAGTTTAGCCGGCGGGCGTTCCGGGCAAAAAGCCCTTACCGGGTTTTAATAGTCAACAGTAGTGTCTGAAATTCTCCTTGTTCAATTTTGAGGGAAAAGGCGTATTCATCATTTGTTCTCAGAGACTGGATTATATCGTCATAGATGGCACCAAGACCAGCGATGCTGGTTATGGGCTGGTCGTTGATCTGAACCATCCTGTCATCAAATGCCAGACCAAGTTGAAACAAATGTTGTTTTTCAGCAGCTTCTAATAGATAAGGCACCCATAAACCATTCAACCCATTTGGCTCCAGGATAGATTCTCCTCTATCCTGCGCTCTCGTTTGGTTTATATCCAGAATAAAAGTACGTTTTTCATCAATTTCGTTACGCTGTGTCTGGAAAAATGCCAGAAGCTCCTCCCGGGGTAATGATACCTCGCGCTCGATCATGCTGCTCGGAGGGATAAATATAAATTTCACGGTAAGCATTTGCTCCTGGCGTTGAATTTGAATTGTCATTTCAGGTTGTTCCCGGGCGCGGATCTGTTTCAACAGATCTTCGACGGCCTGGACGGCGACGCCATAATCGGTAATCTTTCTTGCTCCGATGCTTACGATGCGGTCGCCTTCGTAAAAACACAGGCGCGCCAGTGCATTCCGCATGCTTTTATTGAGGATTAGCAGGTCCTGAAAAGGCTGTTCAACTGCGATATCTGATTGCAGTGTTCCCCGGAACCTCTCCATGCAATCAAGAAATATATTTTTGCCGGTTATGATCACCAAGGTTGTGGGGAAACGCCTGAAAGCCTCGATGGGTCGGGCAGGAGTTGCCTGTTTGCGCAACAAGTCGAAGCGTTCCGCCTCTTCCAAGGAGTCGTCGCCGGGAAGCTCGGCAACACGCCAGGGCGCGGCTTCCCATTTCCGCAAACACCCATCAAAAGAAGTTGACAGTATGGACGAGCCGCCGTCAACAAAGAAAGACGATGTTACTTCTTGTAAATGACCTCTCAATATCGCCAGTTCTTCCCCCGTAAGGGCATCCCAGACTTTGCATGTACCATCCTTGGAAGATGTTACAACCCTATTGTCGTCCGGACTGAATGAGCCGAAGTATACCGAATCACTATGTCCTTCAAGCTTGAGTTCCAGCTTGCCGTTTTGTGCGTTCCATATCATGGCCGTGTTGTCGGCAGACGAGGTTACAATTTTGGTGCCATCATAACTGAAACCCACATGGCTAACGCATCCGGTATGAGCTTCAAGCACGTGAATTATATCATCTGTATCACTATTCCAGACGATCACTTTCTTGTCATCAGAGGCGGTTACTATATGGTTCCCGTCCGGGCTGAAAGCGCCCCAACGAACGATATCTTCATGGCCCTGCAGAACCAGTAACTCCTTTCCAGAGGAGGAATCCCAAATCCGGGCAGTACGGTCATGGGACGTCGATAAGATCTTTAAGTTATCGGGGCTGAAGTTGACGCTGCAAATTTTCCCTTGATGGCCTCGAAATATGGCTTGAACGCTCTGGGAAGCAAGGTCGATTACCACCGGAGTAAACTCATCCAGAGTTGCCGCGATCCGCTTGCTGTCAGAGCTCAGGGAGACGCCCCCCCTGCTAACGGATCCGGCATAGCCGGCAAAAGATACCAATTGACTATTCTGTTCCAGGTTAAGAATGTCAATTTGCCGACCGGGCGAGTGTGATGAAAGCACGGCGACCCGAGTTTCAACGGTACCTGTCCTATCTGCGACAACCGACATGGTATCAAGTCGCGCTGTTGAGTGTATTAAGGCGGATCGGCCGGGTGAATAGTAAGAATCCCACACCCTCACTGTCTGATCTGCGGCCGCGGTTACGATATATCTGCTATCCGGGCTGAAAGCGGCGGTATGAACGCCAAAAACGTGGCCATTAAACACACTTATCTCATATCCTGTTCCCGTCTCCCACACTTTGAGAAGCCCGTTTGAAGATGCCGTGAGCATCAGTTCTCCATCAGGACTAAAGTCTGTTACTATCACAGGTTCGCCGTGATCGAGCGTCAATTCAATTGGCCGTTCGGCGATTACTTCCTCCACATTCCACACCTTAGCCATACCGTTCGATGATCCGGTGACTATTCTGTTGCCGTCGGGGCTGAAACAGGCTATTGAAACTTTTCCTTTGTGCGCTATCCATGAAGCCCTTTGTTGGCCCGTTTCTAAATCGGTAATATTTGCTCGAACTCCATTGACCCAGAGTAGCAACCTCCCGTCGGGGCTAAAAACCGGGCTCTCGCCCTGAAGAGATAACCTGTCGGCGGTTATGACGCGATACCCTTTACCCTCTATGGAGATATTTTGGACCTTTTCAATGGAAATTTCTCGTATATCAATAGTTGAAGCTTGTGTTACATCATCGAAACAATAAGCTAAAATTTTACTCCCGTCAGGACTGAACATCACTGTTAGAATGGCGGCATTATAATCATCAAAATCGATAATAAGTGCGTATGTTTGCGCATCCCAGATATGGAGTTCTTTGTTATGGGAACCCGTCACGATATATGATTGATCAGGGCTGAAAGCCACTGCTGAAACAATACCTTGTTGACTCGGCAAGGCACCCACAATTGTTCCGCTTTCAACGTTGCGGATTTCCACTATGCCATCCTGTGATCCGGTTATAATCTGCTTTCCCTCGGGATTAAAAGTAGGCGTTATGCCGGATCTCATCTGGCCGGGCATGGTCCGGATTAAACTGCCATCGTAAGCATCCCAGAGAGACAAAGTGCCATTTTGAGATGACGTTACGACATATTTCCCGTCGGGACTATAAGCAGCTTCTCGCTGGTCTGGAAATATATATAGTTCGAGGTTACACAGATTTAACAGATATCCCCATTCCCAATGGCGCAGCGATTCCCTGGTTTCCCAGAGGGTGTTATTAGCCTGCTCGTAATTGTTATCAGCCATATAAGCCTGAACCAACCGAATTTGGGCTATGTAGGTTTGTCGCTCGGCCTCGTTTCGGGCCTGAAATTCTCGCTTAGCAAAAATAGTGGTAATAATAATACCGGCAATCAACACTATCAGAACCGAAGTTATGCCGGTGACCAGGGCTCGATTCTTTCGTACAAATTTTTTGATCTGGTAGGCGGCCGTTTCCGGACCGGCGATCAATGGAGAACCTTGCAAGTAATTACCAATATCGTCAGCAAGCTCGGAGGCGGAACGGTAACGTTCCCGGCGATCCTTACGCATGGCTTTGAGCGGTATCCACTCGAGTTCTCGGTGCAGCTTTTTGGATAAAGAACCGACTTCGGTGCGGCGTTTTTGGGCAATCGCCTTTGCTGCTTCGCCCAGACTGGATAACTTGGTGCTGGGCGAAGGCGGGTCCTCTTCCCGGATGATCCTCTGAATCTCGCCAAAAGCCGCTTCCCGCAGCGTTTTGAGATCAAACGGCAGAACCCCGGTCAATAACTCATAAAGCAGTACGCCTAACGAATAAATGTCCGAACGGATGTCAATATCCCAAGCGGCGATGTCCGCCTGCTCAGGGCTCATATATTCCGGAGTACCGATAATCTGACCGTACTCGGTGAAAAAGGACCGCTCCGTCAAAGTCTGACTGATGGCCTTGGCTACTCCAAAATCGATTACTTTGGGTATCACCTGGTCGCCTTCAATTGAAACCAGGATATTGGTAGGTTTAACATCACGATGGATGATACCTTTTTGGTGGGCGTAATGAATAGCGTCACATACTTGTGCGAAAAGTTTTAGCCTTTCCTCTATGTCGAGCTTATGCCCGTCACAGTATTCCGTAACGGGCAAACCCTTGACGAATTCCATCACAAAGTAAGGTCGGCCTGTCTCAGTGGTGCCGGCGTCGTGAACCTGGGCCACATTAGGATGATCCAAGAGCGCCAGCGCCTGTTTTTCCGCCTCGAAACGCGCCAGAACCTGTTGGGAATCCATGCCGGGCTTAATAATCTTTATAGCCACCCGGCGTTTGACAGGCTCGCGCTGCTCCGCCAGATATACTACGCCCATCCCTCCTTCACCCAACATGTTGGTAATGTGGTAACCCTCTATCCGTGGCGGAGGCGTGGAAAGCTTATACTTTTCCTCCTCGGAAAGCCGACTTGCCGGGGGCAAATCGCCAATATTCCCAGACTCATCTTCTTTGTCTTTTTTCATTCTGCTAAACGGAACTTAAATAAACGAAAAGCTTTTTGTCCTGGTGCAATTTCAGATGGAATCCTTTTTACCTTCGTGTTTGTTCCGTGCCAGGGATATATATATAGCCATTTTCGTAAATTTTGTCGCTAATTGGCCGCCATGTTAAAATTTACTATCGCTTGAAGTCTCGTAGTTGGTATATTTTCTTTTCTGCCGGATTTGTTTTGAGTGCTGTCGTTCATACGTCACCTCGCTTGTCTTGGCGAATTGTACGGGCTTGTGTGAATAACTTTTTCAATTCCGGCACCATCCATTCTTTTTCGGCCAGCAAGGCAAAATATTGCTCAAGCATATCGACAGACGTCTGAGAGATATTCTTCTTGTGATACACCAGTGAACCGGCCAGGGCGGCGTAGTAAATCGTGATGGCAATGGCGCTTTCCGTTTCGGAAGCAGCCGAGTAACTCAGTTTTTTGTAGTATGTTTTTATAGATTGCAATAAGCCGATATCAGTATCTGAGTTCTGTAACAACTCGCCCAGCGACTTACCGGGCAATGAACCAATAACGCGTCCCAGCCGTTCCATATCAACCTGGATATAATCCAGTAAAGCTGAATCGTCGGATAAGCAACGTTCCAGGCAAATACGCAACAGACCGGCCGCTGTTTGATCCTTATTGTCTTCGTAATCAGTTTCAATTTGCTCCAAACCTACAGCCATAAGATTTGCCAGTTGTTCAAGTCTCAGGCCAAAAGTCGATTTATTTCTAGCCATATACCCACCTCTGTATCGGTTGTAAATTGTGTGTGCCTCTAAATGTAAATCCACATGATTCTTCTTACATACATATATACGCAAAAAATTTTTTATATCGCCAGATTTTTGGCGAAAAATTGCATTATTTCCTCCAGCTCCTCACCGACCTCCGCCTCGGAGGACACCGATTGACGGAGGTGTCGCTTCAAGGCGGCCTGGAAACGCCTTTTAACGGTGTAAATCATATTTGAAGCCCTGGCCTCGCTATCAATCCCGTATTTCCGGCAGATATCAGATAATGGTGCCGCCGCGGTGTCCTCAATAATAGGCTGTAAGATCCTGTCATTAAAAACTTTCCAGTGGATTTTCATGTCTCGACTGCGACATTCAGCTTCTACATCAGTCAGTATTTGATCCAGCAATGAAGATACCCAGGTGTAATTGAAGGATTCTTCAGGGGTTAAATTCTCAGTTGGGCCCGACAACGCAGCCAAATCAACCTGATCCAGTTGAACAAATTTATGTTCGGGGATTCGTTTCCGGGCGCTTTTATTACGGTGCACGCTGATGAGATACCGATCCAGGGCGGTTAATAAAAAGGTTCGAAAACGCCCCTGGCTTCGATCCGCCCGTTGTATCAATTTACGGTCCAGCACCACCTGAAAGAAACCCTGGGTCAAATCCTTGGCCTGCTCGTTGTCATGACCTTTACGGCGGAGATAACAATAAACCGGTTTCCAGTATCTCTTTAATAAATTTTCGAGGCTGGATTGGCGGGTGGCATCATTCCCTGAGCCGGCGTTCCAGATATCCGTCCACAAAGTGGTCTGAAACGTCCTTTTTGTGCCACCCATCTTCGTTTCATCGCTTTTCATTTCCGGCATCCCCCCGACTCATGACGTCCCGCTGAGATAATAACATAATTTAACTCTGACCATTTATCTATAAAGGCGGTTAAATTAAAATTTTGACTCGTAGTTGTTAAAATCAATGCCACTGATCGAATTACCTCTGCCACAATAAAGTCAATCTCTATCAGTACTTATGTTGACTGAAAGGCATTGTATGATCTCTAAACAAAAAAAACCGGTTTCTACAACATCGACATTTCGAATACATTATAAAGGTTTTGTCAATTATTGTCAAATAGTTTAATTGCTCTAACTTCTTATAAGGCAATGTTTTAGGAGATATATGGAAAAACAAACCACCTGATAGCCTATCACGGAAATATTAATGTCAATCTCAAATCTAACATCATTTAGCAACCAAACCACTCGTACCCTGCCATACGGCGCGGAAAATTATCTAAAAATCCCGGATCTTTTGAAATTTTTTTACGTTTTTTCGGCGAGATAATCAGATTTTTGCGTATATATCTTATAGAGGCTAATTCGTGGTCCGGGTGAAACGGGGATGAAAGGCTATTGCCCCCGATTCCACAAAATAAGCCAATTGGGCCCGGCGTATGCTCCATACGGACTTCCTCATCCGGGCCCTATAT
Source organism: Phycisphaerae bacterium SM23_30 (assembly GCA_001303695.1). Taxonomy (GTDB): domain Bacteria; phylum Planctomycetota; class Phycisphaerae; order Sedimentisphaerales; family SM23-30; genus SM23-30. The sequence goes on from LJUC01000129.1 coordinate 7,412, forward strand.
TTTTTAGAGAATATGCCCGGATGCGCTCATGATTCCGGGAAGAGGGAGTAACTTATTCTTGGTCGCGCTTCTATATAGGGCTTGGTCCTTGACTTCGTAACGCCGCTATCTGAAGTCCATATCATGAAAAAACTATGTTTTATTTATAGCCTCCTGACGGTAATATTTTTGACCGGCTGTCCCGGATCTATAAATGAGAAATATCTCTCTCAAACAGCTCGAAACTGGTGTATGGTAATCCGGGCCAGCCAGATCATTCCTATATACCCTTTAAGCGAAGATCTACAGGTCGGGGATATTTTCCTGGTCCAACAAACCGTGGAAAATCAACATGACGATTACGTCAAAAATAACTTTCTGCCCCTGGAATATCACGTCGCCCGGTTAGATCCTAATGAGTTCGTTAATTTCTATGATCACTCGTTCGCCCCGCATACACCAAAATTACGACTCCCCAGGGATTGGTTAAACGCCGGTTCGGATAATAACTGGAACCTGGCCCCGCTAGCCAGTTTTCCTACCTACACCTTTTCCATACGAAGAGGTCAGGGCTTTAATCTGGGCATACCCGTAAAAGGGGTACCCGTTGGATTGAGTTTACTCGGCGCCGATTCTGCCTGTGGCACCATAACCATTGCCCAGGCTAAAACATATGGCATCGATATGCTGTCTCTGTATCGTAATATCCGGCAATGGGAAAGGGAAAACCACGATTTTTTACTCAATTACGCCTCAACCAGAGAAAATACCAATTACCTCCGCGTAATCTCCCGGATCTACCTTACCCGGAAATTAAATGTTTCCCTTCGTTCCGCCGAAGCAGCCTCTGCCGGGCTGACGGTTGGGGCTGCAAGGCCCGTACGATTATTTACCGCGGAATCGCCCTCCGGAGAGGATACCCCAACCACCAACGTTGAAAGTTACACCCGAGCCCTCCAGACCTTGAACGAATCCCTAAAATCCATCCTGCAAACAGTCACTAAAGATGGGAAAGAAGCCATCTTGCCGGGCGGCTCGGTAAAAATAGTGGCGGCTTCGTCTCGCAGCATCAATATCGAGGAGATCTTCGATCGGCCGTTGGTTATTGGCTACCTTGGCTTTGATATGGCCGTCGGACCCGACGGTTTTTTAGGTCCCCCCATGCCGACCCGAACAGTTTTAACCCGCAAACAGAAACCTTCCCCCGCTTCCGAAGACCTGCGCTTAATGACACTGGCCTATATAACGCAGGCTTATAATATCATCAAGGAGCGGGCCGAAAATGACATTAATGAAGCCATAGCGCTGAAAAATTCCCTGGATAAACTCGGGGCCCTGATCCCTGAAGAATACCTCGTTCCGATATTCTCGATGGATGAAAATTCTGAGTTAAAAGAACAAATCCCCGCTGGTAGCACTCTTAGAGAAGTTCCTCCCCGGCTGATCGATTTAACCGTATATTGTGATCGATTAGACTCGTCGTTAGGGTATCTGCAAAAATCTGCTGAATCTTGCGCGCAGCGGAAAATCTGGCTCCAACCCACCCGGAAGGCTTGTGAACAGATGCGCATTATCATGAAGCAAAACAGCGAGCTTCTCCGGCAGGCAATCATGTTTGCCGGCAGTGCCGAGCTAAAGAATTTAAGGTGATTATTTATTATGGCGCAGAAAAGCAAAAAAAAGAAAAAAACAAAACCGCCGGAACTTCATGAGGATACCTGGTTTATTCCCGACGATAGAACTGAACCGACTGACAAAAACGCATTTCTCGCCAATTATCTAAATGCTCGATGGAGCAAACTTAACATCGTTAAGATCAAACGCATCGAAATAGGCAACTCCGGCTGGCTGGCAACTTATAGAAAATAATCGTAAGAAAAAACCAAACAAATGAAAATTTGTAAAAATGACGGCGTCCGGTCAAGGAATCGATCCTCAACAGAGGACAAGCATTGCCAATCCTACATAAAAGAAACCTCCGTTAACAGAATGGAAATTACGACAGGTCCTGAAAAATGCCGTCATATACGGAAGGCATCCGGTGGGCAGCAGGATTTTTATGGTAAAATAAGTTATTGCTGTGCAAGAGGTTGTAATAAAAATGACATTAGGCGTAGCTCTCCAAACGACCAAGGGAGTACAAATAGAAAAACTAAGGCTTGCAGGTGCAGCTCGGTACCCCATAATCCCAGACCTGCCGAGCCGCCGCAAGCCTTTTTAAAGAAAAAATATACCTGTAAATTCTGTAATTACCACAATTTATTTTATGGTTGAAAACTGATTTTCCTTAAGCAAAATTTCCAGAGTCAACAGATTTAAAATGCCCGACCCTCGAGGCCGTCCTCCCTGGACGTGCAAATATTGTGGTTGCAAACACTTGTGTGTGATTTGCGCCTCGAAGAACATAGTAAATGTTGCTTAGATGATATTAAGGGTGAAAAGCCTTTACGGTGGCTAGAGGATAACAATAAAGAAGAAAGAATTCGGAAAATATTTTATATTTATGTTGACAAAGTGGAGGGTAAGTATATATTTCATTTATGGTCATTTAAAGGGATTATGGGATTTGATACAATAATTCTATTAATGGCATGTTTTTCAATTTGTTAGCACTGACGACATGTTGTGCAGTTTTGGATTTGAACTTCGCGCGTAATCCAATAGCGGCCAGCGGCAGGTAAGAAAAGCGGGGCGGAGTGCGCTTTGTGCCCTTAACATGACCGGCGACATATATCTCCGAGTCTATAACTCGATCATTGACATGGAACTTGTGCGCATCCGCTTTAGCGCTCCGGCAGGATAATGAGCGCAGCATGGCAGCGACCCGGGCTACGTCAACCTGACGGAAGGCGACGCCCTCGGGCAACTCGAAGGCCGCATAGTCACGTGGAGGCAAGCTAGCGGCGCTATGGTAAGTAACGGTGTCGAATCGGCTGAGCTTTAGCGGTGGTCGGTACTGCTTGCCGTTAACACGCTGCAGAAATGACTGATGTACCCGTTCCAGATCACTAAAAGAACCAATCTTTGGAACGCGCCACTGCATCTTCCCAGGGCGATGTCCGGCCCAGGGATTCCAGTGCCGCCCGGGTAGTGCAGCAGCTTCAGCATCAGTTATAATCCGGCCATTTCCTATTGCCTGATTGATGCCCCACCCCAATGCCAGCAGGTGACGCGCCTCTTGGCAGAGCAACTCTGCATGCGAACGCGGAGAAGGATCGTTGCTTTCATCTAACGGCCACATATAGTACAGTGTGTCCTTTTCATCCAGGCGATGCGGGTGGGCGATCTTGCTCGTCAGCTGCTCCTGACGACGGTCAAATTTCTTGTCGCTGTCGTTATTGGGAACAAAGAGCGTGTAAGCCCGTGCGGGTTTCGCCGGAGGAGTGACAATAGCCGGTGGATTACATTGCTCCGTATGCTTTCGGCACGCCTGTATGAAAATATTTAATTTCGCTGGTATCGTTAGTACTACAGCGCAATTTAGGCCTTTTTGAGGCTTATGAACCGCAATATCAGTATCAAAAACACTGTTTTTCTACGTAAAATCAGTTATCTTGCGCTGTAGTATTAGTTGCAGCCGGCAAATTCCGCTGGATCGGCGGCCCAGGGAACGGGTTGTCGGGCGGACCGGCAAAACCGATTTTCTGGAGAACAACTGATGAGCACAAAACTG
>LJUC01000130.1 GCA_001303695.1 Phycisphaerae bacterium SM23_30
CCAACGACAACGTCATCCGCTGGAACGCCATGGACGCCCTCCTGCCCCGCGTATCCACCCGGACCGCCGAGGCCCAGGCCCAGAGAGGCCAACGCCAGCAGGTGGCCCAGGCCCAACGTACCGGCGCCCGCGGCCAACAGCAACAGCAGGCCGCCCAACGCACCGGCCGTGCTCAGCTCCTGCAAATAGACCCCGCGATGCAGCGCCGCGGTGCCGCCCGCGAACCCATTATTCCCATATTTAAACTGATGAGCCCCACCAGGCTGCCCACCATGATCTTGAAATACTAAAATGTTACTATAAAACCTTGTATTATCATCCTTGGCGACGCCTCTGTCATTCCGAGCGCAGCGTGCAATCTGATAAAATCAGCCCGTCAGGCGGCGCCTTACAAATATCACAAACTATTACTTTTTCCTCCTCTTTGGGCGAGGCACGGCGCCTCGCCCTTTTTTTAAACCCGATGCCCTTGGTCGCTGCCTAGTTTTATATTGATGGTGGGCAATATTGAGATAAATTTGTAATAAAATATCGGTCCCGGCCGGAAAAATTCGGCAAAAATGGGGGATTTACTTGACAATTAAAGTTTTAAGTTTTATCATCTTATGTTCGTGGATTTTTAAGGGAAGTAGCCTGTAACGAGGAATTTGGGTAGGAGAATAACCCTGATTTAAGCAGTCATGACTTGGCTGTTTCATTCCAGATTTACGGGGGGTAAAAGAAAATCACCCGACCGTAGAAGCCGTCAGGAATTTCCTATTTCGATCACAAATCGGCGGAAGAATCCCCGAAAAGTTGGGGCCGACCGGTATATTTATATTAAAAACTTTTTACGCCGCCCTGCCGCCGTATAAAAGGCCAGCAGCAGCGGAGAAAAGGAACAGATTATGGCACAGATAACGGAATTACCCTTCTTGGAACATCTGGCGACGCGCTTTAATATCCCGGCGCCCGAGTACCTGACCGCCGAGGCCGGCGGATCGGAGATCAGAAATGCCCTGAGCCGCTGGGGGGGCAGGGCGTTGGTCAAGCCCGACGTACTTTCCGGCAGGCGCGGCAAGGCCGGGGCGATCAGAGAGGTCCGGGATCACGTGGAGGCCCAACGGGAATTGAAGCACGAATTGGGGCGGGAGGTGAACGGCAACCTGGTCCGGACCACCTATCTGGTGCAGTACATCCCCTCGGAGATGGAGGTGTACTCGGCGATCACCTACGATTCGCGTTACATGGGTCCGTCTTTGACGGTTTCGCTGGTGGGGGGGATGGACATTGAGGAGGTGGCACCGGAGAAGAAAAGGACCATTCCGATTGACGTTTATAAGGGCCTGGGCGCTTATCAGGCCAGCGAGGTTCTGGCGGATCTGGGGTGTCCCAAAGGGGTGGTGAGCCTATTGTCGCGGAGTTTGGTGGATTTTTGGGACATGTTCACCTCGACGGGGATGCGGACGTGCGAGGTGAATCCGTGGCGGATCACGCCTGAGGGCAAACCATACGCCTGCGATTTCAAGGCGGTTTTTGACGAAGCGAACTTCAAGTTTAAGAATCTCGGTTTCAAACTGCCCGAGTACCCCGCCAATGTAACGCTTTTCGAGGAGGAGATGGCCGCCTGGAACGCCTCCAGTCACCGGGGGCAGGCGCATGCGGCAGAGTTGCAGGGCAGTTGCGTATTGCCGATTCTGTTCGGGGGCGGGGCCTCGACCATAGTGACCGAGACCCTGATGCAGTTCGGCGGCGATCCCATCATACTGTCGGATTTTGGAGGCAATCCCCCCTATGAGCGGATGTACGGGACGGCCAAGATATGTTTTGATCATTTGTTGGGCAAGGCCAAGCTGCTGCTGATATTAGGCGGTAAGGCCAATAACACCCTTATCGACGTGACCTTTAAGGCCATCGCCGACGCCCTGCAAAACTACGTGGACGAGAACGGTCCCATTCATAAGCCCGTGATCGTGGGTCGGGGCGGTCCGCGTCTGACTCAGGGATTGCTGACGATGAGAGACACGCTGGATTCGCTGGGGGTTCCTTATGTGATTTTCGGCCCCGATAGCCCGGTGACCCAGGTGGCCGAATACGCCGCCAAATTCGCAAAGACCTGGCAGGAGATCGGAGGTGCCCAATGAGAGCTAAAAAATTAAGCGACCTTTTAAGAGCAGGCGACCGGGTAGCGGTCTCGAATATCACCGGCAGGGAGGCGAGCACGGTGAGCGTGACCTCCCAGAAGTACTGCGGCAACATAATAGGGGGGTGGGCACTGGGCAAGGAAGGTCAGTTTCTGGAGGTTGCCGGGGGCGAACCCATACCCGTCTTTCCCACGGTGGAAGAGTTGATCAAGAAGCTGCCCAAGAAGAGACAGCCCAATAAGATAATGGTTTATTCGCCCCCCCAGGCGGTCTATGCCGAGGTCAAAGAGGTGGTCGAGCACTGCAAGGAAACCGTAGAGACGATATTCGTCGTGACCGAGCACGTATCCGTCGAGGTGACGGCCAAGATCGCCCAGATGTGCGGCCAGGCCCATATCGACGTGGTGGGCTGCAACTCGCTGGGCATGATCAACACCTACGATAGGATGCGCGTGGGGGCGGTGGGCAGCGACAATCCGGACGAGAGTTTTCGGCCCGGTTCGGTGGCGATTATTTCCAACAGCGGCAATATGGTCAACACCATGGCCTCTTATCTGCTCAGCGCCGGCCTGGGGACCACCTATGGGATTTCGACGGGCAAGGATCTTTTGATCCTGATGCCCTTGAAGGACCTGCTGGATTTGGCCCGCAAGGACGAACGCACCAGGATGGTCGTGGCATACATTGAGCCGGGCGGGCTTTATGAGAAAGAAGCGGTGGAGATGCTCGTCAAGACGAAATACCCTAAACCCATCATCGCCTATATCACCGGGGCCATCCTGGAGAAATTTGAACTTTCCTTAGGTCACGCCGGGGCGGTGGTGGAAGGCAAAGAGACGACGGCGCCGGCCAAGATGAAACTGTTCGACGACTACTTCGGCATAGAACCGTTTGATCCAAATAAAAAATATGAAAAAACCGACGAGTTGGCCCAGGCCCTGAACAGGGGCATCCGGATAACCTCGCTGCATCATCTGCCGGAGGCGGCGGCTTTGATCTGGGACGTCCTGGAGATGGAACGGGACTTCAAACCCTCGAAGCCCTTGACGTTAAATCCGTGGTTTGTCGATTACAAGGGCCACGGAAAGCAGCTTCCGTCGAATCTATTGCTGCATAAAGGGACGATACCGGAGCCTTACGCCTCGCAGATTAAGCAGTTGAGCCAGGCGGTGGGCGCCAGCGTGGCGCGGCGGGACATGCGCAACGCCAGTCATGCCTCCTCCAACGATGGGATTACCCCGCGGCTCTACGGATATCCGCTGGACGAGGAGATGAAGAAGGGATCGTTTGTGGAATCGCTGCTCTTGGCCTGGACGGGCGAGCAATTACGCGATTTTGAAGTGGAACTGATGGAGAAATGTCTGATTGCCGGTCTGTCCAACGGGCCGGGGACGATTTCCGCCCAGGGGGCGAAGCTGTCGGCGTCGGCGGGCAATGCCCCCAATACCGCCATGATTGCTACTTTGGCCTGCCTGGGTCAGGTGCACGGGGGCAACGGTCAACAGGCGGTGGAGTACCTGCTGCGGGTCTTCCAGGGGATAGAGATCGAAGATCCCTATAATCCCAATCATGATGTCAATTTGCGCGAACTGGTCAAGAAAGAGGCGGTGAGATTCGCCAAGGTCCGCAGCGCCGCCAAAGAGGCGGGTGTCGATTACGACCGCATACCCTGTCTGGGTCACCCGGTCTTCCGCAACGATCCGGTCAACTACGATCCGCGGGAACGAGTAATTGCCGCCTATCTGGAAGAGAAGGGTTTATGCAACGTTTTTCTGGATTTTTACCATATGTTGGCCCATGAATTAAAGGAGCTGGGCATCGCCCGCAACGTCTGGGCGGTCAACGTGGACGGGGCGATTGCCACCGTGGTGTTAGGCAATTTCTGGAGGGCCCTCCAGGAGAAGCATCTGACGGTGCGTCGGGTGTGCGATATTGCGTTTCTGGTGTTTGCGTTGGGCCGCGCGGCGGGAGCGGCCGGTGAATATCTGGACCACAATGATTATGGATTGCCGATGGATATGCGGATACCGGCGCGGGATTGCATTGCCCTGACGCGTTCACGCGAACGGCGAAGAACCCCCCGAGAACAAGCCGCCGAAACCTCAGCGGCCGGTTAAAATACATATGCAATTTGTCATCCTGAGCACCGCCAAGAATCTCACCCTGGCAAGGGGAAAAATCCCATTCCAAGGACAGATGCTTCGCGGCGCTCGGCATGAGATTCTGTAAAACGGTCTGGTTAAGTAATATTGACCGATGTTAAAATATAGAGGCGGGGTCGTCTGTAATCATTTTAATTAAAAAGAAAATTCTCTTTCCAGCGGCGGCGGCCAAGCAGGCTGCAAACGTACCTGAGCCGCACTGCGGCAGCCGTACGACAACACCCGGGGTGGGGGATTAAAGGGCTTTCGTTTAAGAAAATACCGCATAAACGGCGTTTATGAACCGGCGGAAAAAGTACGTGAATTGTCATGGGGCAAGGCTTATAATATTGATAGGGATCGATATTTTTTTATTGGAGTATCGCTTATGCGGAAAATAAATAAACATCCCGTCTTGGAGATTGAACCTCAGGAAAAGGTACAGTTTGAATATGACGGAAAGAAGATAGAAGGAGAAAAAGGATTTACTATCGCCGCGGCCCTGCACCAGGCGGGTTATCCGGTCCACACTCACAGTCTGCAGAACCGCAACCGGTCGCTGGAGTGCGGGATCGGCAAATGCGGGGCCTGCGAGATGCTGGTGGACGGCCAGATAAGGCGCATCTGCATCACCAAGGCGGACGGCGTTAAAAAGGTGCAGGAGATTCCCCGCGATTACCGGCCTCCGGTGCAAAGCTTTCAAAAGGACAGGCCTATAAATGTTTACCGCACGGAAGTGGCGATTATCGGGGCGGGACCGGCGGGGCTGGCGGTGCGGGAAGTATTAAATAAACACAACATATGCAATATTGTCATTGATAATAACGATAATATCGGGGGGCAGTTTTTGATGCAGACGCATCAGTTTTTTTTCTTTGAGAAAGAAAAGCATTTCGGGGGCATGCGGGGGTATGAAATCGCCCGCACCCTGGCCGGGAAAGATCATACGGGGATATTTCTGAACTCCACGGTCTGGGACATCCTGCAGGGCAAGCGGCTGGCGGTGAAAAATATCCAGACCGAGGAGATATATTACGTTGAGGCCCAGTATCTGGTGGTGGCCACCGGCGCGGTGCCCTATATGCCCACCTTTGAGAACGACGACGTGCCGGGGGTATATACGGCGGCGGTGGTCCAGAAGATGATGAACATCGAATTTACCCTGCTGGGCAAAAACGTCCTCACCGTGGGGGCGGGCAACATCGGTTATTTGACCTCTTATCAATTGATGCAGGCGGGGGCGAAAGTGAAGGCTATTATCGAAGCTTTGGACCATGAAGGAGGCTTTCCGGTGCAGGCCCATCGCGTGCGCCGTTTGGGCGTTCCGATAATCTGCGCGCATATATTGTTAAAGGCCATACCGAATGAGAATTACGACGGGATAGTGGGGGCGGTGGTTGCCGAGTGTGAGAATTTTCAGCCCCTGCCCGGTACGGAAAAAATAATCGACGGCATTGACGCCATCAACATCTGCACGGGGCTGGTCTCCGACGATCAGTTGTTGATTAAGGGCAACGATATTTTCGGCAGGAATTGCCTGGGGGCCGGCGACGCCATCCGCATCGGCGAAGGAACCAGCGCCGTTTTGCGGGGCCAGCAGGTCGCCTACGAGATACTCCATGACATGGGCATTCCGTATAATTACGATGTTTATTTGAGGATTTCCAAAGAATACATTGATTCTCAGCAGGAGCCGATCCGGGTTATCGAGGCGCCTTTTGAACCGACGCCCCAACGGCGGAAAAAACCGTTCGTTTTGATCGACTGTCTCTACGGCTTCGCCTGCAATCCTTGTGCCTTTGCCTGTCCCCACGGGGCCATCACCAAATCTTCGACCAGCACCGTGCCGGAAATTGATTTCGATAAATGCGTAGGATGCATGCAGTGCGTGTATCTGTGTCCGGGACTGGCGATTTTTGGCTATAACCTGAAGAAAGACACGCTGTTTTTGCCTATCGAATATGAAGCGGCCGAAAAAGCGGAGGTGTTTCTGGTCGATAATAACGGCCGTAAACTGGGAGAAGGAATTATCGAAAAAATCCAGCGAAATGAAAACAAGACACACGTGGCCCGCGTCAAAGCGCTGAATCTGCACGGGGATGATTTGATGGATGTCAGAGGGTTCATCGTTAAAGAGCAGTATCCCGAGGCGCTGGAGTTTAAGGCCCACGACCAGGCGATAGCATCGGAGTCTTACATATGCCACTGCGATGACGTCAAGATGGATGAGATTCTGGAGGTGATCGGGGACCGCAAATTTATTTCGGTCGATGAGATCAAACATACCACCCGCCTGGGGATGGGGGCCTGCCGGGGCAAGAGGTGTATCAAGCGTTTGAAACAAAGTATCAAGACCTACGACAAGACGGTGGTGGGCGAGGCCACACCCCGGGCACCCATGTCGAATCAACTGGCCTTTGGGGAATTGTACCCCCGAAAGGTACACGATAAGATAATCACCCGTCTGGACGGCAAGGCTAATAAAGTAGTTAAGGTGCGAACCCTGGTGGCGGGGGGCGGCATCGCGGGCAGCGCCTTGTTTCGGTATTTGTCGGAGGCGCAGCAGCAGCCGGTGATGATAAATTACGGCCGGGGTGCCTCGTGGCGGAATATCGCGGCGGGCCGGCCGAATTTCAGCCTGCCGGAGCTGTCCGATATTGCCGAGCACAATCATGAGATATTCAAATCGCTCCAGAAGCTTAAAAACATCGACTACCGACCCATAGATTACGTCACCTTCGCCCATGATGACCGTATGTATGAGGCCCTGGAGGCTTCGATGGCCTGGTCGGAGGCCCGGATGATCGAGCCCAAAGATTTTCAGAAGCTGATATCGCCCTATATTAATCCTCATCTGAGCACCTATCAGGCGGCCTTAATCGCCAAAAATTGCTGGCAGGCCTCCCCGGGCAAGGTGGTGGATCTGCTGCGGACCATCGGGATCCACCACGGTGGGGAGGTACTGGAAGACTGCAAACTGGTCGATGTGGAGAAGGACGGGGGGATTTATAAGGCGCTGGTGCAGGATCATAACAAGGAATATATCGAATATCAGGCCCAACATTTTGTGAACGCTTTAGGGCCGGCGGGCAGCCAATTTGCCCGCCGCCTGGGGATAGAGACAGGCTTATTTTCCGTGCGTCATCAGGCGTTTATTACCCGGCGGCTGCCCTTTATGGGGATCGAAGGCGTGCCCCTGCCCATGCTCATTGATCGGCGTAACTATAAAGGATTTACCGCGGTCTATGGCCAGCAATTGGGCGAGACGGGCCAGATCATCGGCTGTGCCTCGCCCGCCCTGGAGCCGGCGGAGACGGGGAAAAACCTGAAGGAAAATTCCAAGGAATTTCTCGAAACAGCCTCGGAGATTTTCGTAAGCTGGATACCCCAGCTCTCTTCCGTGGGTTTTCAGGCGGTCTGGGCCGGTTATTACGTGGAGCCGCGGATGATCCTGGATCCGGATCTGGGGCTCTTTGTCGGGCTGCGGGGTCAGGGATTTATGCTGAGCCAGTATCTGGCCCAGATGTATGTGGACAAGCTGGTCGGCCACGAGGTGCCCAAATATTTTGATCGCTTGAAACTCAAAGGCGACGGACTGCTGGAGAAAGCATTTAAATAAAAATGACCAAATCATGGCGTTGGTGAGATTTCGCAATATCAGTCGGGAATACCACGGGCGGGAGGTCTTAAAGGACGTAAACTTTGAGTTGTTCGCCGGGCAAAAGATAGGATTGATCGGGCCCAACGGTTCGGGAAAGACCACCCTTTTGCGGATAATATGCTCTTTGGTGCCGCCCACGGAGGGGCAGGTTGAGCTGGCCGGCACCGTTCGCATCGGATACGTGCCCCAGCACGTCGAGTTCGAGACCGAGCAGACGGTTTTTGATTATTTGATGGGGGAGTATCAGCACTATAAGGCGCTGCTGCGGGAAAAAGAGGCGGCGGTGGCCCGGTTCGATCAAAGTTCCGCCAGGCGTTCCGACCATAAAGGCATGAAAAACCTGCTGCACGAATATCAGCAGGCCCGCGACGCCTATGATCGGATGGGGGGGGATCAATTTGAACGACGGCTGCAAACCATGCTCGACAAATTTGGTCTGGCGGATCGCGCCGAACATAAGATCAGCCAACTGTCGGGCGGGGAACAAAATGTCTTGTCGATAGCCCAGGCGCTTTTGGCTGAACCCAATCTGCTGCTGCTCGACGAGCCGGGCAATCATCTCGATTATCAGGGTTTGGCCTGGCTGGATGATTTTTTACAGCGGTTCCGGGGGGCGGTGCTGCTGGTCTCGCATAACCGATACCTGCTGGACCGCGTCGTCGATGGCATCCTCGAATTGGAAGACGGCAGGGTCGGCTATTACGCGGGTAACTATTCGGCGTACCGTGAAATTCGCCGGGCGCGTCTGCGGAGCCGCCAGGCCGAATACAAGGCCTATCAGCAGCGCCTCGAACACCTGGAAAAACTGGTGCAAAGGTTCGCCGACATCGCACAGGGGCACTCCCACGAACAATCGTGGGGCAAACGGCTGCGGGCCCGACGCTCGCAATTACGGCGGGAAAAGGCCCAAGCCCCGCAAAAGCCGACCCCGGAACCGGCTAAAATCAGCCCTGATTTTCAGACCGATCCCACCCGCGCCGACATCGCCCTGCAAATACGTAATTACAGCAAGGTCTTCCAGGTTAAAGCGCCCGCGCCCGGACCATTACAGTTGTTTGATAACATTGATTGGGATATTGCCGGGGGCCAGCGCTGGGCCTTGATCGGGCCCAACGGCTGCGGCAAAACCACCCTTCTGCGCGACATTGTGGCCAAGGGTAATTGGCGTAATAAAATTATCCGGATCGGGCCCAGTCTGAGGATCGGCTACTGTGCCCAGCAGCAGGAGGTGCTTGACGGCGAGAACACGGTTTTTGAAGAATTGGTGTCTCTTAAAGACGCGAATAAAGAAATGGTGCTGGGGATTCTGGCGCGGTTTTTGTTTCGGGATGAAGAGGTTCATAAAAAGATTTCTCACCTTTCCGGGGGCGAGCGGAACCGCCTGCAGTTGGCGCGGCTGATGCTGTTGAAGTGTAATTTTCTGATTTTGGATGAGCCCACCAACCATCTGGACATCCCCACCCGCGAAGCGGTGGAGCAGGCCTTGGCCCAATTCGAGGGCACCATTCTGGTGGTCTCCCATGATCGCTATTTTTTGGATAAGGTCGTCGATCATGTGGCCGAGGTGCAAAAAAAACGCCTGCGCTTTTATGAGGGTAATTTCACCAGTTACTGGCAGAGCCGCAAAGTCAGGCTGGAGAAGACCGGCGCTCTTTTAGCCCGGCGCCAGCGCGAAGCGCAGCAGGCCAAAGAAGAAAAACAAAAACCGGGCGGTCGGGCCTGGCGCCGGCGCAAGGCGCGGGCCGCCGCCTTGCGCAAAGCCCGCAAGGCAACCGAAAAAATCGAACAACAGATACACCGGACCGAACAGCAAAAAGAGCTTCTCCAGCAGCAGATAGCCCAGGCCTTCACCGTCGGCGATAACGAGCGAGGCACGGAACTTGCCGAAAAGCTTGAAGAACTTGCCGCGGAAATCGAATCCCTTTATCGACAATGGGAGCAGGCTGATAAAGAATTTTACAATGTGCAGCGATCCCCCGCTGACGGGATCGGCTATGACGAGTGAAACGGCCGGTCTTACCTGGCAAGTTGCAATAAGAGGGCAGCACGAAGCCTCGCCCCGGCACCTGACTGGATTTTTGTAAAACTTTTATTCCTGACGCCCGGGGCGAAATTCCGTATCATTATCGGTCGGTGTGAGAAAGGTTTATCGGACCTGTATTGAAGCATTGAAGTTATGCAAAATTCTTGGGAGGCATCAGGTTCACAAGTTCCGGGCGTTTTGCGGCATAAAATCCCGCCGGCATTTGCCCCGGATAAATTTATATTTTATGCTAAAGTTGACGCGGACAACATAAGGGCAGTCACGCGTCAACAAACCGCTTGTCGGCATAGAGGGCGCCTCCGACAGGCGGCGAGTCTCTCCCGGAAGCGACTACCACGAAAATGGACTATTAACTGCCGAAACCACAGTGCGCGCCATGGCTGCAAATAAACAGTCGCAGCATTAAATTACGTTGTTTCGTGGAAAGTGTATCGGTAAGTTGCAAATTTAATAACTGAATATTCGCGGTTAAACTGCGCCTCAGGAGGCACTGCCATTTGGTTCCTATCATTTGGCCGTGCCTCTTTTCTATGCGCCGCAGGAGCACTACGCCCTTGCCGGGAGGCGGCGGGCCTTTATGCTCAGGAGGTAGAGAGAATGAGTGTCACCTTAGTCAGTCAACGGAGTTTGATTACGGCGATAAACAACCTGACCAAAATCGGGGCCCAACTGGCTTTGTCCGATCAGCGTTTGAGCACCGGCAAACGCATCAACAGCGCCGCCGACGATCCCTCAGGGGTGGTGGCCGTCGCCAACATGCACGATGAGATAACCCGGATTGATGCCCTGACCGAGAACGGCCAGAGAATCAGCAGCATCATCGACACCGCCGACGGGGCCCTAGCGCAGATATCGTCCTTACTGGGCACCATTGAGACCAAGGCGCTGGCGGCGGCCGGCGCCACCGCCACCGCCGAAGAACGCGCCGCTTATCAGGCCGAAATCGACGCCGCTGTCGATGCCATCGATACCCTGGTCAACACCACCACCTTTAACAGTACGCGCCTGCTCGACGGAGGGTTGGCCTACACCACTTCCGGTATTGAC
>LJUC01000131.1 GCA_001303695.1 Phycisphaerae bacterium SM23_30
GTGATCATCGCCGCCGCGGGAATGGCCGCTCACCTGGCCGGCACCATAGCGGCTCATACCATCCTGCCGGTGATCGGCGTGCCCATGGCCTCCGGTTACCTACAGGGCATCGATGCCCTGCTTTCCAAGGTGCAGATGCCGCCCGGTGTGCCTGTCGCCACCGTCAGCATCGGCGCCGCCGGCGCCCAAAACGCCGCCCTCCTGGCCGCCCAGATCCTCGCCCTCAAAGACAAAACCATCGCCCAAAAACTCACCCAATTCAAAGCCGACCAGGCCCAGACCGTCAAACAAAAAAACGAAAAACTGCAAACGGAAATCGATTAACGCGTAGGGCGGGCTCTTAGCCCGCCATATTTACATATGCTAAAAAGGGTAAATATTAAAACCATTAAATGGGTGGGTGGTATGGACGGTCATGTCGAATTGATCGATCAGACGCTGCTGCCGGGTGAATTTCGCGTTATTAAAATAAAAGACGTAGAAACCGTCCGGCAGGCGATCAAACGTTTGCAGGTGCGGGGGGCGCCGGCAATTGGGATCGCCGCGGCCTTTGGGGCGGTGCTGGGTCTGCGGCGGATGGCGGATGATGCTCCGGTTGATAAGGCCCGGCAAAAGCTAAAAGAAACCTGTGATTACCTGGCGACCAGCCGACCGACGGCGGTCAATCTCTTCTGGGCGCTCCAGCGGATGCAAAAAGTCGCTACCGAAAGCAAGATCGATAATACCCGGCAATTAAAAGACCGCTTGCTGGTGGAGGCCATTGACATTCGCGATGAGGATGCCGCCATGTGTCAGGCCCTTGGTGCTCACGGCGCCGATTTGATCTCCCCAGGCGATGGAGTGCTCACCCATTGCAACGCCGGCGGGCTGGCAACGGCAGAGTATGGCACGGCGCTGGGAGTAATGTTTGCCGCCCACCAGCGCGGTAAAAAATTTCATGTCTTTGTGGATGAGACGCGGCCCCTGCTGCAGGGGGCGCGGCTGACCACCTGGGAGCTGGCCCAGGCAGGCATCGATCATACTCTAATCTGCGATAATATGGCCGGGGCGCTGATGCAGCAGGGCAAAATCAATCTGGTCATCACCGGGGCCGACCGCATCGCCGCCAACGGCGACGCCGCCAACAAAATCGGCACCTACAGCCTGGCCCTTTTAGCCCGGGCCCATAATATCCCTTTTTATATCGCGGCGCCTTCGAGCACCTTTGATTTGTCTATCCCTGACGGTTCGCACATCCCCATCGAAGAGCGCCCTCCGAAAGAAATAACCCATGTCGGTTCGAATTGCATCGCCCCCGCCGACGTCAATGTCTATAATCCCGCCTTCGACGTTACCCCTCACCAATATATCGCCGCCCTTATCACCGAACGCGGCGTTATTCATTCCCCCGATTCAGAAAATATCCGCCGCCTCATAACGAATGCCTAAATTTCAACCCCCTAAAATGAATTATACCAATTATAATATTAAGCGCAGGATCTTATTATAACTGGTATCGCAAAACTTCTATTACGCCGGAATGACTTCTTCCACTTCCGCTATCTTTTCTTTGAGGTGGCGTTCAATCCCCATTTTTAAGGTCATCTGGGCCCCGGGACAGCCCGCACAGGCCCCTTGCAGGCGTATCTTGACCTTTTTACCGTCGAAGCCGACCAGTTCGCAGTCGCCCCCGTCTCGCTGCAAAAGCGGCCGCACGTCTTCCAGCACTTCTTTTACTCTTTCTTCAAACGTCTTCTCTTCGGTCATTAGGTTCTCCAAAAAACATGCCAAAAGTCTATTTTGCCAAATCTTAGTTATAAATTTCTCTTTCTAATATAATAAGCCTCCAGTTGCTCTAAAGCAAGCTGAAATTTTTCTAATCATTAAAGTTTGTGGTTTCAGCGATATAAAATCTCCGCGCGCACCGGCTGGCGGGAAAATCCCGGACCTTTATAACTGACCTGAAATTTCGGCTCGGCGGTTCCTTGAAGGTACATCGCGGTAATTTCATGCAGACCTTTGCTCAAGGCGATTTGCCCCTGGGCCTCTTCATCGGCGCCGGCGCTGTTGACAAGCAGTCGGCCGCCAATGAACAGTTGACTGTGGCCCGTGCTCCGCGTGTAAAACGTGAAGACCCCGTCGAACGGCGCCCGGATAAAACCATAAAACTTCAAGCCGAATTTTTCCTCGCCGCGCCGCATTTGGAGATCGAAGTCGCCCGCGATGCCGCTTTCCACCGGCTCGAGCGTATTAAAATCAGCAAAATCGGTCAAGGCTCCTTCATAATATTCATAGTTGAGACCTCTTAATCGGCTTAACGGTTTATCCGGTTCGCGCGGGATAACCTTGGCGAACGACGCCTTGACGGTCATCTGGGGCCGATCCTGGCCCGTTCGGAACAGGCCGGCTTTTATCATCGCTGTATTGGTCAAGCGAAAACTTCCCCTATAGGGTATCGACTCCGGCGTCGGATCGCTGCCGTTGATGGTAAAATAGATCGTCCCTCTTTCCGCCAGGGCCGCCAGGCTTACCACCATCTCGCCGACGAACTGGCGGTCAGCCGCTACAATCAACAATCCGCTGGGTTTGATTTGCAACTGTTCGATCATGCGATCATACTTTGCCAGATTTTTATCCAGGTGCCAAAGATGATTTTCCCGCCGCCATAGTTGTTCATATTCACCCTTCAGATCCTCTGCCTGTTGCACCAAGACCTCTAAAGACTTGCTGAACGCATCGGGGTGGATTACCCCTGTTATGGTCCTGAACCTGATATTTCGATTATCGGCCTGCAACCTCCTGTCAAGGGCTGCCCGCGTTATTATCCTCTGGGCCACGAATTGCACCCGACGGGCCGCCAAAAGAGCCTCGTCCAGATTGTCTCTATGGTATCGCGCCTTACTCTTTGCGGTCATTAGACGTTCCACGATTTCCTCGGCGGCCCGGGATAAAAGTTGACCCTTCTGATAAAGCTGCGGATCGGGCAGGTACACCGATCCGAAAGGGAACGAAAAATAATTCTGCCAAAATGCCGTTTGACTCAGATTGCCGCTGTCGGGATAATCCCGCAGATCGCTCAACTGCCATAACGCTTGTACCGCCCCGGCCTCGGCAGCGCCGTGAAAAACCGCGTCAAAATGGTCCCTGAAACCCTGCAAACGCTGATTGAGCAATTCATTGGCTTGTTCATCTTCCTCTGAGAAAATGGGATTCCACGCGCACTCGCCCCCCCAGAGCAGCACCAGCCAATTGTTGCCCAAGAGGTTTTCGCCCTCCTTATCCCTCATACTGACCGGCGGCTCCGCCGCCTCCTGCTCGCCGTCCTGCTGCATATAACTCGCTATCCGGACCATAGCCTTGCGATAATCCGGCCAAATCCCTTCGCGGCAGCCGTCGCCCGGACAAAGCACGAGACTCGAAACATCCAAGGGCATCACCGTTTGGACGCCGTATTCGTCCGATATAAAATCACCTGCCATTTCCACGTGATATTGTCGGCCGTATTCAACCAGTTCTTGGATCTGCTCCGTCGTGTAGCCGCTTGGCGAAAACTCAGGATCGGTTATAATCCTGGCCTTTAGTTTGAAAAGATTCAGTTTGTACTCCGACAGCGTTCGTATCTGCTGCCTTAAAAAATCCGGCGTCGGAACCGGTCCCCCGGTGGCGTCGTCCTGCCAGCCGCGGTATTCAAAATGCGGTTCGTCGATAATATCACAGCCGCCAAGCTCGTTGGGCTCTGTTAAATTACTGCGGACGAGCTGCCTGAGTGTCTGCACCCCGTAGAAAATCCCGGCGGCGTCCCTGCCCATCAGCACTATGTTTTCGGTCCTGACCGAAAGTATATAACCCTGCCTTCTTAATCCCTTCGGCAGAGTAATATTTCGCTTGATAAGCACCTGCCTTAAATCACTCTCCCGGACCCCTCGACCTATCAATATGGCAGGTTTTTCGCTGACCGGACCGATCTGTAGTTTTAGACCGGTCTCTTTTTGTACTTCTTCGATCAGTTGCCCCACCGCAAATCGGTCCTCTTCGTCGTTCGGGTCATCCAGCACTATAACTGTTTCCGCCGTAAATTTGAAGGCACTCTCTTCAATCATTTCCTGCTTTATGGGCGTTGGAATGAGACGAAAGTGATTATCAATGCTAACGGCGGTTGCCGGCCCTGACAAACCGCTCAGCGCCATCGCCCACCCTGCCAGGGGAATCATTAGAATGGTCTTAATCGTGCCCATCCGGCTTTTCCTGCCCTTTTTCAAATTATGCATCTGGCCGCAAAGGCTGGCAGACTCATACTTTACTTATTATCACCCTCGTTCGTCTTTATATGCCGAGGTCGCCGCCGCAAACCCGAAAATGTTCAGGTCTTCGTCTTCGGTGGCCTTACCCAGGTGCTCATTGACATAGTCGGCGTTGATGACGTATTTTTTCGTCCCCTCGGGCGCCTCAAAGCTGATTTCTTCCAGCACCTTTTCCATAACCGCGTAAAGCCTTCGGGCCCCGATATTCTGCTGGTCTTTGTTGATCTGAAAGGCCTTGGCCGCCATGGCCTTGATGCCGTCCTCGGTGAATCTTATTTTGATCCCTTCCGTCTTTAAAAGCGCTTCTTGCTGTTTGGTCAGGGAATTGCGCGGTTCGATCAGAATGCGGGCGAACTGTTCCTCGTCCAGGTCTTTCAGCTTCACCCGGATGGGAAATCTCCCCTGCAGTTCCGGCATCAAGTCGCTGGGCCGATTGCGGCTGAACGCCCCCGCCGCCATAAACAAAATATGATCGGTACGGACCATACCGTGCCGCGTGTTGACCGTAGTGCCCTCCACCATCGGCAGCAGGTCCCGCTGCACCCCTTCCCGGGAAACGTCGGGACCGAAACTTGCGCCTCCACAGATTTTATCCAGCTCATCTAGAAAAACTATTCCCGCCTCTTCGGTTCGCTTGATGGCCGTTTCGATCATCTTGTCATGGTCGATAAGTTTATCCAGCTCCTGCTGGCGGAGTATATGCCGCGCCTCCCGGACCGACGTCCGTCGCTTGACCATCTTCGTCGGCATCATGCGCTCCAGAAAATTCTGCATCTCCGGCTCCATCTGGTCCAGCCCCACGTTCGAAAAAATCGGGATCGATGCCGCTCTTTCTTCCACGCTGATCTCAATCTGACGCTCCTCTAGAATCCCGCTCAGTAACTGCTCACGCAGTTTTTGCCGGGTCCGTTCGTAGCGTTCCTCCGATTCTTGTATTTGTTGCGTATCTATGGTGGGGCTGGTCGTAGGATGCGGCAGCAGAAAATCCAATATCCGTTCTTCCGCCGCCTCCGCCGCCATATCGGCGTAACGTGCCGATTCTTCTTGATGCACCATCTGAATCGCACGTTCCAGCAGGTCGCGTACCATGCTCTCTACGTCGCGGCCTACATAGCCCACCTCGGTGAACTTGGTTGCCTCCACCTTGATAAAAGGCGCCCCCACTAACGCCGCCAGCCGCCGCGCAATCTCTGTCTTACCCACTCCCGTGGGACCCACCATGATGATGTTTTTCGGGGCTACTTCCTCACGTATCTCCGGCTCTAATTGCAAACGACGCCAGCGGTTCCGCACCGCGATCGCCACCGCCCGCTTGGCATCGTCCTGGCCGATGATATATTTATCCAGCTCCGACACCACCTGCCGGGGCGTCAAATGCTCTATTTTGGCCATAAAATCGACTTCCTTCGTTTTGCCCTGCGTAATTTCTTTAATGATAAGCACTTGTATTTATAAGGCCGATTTTTCCAATTACCTACGAAACTACCTGTTTTACCTGCATTTGTCAACTATCCCTCCGGACTTAAAAATTGTATTATGGGTGCTTATTGATTTTCGATCTCAAACTTATATTATCCTTCAGCATGATACAGGAGAAATTATCATGGCAAAAAAAATCGAGGCGCTATGCCTGCCCGATATCAAAAAACCCGCCCCCAAAATCCCCGTAATCGGCGTCTTTGCCGCCAGTGATCCCCGCATCGATACCCCCAGCCGCACCCGCTGTCGCAACATTGTCAAAATGGCCGCCGACGCCATCAGCGGCGCCGTCCTCCTCCCCGATCAAACTCCCGTGCCGGTGGTTTATTCTACCACGTTAGTCGATGGTGAAGCCCAGGCCGACCTCATCGCTCAACAGTTCCGCCAGGCCGGCGCGGATATTCTCGTCTGCGTTCCCGACACCTGGGCCTTCCCCCAGTTGACCGCGATCTCCTTAATGCAGCAGTTTCCTTCTGACACCCCCATCAATATCACCTGCGGCAACAGCGGACCGCGTCCCGGCGTGGTCTATGCCCACGCCCTCAGCGGCGCCGTCAGCCAGTATGGCAGATTGATCAGCCTCAATGTCGGCAATTGGCCCGACACCGGCCTCAATCCCCGGATGACCGCCCAAACCGCCCGCCGTCTCCTCGACTGGTGTTATGCCGCCGTCGCCGCCGTCGCTCTGCGTGGCCGACGCGTCGTCATCTTCGGCCATGATTCCATGGGCATGGAAACCGCCCTGGCCCATATCATCCCCACCCGCAACACCTTCGGCCTGGAGATCACCCGCCTCGATATGAAGCTCTTGGCCGACATGATTAAAAAAGACGCCTGCTCAAAAAAGGAACTTACCGAACTGCGCCGCTGGTTCGACCGGCATCTCGGCAAACGTCTTGAGATCAAAACCGACGCCGACAGCAAACGTTTCGATCAATCGCTGGCTATGTATTTAATCACTCGTGATCTAATGTGCGACCTCCATGCCGTGGGCGGCGGCTTCATGAGCCAGTTGGAGTGGGGCAGCGACGCCCGCGGCCTGCCCCTGCCGGTCGCCGACGTCATGGAATCACTCTTCAACAGCACCTTCGATCATAACGGCCCCAGGGCACCCCTCCCCTATGCCACCGAAGCCGACGTGCAGGGATTGCTCACCATGTTGTTTATGACCTACCTCAGCGGTGGAAATCCCCCCTTGTTTATGGACTTCCGCAAGGTCTGGGAAGCCTGGGAAATCAAGAACCTGGCCCGAAAGATCGGCCTGAAATCCCTCGATAAAAAGGCCGACTGGTATCGCAAAGGTCTGGTGGACGGGGATAATTCCGGCAGCGCCTCCTTTAACTGGGCCGGTAAACCCGGCGCCTCCGTCAAGCAGCTCATGAGCAAAGTCTCCATGCCCTTGGCCGATGAGCACTACTTCCCCGGCGGCGGCAATTCCGTCACCTTCATCACGCCCAAAGGTATCGACGGTATCGCCGCTCGTTTGGCATACAGTTCTCTTAATGGTATGTTCTCATTGATCTGGGACCAGGCCCTTACCACCGAAGTACCCCAAAAACTCGCCCAGGCCATGTGCCGCCTCACCACTCCCACCTGGCCTCATACCTTTGTCGTACCCAGGTACGCCTCCATGACCGAATACAAACAATACCCCCCCGCCAATCATTTTCACATGACCTGGAATCTGCCCGTCGCCCGCCTGCAATACTGGATGGACTTAACCGGCGTCCTCAGCGTCACCCCCTGGGCTGCCAGGCCCAAATTCATCGAAGGCGTCGATCGCCCTGAGCCCTTGGTGCATTTGATCAACGGCGGCGAAAACGCCTACAAACAATTGATCCGCCGCTAATCCTGATCTGATGCTTGAGAAATTACCGGCCTCCTGCCCGCCTTTAATAAACGCCATATCACCGCCCCGGTTATGATCGAAATCGGCACCAGGATTATCCCGCCCTTCAGGGCCGCCACGGTTTCATTTTCCCCGGCGCTAGTGGTGATAAAGGCGATCGTAAAACCCAATAATATCACCCACCCCGCAAAAAGCATCCATTTCCACCACCGCATTGGTATCCCCCGATCCTCCAGGTAATGCTTCAGCGCCGCCCCCGCCAGACAAAAACATACCCCCTCCAAAAACCAGAACAAACCACTCGTAAAAAAACTCATATCCTTGCTCCTCTTATAATGCTCATTCAGGTTGGGTGCCGCCTTTCCGGCGTCGCCGGAGAGGTGCTTTATTATCACAACTCAATAAAATCCCTCGTCCGCAGCCACCAGGGCGGCTGCCGGTACGAAGTGTTTTTGCCTCCCAGACGGGCCATATAATAATCTTCCGGTTTACCCTGCGACGGATATAACTGCTTCTGCAGCTTGGTCAGTACCTTATGCGATACTCCCGACGTATCCATAGCCGTCGCCTTCAGGGCCGTCGTATGCAGCCAGTTCGCTTTGCGGGTATAAGGACACGCCGCCACGCATATTCGACACCCGATATTACCCTGATTGCAATACCAGAAATTATGACACTTGCTGTAATTTATCTGGTATCGATTATACCCCCGCACTACCGTCTTATCATCCCGGGTGATCGCCCCGCTGGGGCAAATCTCCGCGCAGATCTTGCAGCCTTTGCAGAACTCCTGCACCCCAAATCGGATCGGCTTATCCGTCGCCATCGGGATATTCGTCGTTACCACCGCCGGCCGAATGTTGCAGCCCAACTCCGGGGTGATAACAATCGAATGTCGTCCCTGCTCACCCAGGCCGGCATCGACCATAATCGGCGGCACCATCAAATCATAATCCGTCCCCGGCGTATGAGGCCGCGCCCAGTAGCCCAGCGCCTTGATAAACGCCGTCAACCGATATGCCACGATCCGCGATTTCGAATAGGCGTCATTCGACGTCCCAAAATTCGGATTGGCGTACATCGGATCCCACGACATGGGCGTGCCCACCACGATCGCGTATTTCCAGTGTTTCGGCACTTCCATCACCTTATCCGGCTCAAAACCCCGGCCGTGCCGACCGTATTTATAGACCCAATCCGGATTCAATTGGGTTATCCCCACCAGCACCGAGCCGAACTCATGTGCCATCTTTTTAATCAACTTTGACGTCAGTTTCGGATCCTTCATCACTAAAGGTTCCCGACGTCGCGGCGCATCCGTCTTCTCCGGCGACGTCTGTGCCCAGCTCGGTTCTGCTTCTTGTTGTTGCTGTTGACCTCCCTGTCCCGGCAGTATGCCGCCGCCCCTCATGCCCATCCGACCCCCGCCCTGTACCAGATCCGACAATCGCGGCGATACCGCCCCCATCGCATTCGACCACGCCTCCGACAGAATCAAATCCTCCTGGCATCTCTGATCCTCCGCCATCAGCCTATCCCATTCTTCACTGTTAATCTTAACCTGCTCTTCCCACGCCTTTATCTTGGCCGCATATTCTTCCTCGGACTCTCCGGGCCTCTGTCGGGGCTTGTTCATCTGCTGACGAAATCGCGCCATCTCTTCTTCCGCTTCCTTCACCTCAGGATGGGACTCTAGAAAATCCTGGAATACCTGCGTATTTCGATACATCCCTCGGTCGAAAATAAACTCCGTCCGCGGGTCCGGACGATCCGTCGGCCCCACCGCCTCGTAGTGCGGCTTATCTACCTGCCATTTCGTCCGGTCCAATTGATGCGCCCCTTCCAGGTTCACACAGCCGGTATAGGTCTCGAGGTCCTTACCGGCGGCGTAACCGAAAAATCCCAATCCCGTACTGCCCAATACTGCCCCCGCTGCCCCCGACGCCTTCAAAAATTGCCGCCTGTCGCATCTCTTGCCTGCTTCTGCTTTACTCATAAATCCTCCGTCTTGTCATTCTAACCACCGCGCAGTTTCTTAAACTAACCCCCGGGGCAAAGCCGGGGGATTCGCCGCGTGCCTTGCTTGTGTCTTCACATGCAAGCTCGCTCTTAAACCCGCGATTCATCGCGGAGATTGACTGAAACTCATTCACACATAATAATCGTTTCCTGCAGCAGTTTCCACTCCTATTTGCTTTGCGAACGCTGCCTTGAAATGTCAAAAAATGACATAACCGTTTCCGCGATTTAATTAAAACAAGAATATTGTAAACTGTGCCCCGCCCGTCTCGACTATACGCTTTACCATGTATTCTTATGGGCTCTTAAGATAATCATCCGGCGTATAATTCATATAAGCCCCCCTCCCCGGCTCGGCGCCCGGGGGCGGATATACCCAACAGATCGGATACCTTGGCTCGGCGAAGGCGCGACTCCCCGCCGCCAGCATCCCTAACATAAACCAGAAATTAAGACCCCCGCCCGGAAGCATGTAGGTATTGTTCACCACCCAGATCACCCACTGACCTGTAAAACCGGCTAAACCCCCTATCAAGAAGGCCTGAACCCAGCGATTCCGCACCCGTTTCGCCTGGCGCCATATATAACGGAATACCATCATTAGAAATAACCCAAAGGTGATAACCCCCGGTATCCCTAACCGACTGAACAAGTTAAGCCAGAACGAATTAAATCCCATCCATATCACTTCCGCCGGAATCAGCATAAAATGCCAGTTCAATCCCATAACCTCCAGCTCCACCGTCCTGCCCCACCCGCAGCCGAACGGAACCGCCTGCAGCAGCTTCCAGGCCAGCGCCGGAAACTGCGCCCTCAAGTCGGTCGGATCCAGATTCATCTTCGGCCCCAGCTCGCCCACTTGACTCAACAGGGCTAACTCTCCCAAAGATGGTAAAAATATGAACCCCAGCGCCGCCAATCCCGGTAAGATCAAAAGCGACCAGCGCGTCCGCCAGTAAAGAACCACCACGGGCACCAGAAATAAACATACCATCCCCGCCCGGGATCCCGTAAAAAATACGCACAATATGGTTGTTGACAATATCATTACCCCCCCCAATCGCGTGCCCAGCGAGAGGCCCTTACCCACCAGTAACGCCAGAGCTATCCCTTCAAAAAGCAATAATTGACACGCTAATACGTTCGGATCTCCGTAGCTCGATAGAACCCGTGCCTGCAGCAGAAAATCATCTATCTTCGATATGTCTTTGCCCCCGCTGGCGTAGGTTATATAGGGTATCAATATCTCCCGCCCGAAAAACTTCTGCGCAATCCCATACAAACCGACGACCAACGCAATCACCAGCAACAGACGGCTAAAAAGAAAAAAATGTTGCCGATCATGGAAGGTCTCGATGGCGTAAAAGAACAAGCCCATCG
>LJUC01000132.1 GCA_001303695.1 Phycisphaerae bacterium SM23_30
CCTAATGCCTGAGGCAAGGTTCCGTTAGCGGCGGGCCCGGGCTATCCCGTGGGGCCTATATGGTAGCCGGATAAAATTTGAGCCGACCTACCTGAAAGGAGAATTATCATGATCACCGATCTCAATAAAAGCTCCCGCATGGGATCTGTAACGACCATGCTGCTGATGGCGGTATTGAGTTGTGCAGCCTTAACCGATGCTCATCAGGTGAAGGTGTCCGTCGATTCAATTGATCAGAAGGTGCCGGTAAATCTACAGAAAAACCTGCTGCTGTACTTATCCTTTGACCGGGATGGGGGCACGCGGACGGTCGATGTTTCCGGCATGGACTTTCACGGCAAAGTCGAAGGGGCCGAGTTCATCGAAAGCGGCAAAATCGGCGGGGCCATGTCTTTTGATGGAGACAACGATTGCCTTAGCATACCAGATATCAAACTGTCGAAGTTCAGTTTTTCAGCATGGGTAAAAATTCAATCAACCGGTATTAATAATCGCCGTATATTCCTATTGAGTGATGGTAAAAATTACTACGGCCTGCAGGGCAATACAGGAGATAGTGTGGGGATTTATGTTGCGGATGATGTTGCAGTAAACGAATATGACTGGCATTTATCTCCTGAGGCGTGGACACATATTGTAGTTACCCATGATGGGTTGACTTTTAGGATATATAAGGACGGCCAATTGACCGAAACAGGAGAAATTGAAACCGGCGGCGTAACGGGAACTCTATATATCGGCGGCACGGATCAACATCGGGGTGGTTTCTGGCAGGGAATGATTGATGAAGCGGCGGTTTTCAATAGGTCCTTGAGCGAATCGGAAGTAATGCAGCTTTACAAATCAACGTTTGGTAAAGACACCTCCGGTGCTATCTGGCCGCCTGGTATGATGGGCGGCATGGGGGGTATGGGGATGATGGGGGGGATGGGCCGCGGCATGATGGGGAGCATGGGCGGTATGGGTATGGGCGGTATGAAGGGCGGTTTTATTCGTATAAATGATCCCAATATGACCGGTGGATTTGGTAAGGGAAGAATAGGAGGTATGGGTATGGGGGGCTTGGGTGGAGGCGGTATGGGCATGGGGGGTATGGGTCGCATGGGCATGGGAGGTATGGGAGGCAAGGAGTTTGGTATGGGGATGATGGGGATGGGCGGCATGGGCCGTATAAGCGGGAGGGGCATGATGGGCGGTATGGTCATGGGAGGCTATGGTAAAAGTGATCCTAATATTATTCGCAGACTAGAAGAGATGCTGGCAACGGCCCGGGAATATCTATACCAAAAGAAATATGACAAGGTGATGGAAACACTGAATCCGCTTCTGGAAAAATATCCGCAAAACGAAGGCGCCCTGAAACTAAAGAGTGAGGCAGAGGACACCTTCCTAAACGATTCCGAATTATCCTACATGATTCCTGACAAGATCGACCCCAATCAAACCGAAGTTGAAGTGAAATACATTCGCCCCCCCGATGAACGAATCAAATATATGATCCTTCCCAAAGAAAAAATCATAAAGTCCTTACAGCGAAACATGCAAAGGGCCGTAGATTTTTACGGCCCCGGAGCTTTAAACATGTTTTATCAAAGCGATAAATTCAAATTTGCCGGTTTGGGCAAGAAAGACAACAAAAAGTAGGAAGGTTTCATAGATTACGAAATAAACCGAAAGGATAAAGGTAATACTAAGCTGCCCCGGTTGATATATAAGTGTTTTATTTAATCGGAGCTGCTACGGTTAAGTCGGCGGCGGTCATGATTTTATAAAATATGTCGGTGTTGTCCATGGAAGCGCTGAATAACTGGGCCCCCGGCCCCCAGGCATAGACCGGCACCGGGGCGGCGGTATGACCGGTGGTGCTCCAGGCCACCGCGGGTAAATTGCCTCTGCCATTGTTTTTGAGGATTTTCAACCCTCCCGTCTCATGGTCGGCGGTCACCACTATCAAGGTATCGCTGCGCTCCCGGGCCCAGGTCCGGGCCGCTTTCACCGCCTGGTCGAACTCCAGGGTCTCTCCGATCATACGCGCTATATCATTATCGTGTGCCGCCCAGTCGATTTTGCCGCCTTCGACCATGAGAAAAAAACCTTCCGGATTATTATCCAGGATCGCTAGGG
Source organism: Phycisphaerae bacterium SM23_30 (assembly GCA_001303695.1). GTDB lineage: Bacteria > Planctomycetota > Phycisphaerae > Sedimentisphaerales > SM23-30 > SM23-30. The sequence continues at coordinate 2,125 of LJUC01000132.1, forward strand.
CCGTCTCGGTCATCTGCGTTAGAGAAGGCAAATCACCCAGTCCGTCATATTCATATGGTATTTCGGCGGCGAACTGGCCGGAGATCCTTTCTACAATTTCGGTATCCAGGGCCAGCATATCCGCGGCGTTTTGCACCACCAAATAATCCGCTTCCATCGCCTTTTCCGGCGTTATACCATTTTCCCCCCCACCTAATAAGACTGCCGGCCGCGTCTGCTTAAGATAGTCGGCTATGATTGCCTCTTTATTGCTGCGCCGGGGATCATGGGCCCCAAAGGCCGCCGGGGTGGCATGAAACATCGGCACCGTCGTCACCAGCCCGGCGCTTTTGCCCGCCTGCTGAAGATATTCCAGAACCGTTTTCAGTTCCGACTCGTCGCCGGGGATCTCCATACTGATCACCCCGTTATTTACTTTATGTCCGGTCGCCATTGCGGAGGCGGCCGCCGCCGAATCCGTAATGCGATAATTCGCCGAATAAGTGGTCATCTCCGTCTGGTAGGGAAATGTCTCGAAAAACAACGTTCCCGCTTCGCCCTGGGCGTACATCCCGGCCGCCCGCACCTGCTCCGGGCCCATGCCGTCGCCGATAAATAATATTACATTGCGTACCCCTTGTGTCTCAATCTGACCCCCGCAACCGCCCCCAAACAACAAAACACAAGATAAATATAATAGAACTATTAAACTTTTTCTCTTGACCATGGCGTATTTATAAATCATTAGAAAATCGGTGAAAATCAGTGTCAATAATTCTTATATTCTTCTCTGCCCCCAACGCTGCCTCATGAATTGCCTTAACCGCCGCGGCCGGATCGGCCCGGCCGAAAATGGAGTGGCCCGCCACCAGGGTATCCGCCCCGGCCTGCACAATAATCGGGGCCGTCTCGGTGTTTATACCCCCGTCCACCTCCAGTCGCTGGTCCGAACGCAGCAGGTTTTTAATTTTCGCACAGCGGGCCGGGCTTTCCGGCAAGAAACTTTGACCCCCAAAACCCGGCTCCACGGTCATCAGCAAAACCATATCAACATCACCGATTATGGCCGCGAGCGACTCAACGGGTGTTTTCGGCTTAATGGAAACTCCCACCGACACCCCCAGCTCCCGCAGTCGGCGGATCATCGCCGGTGCTTCCGATACCGCCTCCGGATGAAAGGTAATCCCGTCGCTGCCCGCCTGGATGAATTCCGGGGCGTACTTTCCCGGGTCGCTGATCATCAAATGGGTATCAAAAAACAGATCAAAATGGCGCCGCAGCCATTTGATCACCACCGGTCCTATGGTGATATTCGGCACGAAATGGCCGTCCATGACGTCCAGATGCAGTATCCGCACCTGATCGGCGACTTCGGCGATATGATCCGCCAGGCGCGAAAAATCCGCGCTCAATATCGATGGTGCCATTTCTATGGTGCCGGCGGGGGGTAACTTTCTCACTTGCGCACCCCCCATCCGCCTCTCCATAGAACGATATATCTTCTCATCCGCTTAATCCTTGTCGTCGAGGATTTCGAGACAGGCAAACTGTTTACCTTCCAGGAATTCCAGACTGGCCCCGCCCCCGGTGGAGATATGGCTCATGCGGTCCTCCAGTTTCATCTCCGCCACGGCGGCGGCGCTGTCGCCGCCCCCGATAATGCTGACGGCGCCGTTGTCGGTAGCCAAGGCGATTGCCTCGGCAACGGCTTTGGTGCCGGCGTCGAAGGGTTTCATCTCGAAGACGCCCATAGGACCGTTCCAAACGATCGTTTTCGCATCGGCCAGTTTATCGGCAAATAATTTACAGGTCTCAGGGCCAATGTCCAATCCCCGCCAACCGGCCGGTATATTGCCGGCGACGGCCTGATGGTCGGCGTTCGGCTTAAGCTCCCTGGCGATGACATTGTCCACCGGCAGGACCAGTTCGCAGCCTTCCGTCCTCGCCGAGTTTAACAGATTGGAGGCAATCTCAAGTTTGTCTTGCTCACAGATGCTATCGCCCACTTGATAACCCTGAGCCCTGAATAAAGTATAGGTCATCCCGCCGCCAATCAGGATGCGATCCACTTTGCTGAGCAGATTTTCTATGACGGTTATCTTGTCGCTTACCTTAGCGCCGCCTAACACCGCCACAAAAGGTTTCTGCGGGTCGGTGAGGGCCTGACCCAGATATTTCAGTTCCTTTTCGATCAGAAACCCGCACACCCGCCGACCCGGCCCCAGTATCGACGGCACCCCGAACATGGAGGCATGTTCGCGATGGGCCGTACCAAAGGCGTCGTTGACGTAGATATCCACCCCTTCGGCTAACCGGCGGGCAAAATCCGGATCGTTCTTGGTTTCGCCGGCGTGGAAACGCAGATTCTCCAGAACGATCACGTCGCCGTCCTGAAGTTGGTCAATCATCTTCTCGACTTCCGAACCAATACAATCGGGCGCTACCGGCACCTTACGATCCAGAAGTTCGCCCAGTCGCCGCCCCGCCGGCGCCAGCGAAAACTTATCCTCGCGAACGCCCTTGGGACGCCCCAGATGCGAGGCCAGCACCAGGCGAGCGCCGCCTTCCAGGGCCTTCTTGATCGTGGGCAGGGCCATCTGAATCCGCCGATCATCACTGACATTACCCTTCTCGTCCAAAGGCACGTTGAAATCGACCCGCATAAAAACTTTCTTGCCCTTTACATCGATGTCGGCGATGGTTTTTTTATTCATCTGTGCTCCTTATAGAACAGGCTGCCGACAGCCGCGAGTTCACTGCACCGGCCAAAAGGAATAGGCGCCAAAAGCTGGTATATAAGCCCTACGCCGGGCAAGGTTCTTGCACGGTGATTACTTTCTTGATCATATCTACGGTGCGGTTGGAGTAGCCCCACTCGTTGTCGTACCAACTCACGGCCTTGATCATCCGGGAGCCGCTCTTGGGTATGGTCATGGTTGAAAGGGCGTCAAAAATGCTGGAGTGGCTGTTGCCGATTATATCGCTGCTGACAATCGGATCTTCGCAGTATTCCAGAATTCCTTTTAATTTCCCCTGGGCGGCTTCTTGCATGGCCCTGTTGACCTCTTCCACGGTGACTTCCTTTTTAAGTTCCGCGGTCAGATCTATCACGCTGCCGTTCATCACCGGTACGCGCATGGCAAAACCATCCAGTTTGCCGTTCAGTTCCGGAATGACATTACCGACCGCCCGCGCCGCCCCGGTGGTGGTGGGAATGATATTGATGGCCGCCGCCCGGGCCCGCCGCAGATCTTTATGCATCAGATCCAGTATGTGCTGATCGTTGGTGTAGGCGTGGATCGTCGTCATCAAACCCCGTTCCACGCCGAATGAATCATGCAGCACCTTGGTCATCGGCGCCAGGCAGTTGGTGGTGCAACTGGCATTCGATATGCATTGATGCTCAGCAGTCAAGATCTCGTCATTGACGCCCATCACCACCATCGCATCGATTTTATCCTGGGAAGGCACGGTCAGAATAACCTTTTTGGCCCCGGCCTTTAAATGATCCCCGTAGCCTCCTTTCTCACTTTCCCGTTTGCGAAACACCCCGGTTGATTCCACCACCACGTCCACGCCCAGGTCCGCCCAGGGCAAACGGGCGGGATTTTTCTCCGAGAGAACTTTAATCTTTCGACCATTGACCAACAACATGCCGTCTTCCAGGCCCACGGCGCCTTTGAATTTGCCCATGATGCTGTCATATTTGAACAGGTGGGCATTCGCCTCGGCACTGGCCAGGTCATTGATCGCCATCACTTCAAACTCATCCGACCGTTCCGCCAGAATCCGCAATACGGTCCTGCCTATTCTGCCAAATCCGTTAATTCCAACTTTAATGGTCGCCATATTTATAACTCCTTGCCTTAAAACCGGTTAATTTCTAATCTCCCCGTGGCTCAATCTTGCCGTCTCCATGGATATCGGATTTTGCAACTAACAATCACCCCAGCTTAGCGAGAGAGTTCGGCCTGTCAAGCAATTAACTCTAAACCTCGTTTATCTATCCGTACAACTTATACCGGGGTAAGTTACGGCAATATTGGTTAATTTTTCGGCCGGTTGAAGAAACAAGAAGATCCTTTTTAGTCAATACAGGGTAAGTATTATGAGAATTTGGCGGGAAATTGGGCCTACCAACGAGACTGCGATTTTTATCCCACGTTCAACGGGGCCACGGTCGCGGTTCGTCAGTTTCCCTGCCGTTCCACAAACGGTTAGTGCCCTGGTTAGCGACTATCCAGCCGTCCTCATTCCTCGAATAATCAACGACGTAACCCATTTCTTCTCGTGTCATCTTGTCGGCGTGACCGTCCAGAAAAGAAACACAGACTAAACCCAGGTGGCGGTCCTCTGCGGGGGTATGTTGCTCAGCCAGGGTGGGTTTTTTCCGGTCGCCGAAGTAACGGGCCCTTAAACTGATCGGCAGCCTGGGCGGGTCCAATTTGTAGGAATGTTCCCCATGGAGTGTTTGCTGACCGCTTGGATCCATAATTGTGCTGCCCCGACCGTCAGCGATGATTATAGTTTTGTCCGGCTTTTCGATCCGGTCAACCTTAACCGGGTAATTCACATATATTTCCAGGCCGTCCTCCGTTATTTCCTGGATATTGCCCAGATACTGGTAGTTATACCCATACGACCCATTACGAATGTCGCGAGCATCCCAGTTGGGATGGTCAAAGGCCGGACAAATGAAATAATCGTTGGTCATCAGCATGGTCTGATCGTCGTCAAAGGTTTGGCCGGGGTATAAAACATAGGGCGTGGGGTCGATAACCGGTCCCACCCCTTCGTGAAAAAACCACTGCCAGCGCGGTCTGCTTCGGCCGAATTTATTTACAAAGATCGGACCGCTGGGCCACTTAAATTTCATTCGGTGGGGAGGAAAGTAAATATGCTCGGTGATGTACATCTGAGCAGCATTCGATATGCGTCTTACATTATTCAGGCAGACCGAGGCGTAGGCCGCGTGTCGGGCGCGAGTTAAAGACGGCACCAGGATCGCCAACAACAAGGCTATAATAGCAATTACCACCAATAACTCGACTAAAGTAAAGCCGTTTCCTGCTCCGGGATTAGGCGTCGGCGGAAAATTTATATAAGTTGATCGTCTGTTTTTTAACCGAGGCCGATCGCTTCTCGACTCTTGTAGATAAATACGATTCATAAAATAAATATAACACTAATAATGGAGCATTTCAAGCCCTTTTTGCCCGGGAAAATGAGCAGGAGACTTCTCTGAGGATGCGAGGCTAATTATGGTTATTCCTTTATTAATAAACACTTACGATAAATTTTACCCATTTTAAAAAGGCCCTGCTGAGCACATCAGCAGGGCCCTGAATTTTACTCTACCTACAGCGGCCCTGAAGGCACGCCGAAGTTATACCGTTTATTTTCAGAACGTTACCTGCAACTGGGTGCGGATCAAAAAGAGGGCGTTGTTCTGGACGCCATGGTAATTTGCAGTGCTGGAGGTAACAGGTAGATCATCTATGTAGGAAATATCCATGGAGAGTTTTAAGTTCTGACCGCCCAGATACCAGTTCCAGCCGCCGGCGTACTCATACGCGTCATTTGTGTTATCGAGGCAAATGCCGCTGAAACGGCCGACCAGTTCAAACTCGTTGCGTACCAAAAAGCAACCGGCCATCGCCGTAAAGCCGTAGTTGTCCACTTCACAGCCGCAAATGTCGGTGCTGCGCATACTCCCGAATTGTTCGGCAAAAGAGAATTCCTCACTGTCCAGATCTACATGTTGGTAGTAACCATCCAGAATAAGCGACAAGCCCTGGTATTTATAGGCGATGTCGGCGCCGACCATGGAAACCTCGCCGCCCAGGGTAACCCCGTTGCTGTAACCGTCTTCGCCCCGCACCAGCACGATATAGTTGTCGTCTGCGCCCCCGGCCACATGACCTTCGGTCAGGGCGTTGGCGTAAGCAAAATTACAACCCAACTGCATGACGGGATTTTCGTGGAAGGCCAGATCGGACTCATTGGCAAAATCGGCCGGTTCGGCGCCCATCAAGGGTATGACCATCCGTGCGGCAACGGCAGGATTGTTGTCATTATCTTCGAAAGGCTTGCTGGTAATGTCCCTGAAACCGTTATAGATCCCGGCGCGATAGTACACGCTGGTGTCCGCAAGCGGACAGGCGCCAAACAGCTCCACTCCGTTGCTCCGGCCGGTATTGAACACCGCGTTAGCCAAAGAACGGTCCACCATCATCATATTGGTGTTGGTTATATTGTACTCCCTGCCGAAAGCGGCCTTGTAACGACCGACCTTGATGCCCAGTTCCGGCATAAAGCTGTAAGCCGCCTCAAAATCCAATAACCGACCATAATCCGTGTTGTCATCCTTGAATTCCATCACCACTTTGTATTTCAGATCTTTCAATACATGACCCGACATCTTCAAACGGGGCCGGGTCAGCTCAAAGGCGTTGAAGCTGGAATCAACGCCCGCGGGAGAGCCCACATAAATGCCTTCCGCATTGAGATTATTGCTGCGGTCGTCGGTTAAACCGTAGGTGTGCCGGAATTGCAACTGCCCGTTGAATCTGATCAGAAATTGTTCATCCGCCGTTTTAATGAAAAATCCGTTGTTATAACCGGAGGTTAAACCGGTACCCTGGGAGACGCTGCGGGAGTTTTCCGCCATTTCCGAAATCATGCTCCTGAGCAATTCGGCATTTCGCTGGTTAACCGCCAATTCGCTCTGCTTGACTTCCAACTCCGCGATACGGGCTTTCAGCGCCTCAATTTCCTGTTGATTGTTGATTACGTCATCATCAGCCCCGGCTGATGATGCTCCCAACAACAAAACCACCAATAAAAACTTTGTTAACTTCCTCATGCGTTTCTCCTTGTCAAATACAATTTTGTTCCCTTAATTTACTGTTCCACCAAAGAACAGTTAAATTTACGCTGGTCATCTCAATAGCGACGCTGCTATGTTATCGACCCTGTGATAAAAACAACTTAAAAAACCGACCGCTTTTTCAGTACTGAAAAAGACTTTCCTATTATGAGTACATTTGAGGGCAAATAAATTAACTATACTGATATGCAAATTTTATTTACCGAACTAGGGGCAGCCTGTCATGCTGATGACAAACCCGACATAATACGTTCGTACTTATATCCCGTTAAGGTATTTCCTGAACAGTTGCCTCCTTTGGCAAACAATGCTAGGGTATGTTCTTGGCTAATTATTACGGGCGTCGAATAATTTTAGCAAGAAAAAAATAACTTAATAATCAGCGGGGCAATCCGGATTATCTAAGGGGAGTCGTGCCCTGGCGGATCAAATGGGCGGCCCAAAAGAAGGCTTGACGTAAGGTAAAAATTAACGGAGGAAATTATATAAGTTATTTATAAATATATACTTATGTGAGAAAGGGAAATATGTTACAAGTGGTGGTTTTTGACTTTGATGGGGTGATTGCCGACACAGAGACGGCACATTTTGAGATGCTGCGGCAGATTATAAAACAGGAGGGGATTGATATCGATTGGCAGCTATATTGCGATAAATACATGGCTTACGACGATTGGGGGTGCTTCAGGCAGTTGCTGGTTGACTGCGGTCGGGAGGCTTCACCAGAGAAGATCTCCGCACTGGTTTCTGAGAAAAAGGCAAATTTTGCCCGATTTTTAGCACAAAACACGGTTATTTTTCCTGGGGTTAGAGAACTTCTTTCTGAGTTGACCCAAGAAAATATCACAATATCACTATGTTCAGGTGCATTCAGGAGCGAAATCGAATACGCCCTGAGAGAAGAAGGGCTGCGGGATTTTTTTAAGGTGATCGTGGCGGCCGATGACGTCAGGATCAGCAAACCCGACCCCCAAAGTTATAGGACGTGCCTTTCTAAGATCAAACGGCTTTCGAGGCCTAAGCAGAAAATACAGGCCCATCAGTGTGTGGCCATTGAGGACAGCGTCGGGGGGATCAAGGCGGCCAAGGCGGCCGGCCTGGCCTGTCTGGCGGTGGCAAACAGCTATCCGAGGGATCAACTCTCTGAGGCAGACCTAGTGGTGGATGAGTTAACACGGGTAAATGTAGATATGTTGCGATATATGGTTGAATAAATCTTAAGCCAATCCTTTAAGGGATTGTTTGGACGGCCCAAAGCTTAATTCTAAAGCGAGTTAAGCAGTAAACTGGGGGTGATACCAAGAATGACAGTGACCGCTGTGGCTACGATAATACCGGCAATTTGGGGCTGGGTGGTGTTTATCTCAGGGATGAACTCGCCATCATCCAGGTAACAGGCGGCGATGATGCGTAGATAATAGCCGGCGGCGATGGGAATATTTACTAAACCGATGATAAACAGGGTAATTATCCACGTCTGAGACAGTGCGGTTGAAGAGGCCAGGGCCGAAAATACGTAGAATTTGCCCATAAAACCGCCGGTCAGGGGCATACCGGCCAGGCTGAAGACGCAAATAGTTAAACCGGCGGCCAGGGCCGGGTGCCGACGACCCATTCCCGTCAGATCGGTGAGCATCTGGGCCTCGTCGCCGCGAATCTCCATCAGGGCCAGGATGGCGAAGGCCCCCAAAGTGGCAAAGCCATAGACACAGATGTAAAAGATAACGGCGGCCTGGGCGGAGGTTTGCTGGTAGGGCCAGGCCAGCAAGGCCAGCATAATATAACCGCTATGGGTGATGCTGGAATAGGCGAGGATGCGCTTGACATTACGCTGGACCAGGGCCAGGACGTTGCCGACGATCATGGTAGCCGCGGCGAGCACCCAGAGAAGCCCGGCGGTGATCTGGGAATTAATATCCATTAAAGGCTGAACGATCGAGTCGATGATCAACAGCAGGACATAAAAACCGGCAAATTTGGGTAGAAAGGCCAGCAGGGCGGTCA
>LJUC01000133.1 GCA_001303695.1 Phycisphaerae bacterium SM23_30
CGACGGTGGATGTTCGGATAAGGCAGGGGAATTTGCAGAAAGAAGATTAAAGGACCACAAAAAAGACCGTTCTCCTGATAACTACGCTTAATCCGGGAACAGCCATTCTATCGACACAGCGCAAATCTCAGTTCTGAATAAACCCGTTTCTGTCGGTTGGATTTATCCGCCCGGAACTGGTGGATCTACGGAGATAATACCCTTATTGGGTGGACACCCATGACTACTGCTGGCCGTTGCGTAATAAAATTCCGCGGACGTGGAAGATTACCCATTAAAAGATGGTCCAAAAAGGACAAAAATATGTTGTTTATTTTTCAAATAACTACTACAATTTAATAGAGATTATATGGTATGAAGCATTAATGGTTGAGGTTAATCCTTTTTTAAATCTACCCATTTTATAACACGAAAAGCATATGACTTTTCCCGCAGGATACACAAGCGCGATAATGAGAGGCAGGGCGGCAGCTTTTACCCTGGTGGAGCTGCTGGTGGTGATCAGCATCATAGCGCTTTTGCTGGGCATACTGCTGCCGGCTTTAAGCAAGACCCGCGAATATGCCCGCCATATGAAATGCCAAACCAATTTGAACGGTTACGGCAATGCCTTCGCGATGTACCTGGAAGATAATGACCAGCGCTTTCCCCACGCTTACAACTGGCTTCATAAAAGCAACTTGATGCATCTACATGAAACAGATCGATTGCCTGATTCCTTTAGTTACCTTTCTGCAATGGAGGATTTAAAACTAAACCCCTTTATGCCCGACAGCTGCCGCTGGCACGATAAGGTCAGGAATTTAGACAACTATCCCCAGGAGGCGGGGGCGTTTTGGAAATACATCAAGGATGACAGAGATATCAACATATGCCCCTCGTTTGATAAGCTGGCCAACTCCGGTTTAGGAGCCAACCACTATAATCATATTGATCATATCCCCATTGAGCCCCAATATACTTACAGCTATAACGGCTTTTTGGGCCCTATTATCGTTTACCTTCCCGGCATAGATCCAAAAGGATCATGGTTTGATATCATTCCGGCGCTGCCCCCGGGAACACTTATTTATCAGGCCCCGGTTACGGTTACAGAGCCCCTTCGAGAAGGGTATGGGGTGGTGAACAAATTGGGCCAGATATTACAGAATCCGGCGCGGGTATTCAGTTTCACGGAAGAAAATATAATGTGGAATATTGAATATCGCAGCAGGGTAAACAGGGTTATCGGCTATAACAATATAATTGTCAGCCGGGTGGGCGCAAGCCCTTATCCTGACGGTTCCTGGTTCAGTTACACCTGGAAAGGCAATTTGTATTTCCCGGCGAACTATCGCGGCGCGTTTGCCACCTATCACATGGCTCCATCTGATGACATAGAATTAATCAATTTTGGAGAGGAAGGCGCTTACGCTCGACAAGCAGGAAGCTTATATCCCAAATGGGGATTATGTCAAGGTTTCGGCAACGCGGTCTTTTTAGATCAGCACGTAGAGGCCATGCCTTATTGGGCGGATACCCATGACTACTGCTGGCCGTTGCGGGACAGACCCCCGCGAACGTGGACGTTCCCCCGTTAAAAGGCGGCTAAATCAATAACAAAATACCATGCGGACGGAAGCTTTTTTTATAAGTGATTGACTATAAAATACTTATGGCGATTCTCAGCCATCTCGCCGGGCGGTTGACCAAAAGGGCAAAACGTGCTATAAATCCTGTTATGGCGATCGGCTAAAGCCATTTTCGCATCCGCCCCTTGCCGGTGCGTCAATGGAAACGTAAAATAGTGTCAATGAACACTTGGAGAGGTGGCCGAGCGGCTTAAGGCAACGGTTTGCTAAACCGTCGTAGGGGTATAAGCCCCTACCGCGGGTTCGAATCCCGCCCTCTCCGGTTCTTTTTATCCTGAAACGTCGAGGCTTATCGCCTACACGGCCCCTTCGCCTATTTGAACAACCGGACCGGACCCACCCGCTTGGGCAAAAACTGCGGCGTGTTTGAACGGGAAAAAGAGGAAAAAAATAAAAGACAGAACCATGCCTGTTAAGCACTCCAAATTTTAATTTTTTTCTAACGGCAATCTGCCTTTTCTCCATTTCATCAACGAGAAAGGCGATGCCGATAACAAATATAACCGCCTCCACGTGGAGACGGCCGTTGCAAAATCCCTCGCCCCGCCCAAAAAGGCCGTCAACAAAACCAACAGCGGAGACGGGGTATAAAGGGATCGGCAGGCGTAATAAAGCGGGCGGGGATGCGACTACGCATAAGAAGGAAATGTATGTAAATAGCGGGTCAGGATATATAATGGCCGAGTCCCTGCTCTCGCGGGGATGACCGTAGAAATTTTAATTACGGATTTTGGATTTTCCATTTGAAGAGGCAAGAGAGATACAGAGGCGAGAACATGAAGAAATTACGGTTGGCGGTGACGGGTCTGCGGCAGGCGGGCAAGACGGTGTTTTTGACGTCGCTGATAAATTTTCTTCTGGGCAACGGGATGAAGGACTCTGCGGTATTCAGGAGGCACGGGGTCACGCTGAGGGCGAAGGAGCTGCCGCTGCCCGGGGAAGGTACGGCCCAGAGGTTCAGCTATGAAGATTATATAGAGGGTTTTAAGCAACACCCGCCGCGGTGGCCGCAGCGGACGAAGGAGTTGAGCGAATTTCATTTGCTGGTGCATATGCGCAGCCGTCGCCGGCGCACGAAAGAATATCGGCTGGAGCTGGTGGATTATCCGGGGGAGCAGCTAATTGATCTGCCGATGGTAAATAAAACGTACGAAGAATGGTCGGATGAAAGGGCGATCGAGGCGCGGGTGGGGATTCGGGAGGAAATGAGTCGCCCGTATCGGCAGGCGTGCGAGCAACTGGCAGAAAGTCCGCCGGCGGAGGCGGGGATCAAGAAACAGGCGGCGGAACAATACCGGCATTATCTTCTGGAAGGCAAGAGGGCCGGTCTGCACTATCTGCAGCCGTCGGGGATGCTGACGGAGCAATCGGCCCAAGATGAGCGGCTGAATTTTTGTCCGCTGCCCCGGAAGATTCGGGAAAGGGCGGGCGGAGCGGCGGCGGAGTACGCCGCGAAGTACGAGGCGTATAAAAGAGAGTATCTCACGAATTTCGCGCGGGTGATGATGCGCTGCTCACACCAGGTAGTGTTGGTGGATGTTTTGAATATTTTGAAGAGCGGGGTGGAGGCGTTCAACGACGCCCGGAGATGTTTTGATTCGATACTGGAGGTTTACCGCTACAAGAAGCGGTACGGTCGGCTGATTGATCTTCTGGCGGGATTGCTGTTCTTTCGGGTGAGTATTAATCGAGTGTCGTTTGTGGCGACCAAGGCGGATCAGGCGACGCGGGCGAATCGCAACAACCTAAGAGCGCTGCTGGAAGAGTTGGTGTGCAGCAGGCACGAATATTTGAGATATGATACGGCGGCGGGGGTGGGATTTTTCTTTGCGGCGGCCCACCGGAGCACGCAGGATAAGATCAAGGAATATAACGGCAGGGAACTGAGCGTGTTAATGGGGCGGCACGCGGAGAAGGGACCGGACGAAGAGAGGCTGTACTATCCGGGGGAGGTGCCGCCGGAATGGCCCGAACAGTGGGATCCTCAGGAGCAGGCGTATCGGTTCGGCGATTTTCTGCCGCGGGCGCTGCCGGGACGGGACGGGGCGATGTTCGATAATATAAACCTGGACGAGGTTTTGTGGTACATGCTGGGCGACCACAAATAGCGTGAAGGATAAAGAAGGCACGAATTTAAAATAAAGGATATTACGATGCGAAATGAGATACCGGAAGATTTGGGCAGGGTGACTGAGGGTAAGGGGGCGGTCCGGCCGGCGGTGCCGGAGGATTTAACGGAGGAGATGGGGGCGGTGGCGGATGATATGGGAACGGAAGTTGAAAAAGAGGAGGAAATAGAAAAGGCGGAGGCGGCGGTTAAAAGGCGGGGGATGATGGGGCGATCATTTCTTTTAATAGTGCTGGTTCTGGCGGCGGTGTGGGGGTGCATAGAGATACAGGGCTTTGTGGGCAAGGCATTTACGGTGCATTATTTGTACGGCTGGTCGAGCGTGGGATTGCTGGCGCTGTTGTTTCTGCTGGCGGGGATATTGGTAATGCGGGAGGTTTATGGTTATTGGCGGCTGGGGAGGTTTAACCGGCTGCGGGAGGCGGCGGCGGAACTGGAGGCGCATCCGCGGGACGGGCGCTTGAATAAAGAGGTACGGTTAGAACTGGAGCGACTTTTGAAGAAGATGGAATCCGGCGGGGACGGGGAGACGCTCAGCGATATAGATGAGATCCGCAAGAAGTTCGACCTGGCCCAAGACGCCCATGAATGGAAAAGACACGTGGAAGAACTGCTGCTGGAGAGGCTGGACAAAAAAGTGGATAAGGCTATCAGGCAGGAGGCGCTGTACGTGGGGGCGGGGACGGCGGGTTCGCCGCGGGGGTTTCTGGATGGGCTGATTGCGTTGTGGCGAAATATTACGCTGGTGCGGAAGATCGCCGATATTTATCAGGTCCGAACGGGATTTTGGGGGACGCTGGTTTTAATCAAGCGGAGTTTTGTGGCGGCGGCGGTGGCGCTGCTGGCACAGGGCTCGACGTCGATGGTGTTTAAGAACCTGGGTTTTAGCGTACTGCGGCTTTTAGGGCCGATGTTCCAGGGGGTGACCAACGCCGCGTTGACGATGCACGTGGGGCTGGAGGCGCAGAATTTGTGTCGGCCAATGGCGCTGCCGGCGGATAAGAAGCGCTCGGTGCATCGGCAGACGATAAAATACCTCGGCGAGGCGCTCAAATCGCTGCGACCGCGGCCGGTTGGGTAGGGGCAAAGATCATTCAAGATAGCCGCGTGTTTAATTTTTGACAATGGAATCCCTATATTCAATCCGGGCGGCATCGGTGCTTTGGAGCTGCTGCTGGGCCCATTGTAGTTGTTGCTGATCATTAGTTTCGGCGTAAAAATCAACCAGCTCTCTAAGTCCATATATAGTAATAGCATAGCCTAACATGCGGACGTTCGCAATAGCGTCGTCGGGGCCGGTGATAGCGCTGCCAAAATGGTAAATGGCCCGGAAATATCGTTCGGCTTTTTCGGATTCATTTTCCGCCCGAGCGGTTTGACCCAAAGCGACTACGTACCTGGAGAGGGCCCGGCAATGCTCGATCACGACCATAATTTCGTCCATGAGCTTAGCGCGATCCTCGGCTTTCAGGGAAATAACTTCTTTTTCCGTAAGGGTGAAAGTTAGCGCATTACGCGAAAAGCGTACCGGTTGAGAGAAGTCAACGGTGAGAAAGAGTTCGGCGGCCTGGTCTTTTTGGTTCTGGGCCCAGAGGGTGAGGGCTTTTTCGAGCTGGAGGCCGGCGGGGGAGGGTTCCAGATCGGCTTTATCAGCCATAATCTCCTCCAGACTGTTAATACCACCCAGGATATAACCTGGGGGCAGGCCGAACAAGGATTCATCAAATTCGACATCGAAATTAAAATCACTGAAAATGATTTTCTGTCTTATTTCAGGATCCGCCAATGAGGTCACTACGAACTCCACCAAAAGCGGAATCCCGGTTTGGGAGTGGGCCCAAATGGTGATCTCCTGTCTAAAAAGCTCCTCCTGCAACACCACCTTAAAACCCTCGGCTTTTTGACCCTCGATTTGGCGGGATTCCAGACGCTGTTCGGAGCCATCCCGCAGATTCCACAGGGCTTCAGCGGGTCGGGCTAAAAAATCCAGGGGGCCGGCCTGGTTTTCATTCTCAGGAGTATCTAGATATTGGGCGGTTTTTTGTTGGTGAAAGATAACCAAGGTTTTTATTCGCCGGATATCGGCTATTGTACTTATTTCACCAAGGCGCCCACCGGAACCATCAACGCGTAATTTCCCGGAACGGTGAAATTTAACCTCGGCAGTGACAGGCTCTCCCGTCTTCACCCGAGTAAAAGTCATATTAAAAGTATAACTGCTCCGCTGGATATGATGGAGGACATCAGCAAAGACCAGGTTGCCGCCGGTGCTAGTAAATACAGCAAAAAAGCCGGTGAGGGCGGCGGCAAAGATAAAGACGGCGGCGATTTTTGATATTTTCGGCATGATTTTTATTCCTTTCCAGAGCCGGCGCGGCAGGGTCGGGCTGTGGGTTAGGGATTTTGGGTGTTTGGTTAATTGGTTGAGTTGACTGATAAGCTGTTTTTCTCTCAGGGCGGCGCTGTCGGCGAGGATTTGAAAAGCCGAGCTAATAGTTAGTTCTTCATCGGTGAGGGTTTGATGAAACTGTCGGCAGGCGGGGCAGGTTTCGAGGTGCCGCCTGAGTTCATCCGCCGCCGGCCCCTCCAACTCACCCAGCACCAGAGCCGCTATCGCTTCGCGACGGTCTTGACAATCTTTCTTACGATTCATGATTTATCCTCCACGAGAAGGTCATGCAGCATCAGGCGGGCCCGGACGAGTCGCTGGCGGACGGCCGGGGCGGAGATATTGAGGCTTTGGGCAACGGCGGCGCACCTTCGGCCATCGAGATAGTAAAGGGAGATGGTTTCGCGGTAGTCTTCGGGCAGCCGGGCCAGGGCGGCGTGCAGTCTTTCCAGGGATTTTAGGTCGGATTCAGGCCGGGCTGGGACATGATCGGGGTTGAGGGGCTGAGAAGGTCGGCGACGGCGGTGAAGGTCGGTGCAGGTGCGGCGGGCGATCTGCAGCAGCCAAGGGCGGGCCTTTGCCGGGTCCCGCAGGGTGTTGATTTTGGTAAATGCTTTTAAGAACACGTCTTGCATCATATCTTCCGCATCGTGAACGCCGGGCGTATGGGCCAGACAGAGGGCCAACACCGCTGCGGCATGACCTTGCACCAGCGTTTCAGGTGTCAGTCTATCACTGCGATCAGCAATTTCAGTATTTGAGGAAGCTCTCCTGGCCAACCAATGTCTCCTCATCAAAAAGGACGGGGCGTGATGTAAAAAGTGACATTATTTTATGCCTGAGAATCGATAAACCCACTCCTAAATCCTCTCTCCAGAAGAGGTTTTTAAATGACGAATTCCGATACCAGAATGATGAATTAATGACGAAGGAAGAATGATGATTGATAAAATAGAGAAATTAACGGTAGTAAGCTGGGAACTAATTGATAAAATACACACATGCCGCGTTGGGCGGCAGTATCATCCACCGACGCGAATGTCAGCATCGCGCGGTAAACAACTAACAACATGGGAAAAATCTATCGGGTCATAAATTTTATCCAGCGAAACCACCATAATGTAAAAATCTTGATAGCTACTGGATTTTGGATAAACTATATAATCAAGTTGAATGACTTTTGTATTTCCTATGCAATTATTATTTGCCTAGCTTGCGTAACATCAGCAACAGCAAGAGCTTACGATTTGTTTTAGGGCATATTTTGAAACTAGACCTTCTTTATAACATGGACTGTGTTGCGGGAATGTCCCGGATTCCAGAAGCCAGCATTGATCTAGCCTTTGCAGATCCTCCTTTCAATATCGGCTACAAATATGATGTGTACGAAGACCGCCGCGCGGCTGACGAATACCTTGCTTGGACAAAAAAGTGGGGTGAGGCGTTGATACGGACAATCAAACCGACGGGCACTTTCTGGCTTGCCATCGGCGACGACTTCGCTGCTGAACTAAAGCTAGTCTTCCAACGGGAGTTGGGTCTCTTTTGTAGAAGTTGGATTGTTTGGTATTACACGTTTGGCGTAAATTGCTCGAAGAAATTCAGCCGCAGTCATACGCACCTGTTCCACTTCGTCAAAGATGCGAGGAACTTCACCTTTAACACGGATACTATCCGAGTACCCTCCGCACGACAACTCGTCTATAACGATTCGCGTGCCGCCTCAAAGGGAAGGTTGCCCGATGACACCTGGATTCTACGACCCCAAGATACGAAAGGAAGCTTCACGCCCGAAGAGGATGTATGGTATTTCCCGCGGGTATGCGGCACATTCAAGGAGCGGGCGGGTTGGCATGGCTGTCAGATGCCGGAGCAATTACTGGGCCGAATCATCAAAGCGTGCTCCAATCACGGCGACACCATTCTTGATCCCTTCGGCGGCAGCGGCACCACCCTGGCGGTGGCCAAGAAATTGGGCCGAAGATATATCGGATTTGAATTATCCCAGAACTACGCAAAACAAATTCAGGTTCGCCTTAACGCAACACGGCTCGGCGACCCTCTCTCCGGCGCTGATGAGCCAAAAGTATCCGCTCCTTCCACCGCAGCAAGGAAGCGGAAAAAGATGGTTTCCCAACCTGCTCTGATCGTCCCCGTTAAGAAACGGTCCAGCGCGTCAGAAGTAAATCGCGGGATTGCCGAAGCCTTCTTTGCCACCCTAAATGGATTCCCTGTTGACCGCGTGATCGCAGACCCCGATTTGAACGAACAATTCACTGACATGTGTATTCGTCTGGGATTGCCGGGAAAGGCTTTCGATTGGAATCAACGACTGATGAATCTACGAAAGGCCGGCTATTTTAAGGGATTGCCCAGATCGTTGCGCACGGCGTTTCCGCTTGAACAAAAAGCTTTCGATCGCTACAAATTCGCCTGCGAGATTGCTATACAACAGTTCGAACATGAATTTGAAGCAACTTTGGACCGTGTCTTGTGTGATCCCTGCATGGCAAGCGAGTTTGACAGGTATGTTCTTACGATGGTCCCAGATGAACCGAGTTCGCTTAAAATACGCTGGTTTGCGCTTCGCATTCGGAAGGCAGCAAAGTATATTTCAAAAACTTCCGCAAAACTCAATTCGATTATTCCTATGGCTCGTAACCATGAGGCTCCCTTTGGCATCATACTGTCGAAAGTGCCTGCTGAACCAGGACTCTATTGGCTCTCAGGTGATGAACGTCTTTACGTCGGAGAAACGGAAAACCTGCGCGAACGTTTCGAGATTCAGTTTGGCCATCGTAAATTCGACTTCTGGAGAACCCCCCTCGACCGGCTGCAACTCGCCTTCCGTTCCGTGACGGCCCCTGTAGTGCCTCTTACGAAGCATCAATCCTGCTGGATATCCAAATGGAAACCTATCGGGAACTATGAGAAATTGGCCATGCAACCATGAGAGATCAGCGGATAAAAGAAGCCTTTAAAGAAGTCCGGGAAGGAAGATCACCCGAATACGTAATTTGTGATACAGCACTCAATGAAAAGTTCCTTACGGTAGCCCGCCGTCTTGATGTCCCAGGTAGCGATGCCGAGATCAATACCGCTTTGATCAACCTGCGGAAGCAGAGCAAGCTTAAAGATTGTCCAACCACCCATCGCAAGAAACGCGATCCCCAACGAGGCCGCTATCTGGGGGCCGTTTTAAATGCCATTCGTTTGGTCGAGAGGCAGTTTGGGAAGAATGTGGACGATGTTATTTGCGATCCCGATACGCGGGCGCAGTTCGATGCGATGATACAATTCCTGAGCCCTGGAACGTCTCCGTTTGAAGCTCAATACACAGCCCTAAGTTTACGCAAATCGAGACAACTCAGGCCTGAACCGGTCGGACAAGTCATTCGCGCGGTATCCAGTAATATTTTGAGCCTTTCGGACTTGGAGGAACGACTTGCCGAATTGCCTGATAATCCCGGCGTGTATATCTTCTTCGATGCTGATAAAACATTGTATGCGGGGAAAGCAGACCGCTTGCGAGCCAGGATTAGCGACCATATCTCGACATGGACCTTTCGCGAGTTGATACGGCAGATGTGTGAGGAGCGAAGGCAGCCAGCGTTCGTTGTTTACCATGAACTACCGGTTACTATTTCGGCTAGGGAATTAGCGGCCTACGAGACAGAGCTGATCCGTTCCAGAAATCCCGAGCACAATCGCGCAGGCCGATCCCCTGGAGTATCGAGACCTAAATGAAAAGTATCGCCGAAAAATGCCTGGAGATGACCAGCCTGTTTGAGGCCGAGCTTCTTGTTCGCCTCATGCTATGGAATTGGGAGCACCCGTTTGCTGATGACGAGGACTTTGCCAACGGGTTACTGGAGGGGGCGTCTGGTGCTCTTCGCAGTGCATCACAGGGAGAACAGCTAATCGAGGGTGTGCCTCCCACCAGTTTAAATTTCGTAGCCGCAGTCTGGTATGCCGAACACTGTGCCGTAGAAACAGCAGAAGCTGCCTCCGAGACTATTGAAGCCAGGAAAAATTGGCTATCGGTCGTGCGGCGGACATTACCTTCTTGTTTTTGCGATCCATCAGACCTTCATCAAACGTAAGTTTACCATAGACAGATCCCCTCGACGAAATTGAAAGTCAAAATAGGCCCTATTCCAGTAAAATCGAAGTCGGGCGCTAAATTATTGGCGTTGTTGGTAAAACAATGTTGGGAGGGGTGAGGGAAAAAGGGTATAATTTGCACTTTGAGTGCGGCTGCTTTGGTCGATAGAGTTAATTTAAGTAATTTTGAGGAATGGTTTTATGAGATGGAGCAGGCTGTTGATACCGACGGTGAAGGAGACACCGCAGGACGCGGAGGTGCCCAGTCACCAGTTGATGATCCGGGCCGGTCTGATGCGGAAGGTGGCCAGCGGGACCTACACGTATTTGCTGACCGGCTGGCGGGTGCTGCTGAAGGTGATCCGGATTGTGCGGGAGGAGATGAACCGCTCCGGGGCGCAGGAGATATTGATGCCGTCGGTGCATCCGCGGGAGCTGTGGATCCGGACGGGCCGGGATGCGGACTACGGCCAGACGCTGGGCCGGTTCACGGACCGGCACGGGCGGGATAACGTGCTGTCGCCGACGGCGGAAGAGGTGGTGACGGCGCTGGCGGCGGACGAGCTAAG
>LJUC01000008.1 GCA_001303695.1 Phycisphaerae bacterium SM23_30
GTTGTCCCTACACTTTTAGGCGTTTGGACCGGCAAAATCGCCCTTGCTGAGCCAAAAACAGCGTTTTCACCCCTCCAAACCCAAACCAACTGTCAAAGTCGGGTCTAAAATCCCCTCAAAAAGTCAGTCAAGTTGAGTCAAGTATAATCGGACAAAACAAAGGTGATCGTTAAGTCAAATGTGACGCCCAGGCTTTTTTTGCTTAATCACCGTATTCTTCGTGTTTGAGAAACTGCAGGGCGGCGTCGATGCGTTTAAGGGTTTTTTGTTTGCCGAGGAGGACGAGGGAGTCGGCGATGGGCGGACTGACGGCGGTGCCGGTGAGGGCGACACGTAGGGGCTGGGCGACTTTTCCCAGGCCGACGTTGTTTTTTTTGCAGAGCATTTCGATGGCCTGGCGGATGGAATTTTCGTTCCAGGGATGCAGTTGGGCCAGGGCGGTGCGGGACTGGGCCAGGAGGTCGGGGGCGTCAGGTTTTTTGAGGACTTTTATGACGGCTTTGGGATCGAATTCGATTTTGTCGATGAAGATGAATTTACATTTGTTTTCGACGTCGGCGAGGGTGCGGGCGCCGGCGCATGCTTTGAGCAATTGAGCCAATATGGCGTCATCGGCCTGAGCCAGAGGGGAATCATGCGCCCGGAGGTAATTTTTGAAATGATCGAGCAGTTTGATCGGTTCAACCAGGCGCATGTGTTCGGTGTTGAAGGCGATGAGTTTCTGGCGGTCGAAGAGGCTGTTGGCTTTGATGAGGCGTTCGAGATCGAAGGCGGCGATGAGTTCGTCTTTGGTCATAATTTCGCGGTTATCGCCGGGATTCCAGCCTAAAAGGGCCAGAAAGTTGATCAGGGCCTCGGGGAGATAGCCGCTGTGGAGGAAGTCGATGAGGTTAATTTCGGGCAGGTGGACGCCGAGATGTTCAGCCATAGCGGTGATAAGGGGTCCATCCGGAGCGGATTGACCGTTGAGGAAGGCGTCGAGTTCGGATGGGGTTAAATGGCCGGTGCGGGCCAGGGCGTTAAGGTTGATCCGGTGGGTGTTGTTTTTGATGAACTGGAGGAAGGTGTTGGCGCGTTCGCGTTTGGAGAGTTTACCTCCGCCTTCGGAGACAGTAACCGACATATGGGCATAAACAGGTATGCGAAAACCGAGGGCCTGCTGGAGGGCCTGATGGAGGGGAGTGTTCATAAGGTGCTCCTGGCCTCGGATAACGTGGGTGACTTGCATAAGTTCGTCATCGACAACGCAGGCGAAATGATAGGTGGGAAAGCCATCTGATTTCCGGATAATAAAATCGCCGAACTCGCCGGCGGCGAATGTGACCCGACCGCGGACGACATCGTCTATGACGATTTCCCGGCAGGGCATGGCGAAACGGACGGCTATGGGCCGACCATCGGCGCGGGCCTTTTCGAGGTCTTCGGCGTCGGGGAATTTATCCGGTCGGGGATAGAGGAAGGTTTTCTTGTGGGTCTGGGCCTTTTGGCGGAGGTTCTGCAATTCTTCGGGAGTATCAAAGCAGTAATAGGCTTTGCCGAGGTCGAGCAGTTTTTGGAGGTATTTGTCGTAAATATTCCGCCGCCGGGACTGGAGGTAAGGTCCGTGGGGGCCGATCGAGCGGGTAAGATCATCCGGATCAGGGCCTTCGTCCCAATCGATGCCGAGCCAGCGGAGGTCGTTAATGACCTGTTGGGCGGCGGTGGGGGTATTACGCTTCTGGTCGGTATCTTCAATGCGGAGGATGAATTTACCCTTATGCCGACGTGCCATCAGCCAGCAAAAGAGGGCGGTGCGGGCGCCGCCGACGTGTAAATAGCCGGTGGGCGAAGGCGCAAATCGCGTTACTACCATTAGTTATAGCTCCAAAACAAGTTAATAAGCTAATCCGGAAAGCATACATGTCATGGGGTATAAAGTCAAACAAGATTAACATTGCTAAAATTAAAAGACGATTTTATCATAACTTTAGTTATGGTTGGTATTTCCGAATAAATAAACTACTTAATGATATTTAGGGATTAACAAATAATGGATGAAACGAACGAGAAACAAGTGAGCAGCCAAAAGAAGGCTAACAGCAACGGGAATGACAAGGTGAAAGTAGGGTCGGGCAAGCCGGATTTTGTGCGGGCGATGGTGGCGGAGGATATGAAGACGGGTAAGTGGGGAGGTCGGGTGCATACGCGTTTTCCGCCGGAGCCGAACGGTTATCTGCATATCGGTCACGCCAAGAGCATCTGTTTGAATTTTGGGATTGCGGCGGAATTCGGAGGTAAGTGCAATCTGCGGTTTGACGATACGAATCCGGTGAAAGAGGAAGAAGAGTATATCCGGTCGATCATAGAGGATGTGAAGTGGCTGGGATTCGACTGGGGGGATCGGCTTTGCTTCGGTTCGGATTACTTTGAGCAGATGTATGAGTGGGCGGAGCAGTTGGTCAAGGCGGGCAAGGCTTATGTTTGTGATTTGAACGCGGAAGAGACGCGGGAGTATCGGGGCACTTTGACCAGGCCGGGCGAGGAAAGTCCGTATCGCAACCGGAGCGTGGAGGAGAATCTGGATTTGTTCCGGCGGATGCGAGGGGGGGAGTTTAGCGACGGTTCGCGGACGCTGCGGGCGAAGATCGATATGGCCAGCGATAATTTGAATATGCGGGATCCGGTGATGTATCGTATTTTGCATGCGGCGCATCCGCGGACGGGAGATAAATGGTGCATTTATCCGATGTACGACTGGGCCCACGGTTTGGAAGATTCGATCGAGGGGGTAACGCACTCGATCTGTACGCTGGAGTTTGAGAATCACCGGCCTTTGTATGACTGGTTTCTGGATGAGCTGGGGGTATATCATCCGCAGCAGATTGAGTTTGCGCGATTGAATCTGAGCTATACGGTGATGAGTAAGCGTAAGCTGCTGCAACTGGTGGAGGAGGGATACGTCAAGGGGTGGGACGATCCGCGATTACCGACGATCTCGGGGATGCGTCGGCGGGGCTATTCGCCGGCGTCGATACGTAACTTCTGCGGTCGGATCGGGGTGAACAAATTTAACAGTACGGTGGATATCGCTCTTCTGGAGCACTGCGTGCGGGAGGATTTGAATAAGAGCTCGCCGCGGGTGATGTCGGTATTAAGGCCGTTGAAGGTGATTATTGACAATTATCCTCAAGGCCAAGTGGAAGAACTGAAGGCGATTAATAATCCAGAAGACGCTTCGGCGGGGATGCGGAAGGTGCCGTTTTTCCGGGAGCTATATATCGAGCAAGGGGATTTCATGGAGGAGCCGCCCAAGAAATTTTATCGTCTGGCGCCGGGCCGGGAGGTGCGCTTGCGGTATGCTTATTATATTACCTGCACCGAGGCAATCAAAGACGCCGACGGCAACATAGCGGAGCTGCACTGCACCTACGATCCGGCCACGCGGGGCGGCGATTCTCCCGACGGGCGCAAGGTGAAGGCGACGCTGCACTGGGTCTCGGCGGCTCATGCGCTGCCGGCAGAAGTTTGGCTGTATGAACATTTATTCACCAAAGAAAATCCGGATGACGCTGCGGAAGGGGAAGATTTTAAGTCGAACTTGAACCGCAATTCATTGGAAGTGTTGACGGGCTGTAAGGTGGAACCGTCGCTGGAGGGAGCGGCGCCTTTAAGCCGTTATCAGTTTGAGCGGATGGGGTATTTTTGCGTCGATCCGGATAGTTTGGAGAAGAGAGGGCTGATATTTAATCGTACGGCGACGTTAAGAGATACGTGGGCGAAGATACAGAAGCAGCAGCAAAGTCGATGAATTCTCACGCAAAGGCGCAAAGAAGAGGGAAGATGATTTTATCCGGGGACGGCGGGGATTACACGGTTTTATTTTTTAGAAAGCTGCGAGCGCTAAAGCACGCCCAACCTGCTTAGTTAAAGCCCGGAGCAAGGATTTGGGGAGCGTTAAATATGGTTCCATCATTGCCTTTTGTCGAGGAGCCAATGGGCGGCGAAGATGGATAAATCGATCAGGTTGACCACACAGTCGCCGTTGTGATCGCCGACCACGAGTTCCACACAGCCTACCTTTTTGAACTCGGCCGGTTTTTGCCGGGTGGTTCTCCTGCTGCGGGAAAGTTTTTTCATTGTCTTTTTCTTGGCAGCATCAATACCTGCAACATCGCCGTTCATGCCGACGTCGCCTTCCTCAATGATGATCCCGAGATCGCCGTATTGATCCCATTCAAATCGGAGGACACTTTCATCAGGGGAGTTATTAATGTGGTCGTAAGCAAACATCCGGAAGACCTGGCCGTAAGCGCCGTCGTCGGCGCCGCCCTGAGTCCCCAGGACATACGAATTAAAGAGTTTGCCGTTGCTGTCATATTCATACTGGGTGAAATGGCCCGCCAGATCGGTGCTGCGGATTATATGGCTGTCGGGGGTGTGCTCGAAGGACGTAATATAAAGTTCCTGGGGATCTGTCATGCTGATCTGCGTCATTTCTTTTTCTTCAAGACCCGGCGCCTGATTATAAAGGATTCGATTGACATAACCACAGGTATCGACCGTCCAGGCAAGCCGACCAAAATTATCATAGATATACTCTGTCACCATATAATCACCCTCCGGTCGGCGGGGATCCATAATAATGGCTATACTGGGCACATTCGGATCATGAGACAAATATTCTTTTTTAATCAACCGGTCGAGATAATCATAGGCGTAGTTGATGGAAAATATCGGTTTAACCGGATCGGGGGGAAATTCATCGCTGGAAAAGCCCACCTCGCGTACCGTTTTGTTGTCATTATAAGCCAAAGTCATATACCCAAATAAGATAAAATTTGGATCCGAACTGTTGGTCCGCGATGCTATATCGGTAAGCAGGCCGCTGATACGATCATAGGTGTAATTAAGAGCGCTGTTATAATATTCATTATCATAATTGGTATATTCTGCCAGCTTGCCTTCGTCATCGTAGAGGTATTCCCGCCAGGGCGTGCCGTCATTCCGGGTGATGGCGGTGAGTCTTTCGTCGGCGTCATAACCATAATTCATTGTCTCCCCGGAGGCCCCTTTAACGGTTTTGTATAGCAATTGTTGTTCGCTAACGTTACACAAAAAATAATCCACCATGCCGGAATAGTATGGAACCCCGGAAGAATTGTCTATTGTCTCGTGGACTCTTTTAAATATATTATCATTGGGATCATAATCCAGCATCCAGGACATGCCGCTGCCGTCGTCAAAATTCACCTCCGCGCTGCTCACATTACCCGTCGTATCATAATCCAGTTCTATTTCCTGTCCCGTAGCCATGGGATCTCCTGCATCATCAATATCAGATGAGCCGCCTTCAAATCGGCCCAGAGCATCGTAGTTAAGCTTGGCGACCACTTTGGTCAGGTTAGGATCCGATAAGACAAGAACCGGTTTCGATTCGTCGTCAACAAGATCAAAATAATGAATCTCAATCTTTTCCGTGAGGGAATAATTAGTAGGCCCCTCTCCCTGGTAATGTCTGTGTTCATCAGGGTTGCCGTTATCATCGTCCTCCCAGTAAATTAAGTCGGTGGTGTCCTTGTAAGGTTCAAGTTTCCCAATAACCATGATCAGCTTTACATAGCCCTCCAGCGGAGGGGGATCGGTCGGCTCGATATTAGGAGGTGAATAGTTGATAATTAATTTCGCCGCGTAGTCGTCCCTGAATTGCACGAAGTCGTCTTTACTGGAATCAAACTCGTCGTCCACGACTTTTAACAGGGCGTTATAAGTTCCGACACCGGCATGGGCGGTGATAACATCGGGAGTTACAATCCAGGTGTAAGTGCCGGTTCCCCCAATCAACACGGCGTAGGTAGGCGCCGTAGCGAATCCGGCGGAACTATTGGGAGACGAATTCCAGGTGAGGCTCGTCTCGCTCCAGGGCAGCGGATATACGTGGTGAACCGCGACACTCGTCGGCGCTAAGGAGCTGTTGTAGGAGATGGCCTCCAGCTCCAGCTCGGCGCTATTAATTACCGAATTGGCCGGTATCGAGCTCAGGTCAAACTTGAGAAAGGTTCGGCACCGGGTGCTGTCACTGGCCACCGTCTGAAAACCACAGTCAAGCACTGCGAGCGTGCCAAAATTGCTCGAAGGATTAAAGGCATCCACATAGGTATCGTCGGTGGGATTAAGGGTGACGTTCGTCGCCCAAGAACCGACCGGCATAGACAACAGACCCATTATCAAAACCATTAACATCAACTTTTTGGAACTTATGTTTTCATACATGACACTACCTCCTTAACCATTAATAGCGACTTGCACAAATGTAATTTTACCGAGTACGGCCGGAGAATGCAACCTTTTTGCATCAAAATTATCCCGGTAATTTCCCTCTTGTCGGCAGGATAACATTTAAATCTATGAAGGGTAATAAGTTATAATTATACAAACACTATAGGGGGACGGATTCGTAGGACATATCGTCGGTTTCGAGGATGACGAGATAAGAAGAGCCGGTGATCCAGTCGGTGGCTTCGCCGGGATTGATAATGAGGGTGTTTTCGGCGCGGCGGATGTCGGGGGTGTGGGTGTGGCCGTAGATGACCAGGTCGTACATGCGGCTGTTGATGACCTCGTCGAGGAACTGCTGGGTGTGGGTCATGAAGATTTTTTTGCCGCCCAGTTCGCCTTTATATACATTGTCGTGTATTTCGCCGCCGAACTTGCTGATAACGTTTCTGATGAGCGGTTTTTCGCCCTCGTTGTTGCCGAAGACGGCGATTAATTTGGCGTTTTTTAGGTTAGCGAAAGATTTGGCGGTGAAGGGGGAGACGAAATCGCCGGCGTGGAGGACATATTTGACCTGAAACTGATTAAAGATTTCGATGGCGGCCAAGACGTGTTCATGATGGTCGTGGGTGTCGGAGATGATACCGATCTTCATTTTAACTCCAAATTGCCTAAGTTTATCAAATTAAGCATTCCAAGCTGCGTTTGAGGCTGCCACAGAACGTTGTTGCTGGCGATAATATCGATTTTAACAACTACTATACATTAATATTCGGTTTATCTGGATTCAACAAATTTTCTTTGCGGCATTTTTATCAGGGTCCATTTTCTGCCGTCGGCGGCGATTAAATCGTCGGCTTCTTTAGGTCCCCAGGAGCCGGCGGGGTATGGACAAATATGGGGGTCGGCTTGCAGTCGGCAGGCTTCGAGAACAGGGGTTAAATAGGTCCAGGCGGCCTCGACCTCATCACTGCGGGCAAAGAGGGTGGGATCTCCCAAGGCGGCGTCGAGCAAAAGCCGTTCATAGGCGTCGGGCAGTTCCTTGCCCAAGGCGGCGTAACCGAAGTCCATGTGGAAAGGTTGTATGGCCATGGTATAGCCGGGGATTTTAACCTGAAATTGCAGGGAGATGCCTTCATTAGGCTGAATGCGGATGGCTAACATGTTGGGCTGCAAAGGGGCGGACGGGCCGACATTAAAGAGTACCTGAGGCACGGGTTTGAAATGGATGTCAATTTCCGTGATTCTGACCGGCAGGCGTTTTCCGGTGCGAAGGTAGAAAGGTACGCCGGAGAAGCGCCAATTATCGATAAAAACTTTAAGAGCAACAAAAGTTTCCGTATTTGAATCAGCCGCCACTTCGCGTTCCTCGCGATAGCGGGGGACTTTTTGGTTTTGTACGATACCCTCGGCGTACTGGCCGCGGACCATGTTTTCCGGTACGCATCGGCAAGGAAAAGGGCGCAGGGCTTGAAGAACCTTTACTTTTTCGTTGCGGACGGCATCGGCGTCCAGGGAGACGGGCGGCTCCATGGCCACCAGAGAAAGCAAGTGCATTAAATGGTTCTGGACGATGTCGCGGAGGGCGCCGGCCTGTTCATAATAAGAACCTCTATTTTCGACGCCCATGGTTTCGGTGACGGCGATCTGGACGTGATCGATAAATTTCTGGTTCCAGAGGGGCTCAAAGATAGTATTGGCAAAGCGGAGGACCAAGAGATTTTGAACGGTTTCCTTGCCGAGATAATGATCGATGCGGAAGATTTGCTTTTCGTCAAAGGCGGTGTTGATCCGGCGGGTGAGGAGACGAGCGGAGTCGAGGTCTTGACCAAAGGGTTTTTCAATAATGATTCGAGACCAGGGTTTTTCGGGACCGCGTTGAGCAAGCCGGGCCTGTTTTAGCTGATCGACAATGACGGGAAAGAAGGAAGGCGGGGCCGCCAGGTAATAGAGACAATTGCCGGGAGAAGCGGTATTTTTTGCGATTTGTTCGAGACGGCGGCGGAGGGATTGATAAGCCTGGGGGTTCTGGAAATGGGCCTGGTGGTAGTATAAATGTGCGGCAAATTTTTCTTCGGATTGTCGATTAAAAAGAAGGTTGTTATCAGATTCCTGCAAGGCTTGAAGCATCTGCTGGCGGAAACTTTCGTCATCGAGAGGTCGTCTGGCGAAACCGATAACAGAAAAGACCCGGGGCAAGAGGCTTCGGCGATAGAGGCGATAGATAGCGGGGATTAATTTTCTGCGGGTCAAATCACCGGAAGCACCCAAGATAATCAGGCTGAAGGGCTCGGCAGGCTGAGGGGAGCGATTTGGGGAAGGGGTGGGAGATACCAACGTATCCGACATTCACTTAAACCTCAAAGGCGTGCCAGAGTAACGATCTATAAGTAAAATACCGCCGGGCAAAATATTTCTTACGGAACAAGCGGGCGGCCCAGGATGTTAACAAACGGGTTTTTCGCATGTAACTTTTTGTTGTTGCGGCATTTAAGTGCGCGAAAATCGGAAATGCCGCTTTTCAACTGGGCCGGGTTGGATTCGAACCAACGTAGGCTTACGCCAACGGGTTTACAGCCCGCTCCCTTTAACCACTCGGGCACCGACCCCAGATGCGTTTTTAGCCCGTTGCCATTACCATCGGCGACAGGAAAAACGCATTATTACAATGGTGATTCTAACTCAAATCCTTGAGAAATGCAAGGGTGATAAAGGTAAAAATATTATTTCAAGTTAGCGTCTTTTGAGCAAGGGGGAGATCTCACGAACAACGGCGACTTCCTTGATCTTGCTGATCAAGTCCTGGGATTGGGCTTGATGGAATTGCGCATCCACCGTGTACCAGCCGTCGTCATGGTTTCGACACCTGGTTACCACTGCCAATAATTTATTCAATCCAATAGCTTCTAGTTTGAGGGCGGAGATGAGGATATTCTGATCGAGGTCGAATGGGAGGGGGCTGAGGAAACCGAGCCCTACACAGGATATTTTATGAAAGATCACTTTTTCTTCGGAACCCAAGTTCAATTTGTCCCTGATTTTTTTTACCCTCCTTACGACGACTGGCATTCGAAAATAGTATTGGGTGTGTTTGGGCCTGGTAGGATCAATTGAGCCGAGCTGAAAACCCGCTGACGGGCGGCTGTTTTTGGTATCTTCGTCGTAATTGACCTGGACGGCGTTTTCGATCAGCATGGCGAAGGCATGCACGATTTCGACATCGAACTTTAGGGGAGTTTCATCCTCGATTTGCTGGAGGGCATCTTCAATGGTAAAGGTGCTGGAGCGATAAGGCCGCACCGAAGTCATGGCGTCGAAGCTGTCCACAATGCCGGACAAACGACCCAAGGGAGATATTTGATCGTGCTTGAGACCTTTGGGATAGCCGCTGCCGTCCATTCTCTCATGGTGTTCCGCGACGACGGCCAACATTTCGGGCGGTAAATCCATGACCGTTTCCAGGTGTTGGCGTCCGCGATCAACGTGAGTCTTGATGATCTCAAACTCTTCGGGCGTGAGTTTTTCAGGCGAGTTTAAGATTTCACTGGGAACGAAGATTTTTCCAATGTCATGCAGCAGGCCCCCGGTGCCGATCCGCTGCAGGATGTCGGCATCTACCAGGCCCATTTTCTGAGCCAGGGAGATGGTCAGGCCGCAGACGTTCACCAGGTGGGTGGCGGTGTAGAAATCGTGGTTGAATACTTCGTAAAGCCGCCCGAACGCCCTTTTGTCCTTGATAATTAACTGTACCGTAGCTTGGACCAGGCTGGCGGCGCGTTTGACCTCATCCTTTCCCGGCGGTGCCGCGAGCAGTTGATTGCTCAGCTCGATGGTGGTGGCGTAAAGGATTTCTGATTTTTTTTCTTCTTTTATGTTCGGGTCAGATATTAAAGTATCAATAGTGCGTTCAATAGTCCTATAATATACCTGATGATCGCGAACCGAGACATAGACAAAATCCACCCCGCTATCCAGGAGGCGTTGAGAATCCCGAGGTCCGAAATCCAGACTAATGGCGCTGTACAGGGAGTACCCTTCTTTGCTGGACAAGTATATTTCCAGGCCGGCCAGGCTCTCGGCCGGCACACAGCGGAGCGGCACGGGCAAATAACCCGCCTGGCAACATAATTGGCTGTCAGTCGGGCAAATCAGGGCATTATTTTTAGAAGCGTTAGTCATAACCGCCCCCAATTTAATCCGCTAAAATTAGGAAGCCTATTATGTCATGTACATAATGTCCCAATGACTCCACATTAATATCGTCCAATTGAGCGGATTTTTTAGGGAGAAAACATAATTAAGATAAAAAACCAAGGTTTTACAAAATGAGCTTTAGGCATGTTTTAGGATAGATTTTTGATTAAGAACGCTTGTGGGAAGTGATTATAAATCTTTATTATTTCTGTACTTATGTCGATTAGTAAAGAAATTTAATTTAAAAATTTCTTTACTAAGGCAAGTTCAAAGCCAATTAAACAAAAGTCCGATAAGAGAAATAATAATGGGATCTGTAGGGGCGGAAATCAGCGATAAATAGAGGTAAATTTTAAAATACGACTATATCAAACAGAGGTGAGGGGGTAATTAAAACCGTTTGTGATAAACGCCTGATATTTTTGCATGCGCTACTTATTAAGGACGGTGATGTAGAAATCGTCCTGTTGATAATCATAATTTACTTTCTGGTGGTTGACGCGGAGTTTGGCAATCGCATTCTGGGCCACCAGGCCGAAAGGATCGGCCTGATTGTTGGTATTCACATAGTTGAGAACGACTTTGCCGATAGTGCCGCTGTTGGTGTTAGGGGTGCCATTCATATAACTTCCCTGACTGTCCGGCGCTACGCCCACGGCGACGGTGCTGGCGGTGAAGGTGCCCTTAACCTTGATAGCACGCAGATATGCTTCGGTGGCGAAATTGGCGGGGGCGGCGGATTGTTCCGGCTGAGAAAGATTGTCGTAACCAACTGTAATCATGGAGTTGACCATATTGTTTTGGACTTTGATAACGTCGACTCCGGTTAAGGCGACGATGTTGGCGTCACTAAGATTCAAAACGGCGATTTTTTTGATGGCAGTGCCGGCCTTGAGGGTGCCGGAGATAGAGCCCTTGGGAGTGAGGATACGGGAAATATCATTTTCGGCGGTGAGGTCGCCGCAAAAATCGCCGTTACGCAGAAAAACTTTGCCGATATTGCTTTTGACAGAAATACTGCCGCTGAAATCACCATAACGAATTATTAAACTACCCAGGTCGGTTTCGGTTATCTGCAGATCGGCATTGAGATCTTCGGTTATGAACATTTTTCTTATATCGTCGGCGGACAAGGAACTGTTTTCAACATCAAAGGCCCTGAAGCGTCGCACGGAGCCGTCAATGCTGATGTCGGCATCGGCAACGCGGCCCAGGCGCAGCTTGACCGGTAAGGGCGCTCTAAAGCCGATATAGGCGCCGCTTGCGACATTGTTAATTTGCAAGCGGTGTAAGGCGCCGTCAAGATCGATGCCGTCGCCCTGTAGATTAACACGTTTTCCCCTAAAGGCCTTGAGGTCTCCGGCGCCGATGAGTTCACCGAGGCTAGTTGAGCCGGGTCCTTTGACCTTGATAGTAAGAATTTCGTTAGACGAGCCGGCAAGCAATTCAATAGACCGGATGTCGGATTGATCTTCTTTGCCGATTACGACGCGGGCTTCGGCATCACCGGAAAGAGAAACAGTAACCAGATCACCGGTATGGTCGGTGAATTGGTACCGACGGCCGGCGCCGATGTAAGCGCTGACATCAGCGCAAAGGGCTAAAGACTCGGAGGTATAATTCAAATCATCAGCGGTGAGTAATATTGTATCTGTAATCCGGTAAGCCAGATTAGTATTAATAATAATGCTGACGGTGTACGACTGGCCGGGCGAGAGTATCAAGGAGGGGGGGCTGATTAATTGAAAGTCGATGTTTTCGCCCAGAGCCAGAGTAACGGTTACGGCGGCATTGCCATTGTTGGTCAAGCGCCAGGGTGCGGCCCAGTGATTAGAGATCACCTCAATATTTCCGAAGTAATATTGGCCGTCGTTTGATCCGTCCAGTTCGGTGATTTGGAGGAGGCCGGCAATGCCGACCGCTTCCAGATACAGATAGTTAGTCGGACATTCGGTATCATCGGTGGTAATAGTGATAATTCCAGTGACGGATTCCATTTCAATGGGATTATAGTAAGCATCGAAAGTAACAGATTCCCCAGGGGTAAGGATCATATCATCATCGGGTATGACAGGATCAAGTGAAAAATCCAGAGTAAAAGTTTCGCTGACGACTAAACCTGTGAGGGCCAGATCGGCATCTCCACTATTAATAAGGGTGATGGTATGTTGGGCGG
Organism: Phycisphaerae bacterium SM23_30; assembly: GCA_001303695.1. Taxonomy (GTDB): domain Bacteria; phylum Planctomycetota; class Phycisphaerae; order Sedimentisphaerales; family SM23-30; genus SM23-30. Next base: position 12,623 of record LJUC01000008.1, read on the forward strand.
TATTGCCGAGGTAAATGGAGCCGAAATCGATTTGATTATCATCGGCAACCTGGGCTGACTCGTGGACGGTTAAAAACCCGGCCAAGGCATGAGCCTCCAAATCAACCGTAAGGACGGATTGATCCGGATCATTACTGACAATGACGGCCTGGCCCTCGACGGGCCCACGGAGGGCGGGAGTAACGTCGATGGTCAGCTCCGCGCCAGTTCCCGGGGCAATAATAAGGGGGCTGTCGTCAAAGCCGTCGCTGATAGAAAACGGATTTGCCACAATAACGTCGGTAATGACCAGGTCCTCCAATCCGTCGTTGTAGATAAACAGGATTTCGGAAACTGTTTCATGGCGGATAACGTCGTCCAGATCCAGAACGCCGGGCGCGATAATATCAGGTTGAGGCGGATGAGCAGAGCCGTTAAGTTGCAGGGTGATCAGTTCCTGGTCGGCAACGTTGGAGGCAATAGTAACCGTGGAAGAAAAATCTCCAATCTGATCGGGATTAAAAGATACCGTAACAATCTGCTCAGCTTGCGGGGTTATGATTAAATCGTCGGCGCTATTGCCGGGCAAGCTGGACAGGTCGAGTTCATAAACACCATCAACGGTAAGCTGGGAAATAACCAGGTCGGCCGTTCCCGGATTGGCAATGGTAAAAGAGGCGTGGGCGGAGGTATCGACGGTAATGGAGCCAAAATCAAGGACGAGATCGTCGGCGGGGTGAAAGCTGTCGGTGATGTGTATCTGGGGAGTCGGTTTTGGCGGAGCGGGATCAACCGCCAAAGAATAGCTGCCGGAGGAGTTGGCGTCATAGCTGGAGACATAAATGGTGTATTGCTGGCCGGCAACTACATTAAAAGAAACGAAAGAATCACTTGAACCCTGGTAATCATCGTTTTCGGCCACAATGGTCCAATCGGAATTACGATATACGGTCAAAACCGAGTCGAGATTACCAAATTCAGTAGTGGAAATTTGAATGTCAATGGTGCCGGTGGCGTTGGCGATGAATGTAAAAGCATCAATATCGTCACGTCGTTCCAGCAAGCCATCAATGACGGTATTTTGGAAGACAGTATGGGCGGTGAAATAATCATCATCAAAGTCATCGGGTTTGTGGGCGTATCCAATATTGTCGCCGAATAGTGACTGGGTGTCCTGCTGGTAGCTGCTACCGGGGATATCCCCGGCGCCCCACATGGTTCGGCGGGGGCTGAGAGGTAAATAGGGATTCATGATAGCGGAGGTATCGGAGATGTGGTTGGCGCCAAAGGTGTGTCCGGCTTCATGAGAGATCAGATTAGCGAGGTACTCGCTGAAATTGAGCAAATCCCCTCCGGAATAATTGTAATAAATACCTAACTCATCCGGGAAGGCAAAACCGTAGTTGCTGGGATCGTTGTTGCCGATGTCATAGGTAGCCACTCCGATGACGCCGCTGCCCGGTTGAAACCAGTCGTTACCGCCGCCGATGTACATGGTGGTGTACTCACCGGCAGGGGGCTGTTCGGCAGTGATGGTGATATTATAGGCGGCGTAGTCTTCTTGTACGAACTGGATGATATAGTCAATGGACTCCTGCTCCCGACCGGCCCAGTTGAACAGGGTAAGATCATAGGCGGGCACATCAATATAAGAGCTGCCGAGCCAGAAATCACCGGATCGGCTATAGACACGGGCCCCGTCAAAATCTAAAAATAAAACCTGGGCCGAACCGGCAGGTGCCGAGACGGCGTCGCTGATGTCATCAACGATGGGATCATTCGTTAAAGTGGAGTTATTATCAGATCCGGACAAAAAATCGGCATGTTGATCGTAGATACTTTCGAGATCGTTATAACCGCCACAGGTAATACCATCATCATAATCGAAACCAGCGGCAGGATCGGCATAAAAGGGATGAGGACTGGTATAGCCGGGTTTTACAAGGTTGTCGAGGTCGGCGTTGGGTAACCAATCGTAAGAACCATTCAACAATTGACGCCGTTCGAGGATTTCGAGGGTAAAAGGGGCGGGACAAACCTGCAGGGAGTTCTTTTTGCGTTTTCGCATGGAGCGCATGGGATATTGTCCTGTGCCAATAATCTGACCAACGCGTCCGGAACGTCAGGAAGGTATTGGCAATCCATACGTTCCATGCATCCATGTGCTACGCTTATTTGATAATCACTTCTCCATAAACCTCGAACGTAATTTACGTTTCGAGTCAGGGGTTCTATCGGCGGGCGTTAGAGCCGACTTAAGCAAATTTCCGAAAAAATTGCCTTATCAGCACTGATAATCCTTTAGGCCGATAATCCCATTTCCTATGAAGACCGCACAACTGGTTATCTTCGCGGCATCAAGCTTTCCCTTCACAAGTTGTAATATTCAATCCTTAAATTATGCAAATTATTGCGCCGGGAAGCAAATATTTGACGGTAAATAATACCTCATCCCTAAAAAGAAGCCGCCATTTTAACCATCAAATAAATTGAAAGTCCTATATGGAATAAAAGAATCGCAGAATAAAAAAATGGAGGGGCGGATACAATAGAGGTAAGGGCCTTAGAAAACATCTCTTTCATAAGGGAATACCCAAGCAAAGCAAGGGAAAATCCTTATTGCAATACTATTTTAAAGGTTTAAATATAAATATAGTAGATTACTTTAACCGGAGTGTTGGACTGAAGCAGATTTTCGGGGTTGATTGGCCCCAAACATTATTTCAAAGGAGTAGAAGATATAAATTTTCTGGGTTCAACACTCCTTTTTTTTCAGAAAATCAGGAAACGGATTTTCTTAAATAATATGTGCCTAACTTTAATTTTGCCGGAGTCATTCAGGAAGAGAAAAAGTTAAGCACAATATAATGCTTTCCCCCGACCGGGACGCTCGGTAGGAAATGACCTATCGGGCGTTCTTTTTTTAGGGCGAAGGCATGAAAAAAAGGTGCAGCTAAATAGATAAAAAGAGAGATGCAAAGGAGGGGATTTTAGGGCCTGCTTATAATGGGGTAAAGAAATGTTGATTTTTTTTGACAGACCGAGGATAATCGGGCCGCGACAAAAAGTCGGCAACCGCGAACAAACGGGATAGTGGCGCATGAAGAAGAAATTACTGATGGGGATTATCAGTGGAGGGGGAGTGGTATTTCTACTGCTGGCGTTCAGCTTCTGGTGGTACGTAAGCAGGGCACCGTTAGTCGAGACAAACTACGTGATGAAGTTGAATGATTTGGTCCGGCCGACAGATGCGGAAGGGGAAAACGCCTGGCCTTATTTTAAACAAGCCCTTCAACTCTATACCGAACCCAATGAAAGCATATACCGTATTATCCAATCCGGACCGTATAATATTGACAACGATAACAATTCCACATATCTGGCCCCGGCAGAACAAAATAAGTTGCGGCAATGGATGGAACAGAACCTTAGTGCATGGGATCTATTAGACCCGGAAATAAAAGAGCAAGTGCGCCAGGCAATCGAGGAAAAACAGATTCCCCAAAACTTATTGACAAGTCTATTTAAAAATAATGAAGTATATTATCGCACCATAAGAACGAGGCGCGGGGTTCGATACGCGACAAGACCATATGCGGAATTAAACCAGGTTCGTAAACAATTTTACCAAATGATATGCAACAATACCTTACCGGAAGAAGCGAATCGAGCACTGGTGGTGGAAGTACTGCGTGACTGGATGGAAGAAAACCAGACAAAAACCCGTCAGATTAACAAATGGATCAGGCAGAATCAGCCGGCCTGGCAGGCGTTCGCGACGGGCAGCAAGAAGGATTATTTATTTCGGGAATATATCATTGATGAGCAGAGTGATCTGCTCAGCAGTTGCTATATTCCTGATTTGAAGGATATGCTCATTATGAGGGAATTCAGCCGTTGGATGATCCATGCTAATCTTCAAGCCGCCCGCCGGGAACAAGCTTTGCAGGATAGTCTGGCATTAATACGTTTCGGCCACCTTTGGCAAAAAGGCACGTCAACATTCTCGGACCAACTCAGGGGTATTTCTATAATTAAGTCAGGATATGAGCATATGTTAGGTTGTATCGCTCTAAGGATGGGAAATGAAAAGGACTTGCGGCACATTCAGGCGGAAATAGGCAAACTGACGGAGTCGGAGTACCCCATCATAAATTTTGAAGGTCATAGACTGCAATTTTTAGATGTAGTGCAGCATACTTTTACGAAAGGCGGAGTCGGGGGAGGCCGTATTATTGCGGAATATTTCAACCGCTGGATCACCGAGGGCGCTTCCGATATAGGTTTATGGGAATCTCTGGGAAGATGGTTCGAAGGGACAGGCCGACAGGAAGAGATGATTACATTAACCGATAGTTTGCGGCATGCCAAAAGGGATGATACCGTGGCCCAAGCTCACCGATTGTATAACCGGATAAACGAACTGGCTCAGATGAGCCCTTTTGTGAGACATGACCGCCAAACCTCTATAATGGATGATTTCGAGACACTCGATAAGGAGGCATATCATCTTATTCACATGATAAAGCGTAATTTTATAGATTTTGAAAGATTGGTGGATCAAAACTTTCAGGCTCAGGCGCTGCACGAAACGGTGACGGCAGTTTTGGCGCTGCGTCGCTGGAAGCTTACGCACGGACGATACCCGGATAAGCTGCATGAATTGTCGGCCGCCGGATACTTGAAGAAACTTCCGGATGACCCCTATGGGCCGGGAATTTTGCAGTACGAGAAAGAGGGGGATGATTTTATCTTGTATAGTTGGGCGGCGGATTTTGACGACGACGGCGGGGTGGAAAACCCGAATGATCCGTGGGGGGAACGCAGCGCCGACAGCGATCGGGTATTCTGGCCGAGCAAAAACAAGTAAGTCAGAAAAGATATGCCACTGTAGATAATATGCTTGATAATTCAGCACTCATCTCAGATATTATTTGTTGTTTGGCGTTCTATTAACTAAATCTTATTAATAATGTTATCAAAAGGTATTTTTACAACAGGGCACAACCATCATGGAATTAACATGGATTGATCTGGCGGTATTTTTAGGTTTTTTAGGCACGGTGGTGGGCGTTTCGCTGTATGCCGGCCGAAAAGAAAAAACATCGGAAGATTATTTTCTGGCGGGTCGAAAGCTGACGTGGTACTTGATCGGTTTTTCGCTGATTGCCTCTAATATCTCCACGGAGCACTTCGTGGGGATGGCGGGCTCGGCGTTCGGTCGAGTGGGTCTGGCTATCGCCAGTTACGAATGGATGGCGGCAGTGACGTTGGTGATTGTAGGATGGTGGCTGCTGCCGAAATTCCTCCAGGCGGGCATCTACACTATGCCGGAATTCCTGGAATACCGCTACGATAAAGAGACCCGAGCGATTATGGCGATATACCTGATGTTAGCCTATATTATAGTTTTGCTGGCGGTGGTGTTATACAGCGGGGCTATCGCTTTCAACTCGATATTCGACATGCCGGCTGTCTTCGCGGAAAAATTTAATCTGGCGCCCGAAAAAGCAGAGCTTTGGGCCAATATCGCCTGTATTTGGTGCATCGGCATCATCGCGGCCACCTACACCATTTACGGCGGCCTCAAATCGGTGGTATGGTCCGATCTATTACAAGGCGGGGCGTTGATATTAGGCGGCGCCATTGTAGCTTTTTTAGGTGTGAGACTAATAGGCGAGGGCGACCTAATTGAAGGATGCCGAATTTTCGCCTCGAATAACGCCGACAAACTGCACATGGTTTTACCCTGGGATGATCCGGATGTGCCCTGGTTGGCGGTTTTCATCGGCGGCCTGTGGATTCCCAATCTTTTTTATTGGGGATTGAACCAGTTTATTACCCAACGCACCCTGGGCGCCCGGAGCCTCTCTGAGGGACAGAAGGGCATCATACTGGCGGCTTTGATCAAATTGTTAATCCCTTTCATTATTGTGATGCCGGGAATTATGGCTTTTCAGTTGTATGGTAATGAGATAAACGCTCTGGGAGGCAACGCGGGAGACAAGGCATATCCTTTTATGATCAGCCGGATCTTGCCGCCCCAGTTACGGGGCATAATGTTTGCGGCGTTATTAGGGGCGGTGATGAGCACATTTAATTCGGGTTTAAACTCCGCGTCAACCATTTTTACTATTGACATCTATGGAAAATACATCAACAAAACAGCCACGACCGAAAGACAGGTATTAATCGGCCGAATTGCGACAGCCATTATTGTGGTGGTGGCCTGTTTGTGGGCGCCGGTGGTGGGGACCGCCGAAGGAGTATTTAAGTACATTCAGGAGATCTGGGGATTTATTACCCCGGGAATTGTGACGGCTTTTCTGGTCGGTTTAGTTATCAAGAAAGCCCCTGCCCTATCGGCCAAGATTGCTTTATTGCTGGGCCCTTTGCTCTACGCTCTCTGTCGAGTTCCGGGTTGGCTTTGGGATTATTTCTATCTAAAAAACCACCCCGACATGGAACCGGGTAAAATCCCCTCTCCCGAAGGGCTTTTAGGATACTACATTGATTTCAGCAAATGGGCCTTTCTGCACCATATGATGATTATATTTTTAATCCTTGCTATCGTAATGGTGATCATTACCCGCTATCAGCCGCTGGAAAAACCGGTGACCATGCCCGTCAAGGAAGGATTTGACACCACCGTCAATCGCCGGGTCTATCTATGGGGAAGCTTTATCATATTTCTGACGGCGGTTTTATATATCATCTTCTGGTAATTTAAATACTTGGCCTGCACAAGGACATATATCCAATATGAGTGAATTAAATAAGATCTTTATGACCGATCAGGACCGCTCGGCGATTGAAAATATCCTTAATTTTTCCCAGGATACGGGCTTAAATATTAAGGGCGGCAGGATTAGGCGCACTTCGTCTCGTTTTTGCCTGGGGGTGGAGCATGGCGATTATAACGGCACCGAACTTTTCGGCGTGGGCACCGACGGGTTTATCTGGTTGGCTTACAAAACCAATGAGACGGAACAGGTGCGGCTGTTCAGCGGAAATTTCCCTGACGAGGGCGTTATTGAATTCAAATTGAGCGATGTGCCTGAACCTCAATCGGAAGTCATAGCCGAAACCTGGGCACGATTTCCGTGGGGCGTGGATTACATTTTACGGCGTGAAGGAATAGTGCTTACCCAGGGTATCGACGCTATTGTTTACGGAGATATACCCGGCGGGGGGATGTCGCGTTCGGCATCTTTAACGTTGAATCTTATTCTATCGCTATTGGATGCTAACAAAATTGAGATAGAGGATGGCTTTAAGATTGTCGATCTGGCCCAGGCGGTGGAAAATGATTATATCGGCGCGCCCTGCGGACGGCTCGATCAGATTATGATCCTGTTCGCCCGTCAGGATATGGGCGTCCATTATAATCCAAAAACTGGGTTGTTAAATTATGTGCCTTTGGGTGCGGGGGCCGTTGATTTTCGTTTGGTGATTCTCGACACCGGCACCGAACGTCCCGGCCTGGAAAAATCCACCTATAAAATCCGCCGGGCAGAGTGTGAAGAACTTGTGGGCCGAATTCGGCAGGCGGGCTTTGAGATTTCCTGCCTGGCCGATATAAAAGGCCAGAGCCTCTATAAAAAAATTCTGGACCAGTTTTATAATAGTTATCCTGATCTGTGCGATCGTATGACCTATATTTTTAAGGCCCAACAACGGTTCTATGAAATGCTCGAGGCCTGGAAAAAAGGCGATATAGAAACAGTCGGCAGCATATTCCGGGCCGACGGTTTGGGTCTTAGAGATGAATATAAAATCTCGGGTGCGGAACTGGAAACTATGTGCGATATTGCCCGTCAGGTACCGGGAGTATTAGGCGAGAGAATGCTGGGCGGAGGGGACAAAGGGGCTTGCGGAGCCTTGGTACGGACAGATAAAGTTGAGACTTTGAAAAAGGCGGTCGAGATTGAATATCCTCGCCGACATCCCGAATATAGCGACAAATATGACGTTCATACCTGTAATATGGTGGACGGCGTCACACTTTTTAACGACGTGCTGTGATAACCATTTTGTATATCACATTAGAATATGAGTGAACGATCCCGGTTATGTTTTGGGGTGATGTTGGCAATGGTAGAGCCGTCTGCTGCGGCGCTTTTCTATTTTGTCCTGCTGTCTGGAAGCCGATTTGCAGTAATGGTATTTGCAGCGGCAAAGGTTTTTCTTCTTATCTGGCCGGCATTAGCAGCGAAACTACTGGAAAAGCAAAACTTTTATCCTAGCAAAACAGATTGGTCAAAGCATGCCAAATCAATTCCCTTAGGGGCGGTTTCAGGATTGCTGATGGCTTTGGTAATCCTGGCCGGCTTCCAGTTCACTGATCTGGGAGGCATTGTTTATCAAAACAGCGATGTCATTCGTAGTAAAGCAAAAGATATGAAGATTATTAACCATTTTCTCATGTTTTCTCTGCTGATTTGCTTGGGGCATTCGCTGCTGGAAGAGTATTACTGGCGGTGGTACGTGTACGGCCGATTACGGAAGCTGGTTCGACCGCCGGTCGCATATTTCGGGGCAAGCCTGGCGTTTGCGGGGCACCATTATATAATACTGGGTGCTTTTTTTTCGACAGGTCTTACTGCTGCGTTAGGAACATGCGTAGCACTTGGGGGAGGATTATGGTGCTGGCTGTTCCAACGACACAATAGCATCGTCGGCTGTTGGATTTCGCATATGATGGCAGACGGGGCCATCTTTTATGTCGGCTATCAGGTTATTTACAGCTAGTTGAAACTGTCACGGTAAAACCAAGCATAAACTATTGACATCACCACCTCGAAAGAGTAAATAGGGAGATACCAAACAGATATGGGCGATTAGCTCAGTTGGCTAGAGCGCCTGCTCGACATGCAGGAGGTCACAGGTTCAAGTCCCGTATCGCCCATTTATAAATCTTTCATAGGCAGTTATTTAGCGGCCCCCGCCTTTTTGGGCAGCCCAAATGTAGGTTATCGGATATCGATATTTATAACATCGGTGCCGCCCTTTTGGGAGGTGGCGATAACTTTGAGGGGGGTGTTTTGTTCTACAGCGACCAGCCATCTTGCCTGGCGTTTATTACCCGTCTGTTGCCGGGCGCCGCCTTGACGCGGTATGAACTGTTGTATTAACCCGCGGGCGATATTTCGCGTTACATTTTGCAGGCTCGAGGAAAAGCCGGGAATTTCCATCGTGCCATCCAGCACTCCAAGTTGCTGAAATACCGAACCCTCCAGGAAGGTCACCTTGTTACGGTCGCCGATCAGCCAAACCACGTCCAGTCGATTCCCGGCCAGTTGCGCCCCGCGAGCCAAGTGGGTGGGGAGTTTACCGACGTTTTCAATCGTTGCGGTTACTTCCACGATTCTATAGCGACCTCTTAGCTGGTCCCTCCTAATTGTCGCCCGATTTCCTTGCTGGGTTACAAAGGCATCACCGGCATTATTGACCGTATAGAGCACCCGCGTCTGAACGTCGGTCACTTCTACTTTCGGCAGCAGCTGGGCGCGAAGAAGCTCAAACAGCCAATGAGTTTCACAAACGCCGATAAGACTCTCGCCCGGAAAGGCATTACCCCCGCGGTATTTGGGGATCCAGCCGCCGATCTCTCCTTCGCCCAGTTCAGGATGTACATACTTTTGCCAGGGTATAAAAAATTTGCCAGCGAATTGTTCATCCTGATATTTCAAAAGGGCGCGTTCCCGCTGCAGTTGGGCATCATCACCGGTAAACTCCGGAATACCTTTCATGTCTTTTCTGGGATTCCAAAGTTCGGTCGTGACAGCATACGCGCCAAACTGGGCGTACATCCAATCGATCACCATGCCGTACCCATAACGTCGGTCTCGGTTTTCATTGTAACCGTGTATCCAACCTCTCGGCATTTCATAGCCGCGTTCGATGGCATGTTTATTTTTGGAGGTTTTTCGGAGTTCATCCTTGAACCTGCCAAGAGAACCCGTCTCTTTCCAGGCTTCCGGAATTTCTTCTCCGATAAGCTCAAGGTATTTTTTTCCCATAATCCGGTCATAGACGGCAATATCCCGCGGTGCCATATCACTGTCGGGAGCGGTGCCCATGGGCCGGTAGGTAAAACCGCCGGAAGTGTGAAAATTCTGGGCTATCAAAATATTAGTATGATTGGTGAAAAATTCGCAAATAGCTTGGGCCTCTGGGGAAGACGTCGGATAATGACCCGTACCCCCGGCAAAACCTTCGTCGGTAAACCAGCCCTCGGGAAAATTACGATTCACATCGATGCCCCGTTCGTCGTCTTCACCGCGGCGGCCGTCACCGTCGTTGTCTTTATCTTCTCTCACCACTGAATACCGTTGTTTATCAGTGGTTTGGTCCCGGCCCAATCGGACCATATGGCGGGGATCAACCTCATCGATGACATAATCACCTTGGGGATCTTTATAACGGAATTGAGTTATGTGTCCATCGCCGTTGAGGTCATCAGGACCGTCTTCGTTAATTCTACCGTCGCCGTCGTCGTCTTTCATCTCGCTATTCTGTCGCTGGGAAATGTCCCTTTCCACACTGTTGAATACCCCGTCCGGATTGACCACCGGACAAATGTAAAAGGTGTTATCATCAACCAGCCGCGTGATTTCATCAACTAAGCCATACCCGCTAACTAACTTATTAATGATGTATAAACAAACCTCGGTCCCCGTATATTCGTTGCCATGCATGCCGCCGTCGATCCAATGACCCGACTTGCCCTGATAGGGTTTCATAGGAGAGACGTTTTGCACGTTTTCTTTACGCATATTGCGTAATTCCACATGAGCGTCGATGGTAGTCCCGGTCTGCATGTTGGAAACAACCAGAACATAAATTGATCGACTCATATTGCTCTTTCCGATCTCGATAAGTTCGGTAAGGTTCGGGTAGGCCCGGGCCACACTTTTTATATATTCGACGGCGCCGGTATAACCGTGAAAATCGTTGAAGTTGATGGGAACCTTTTGCCCCGGCACCCTTCTAGATGCCCTGATCCGGCCCCGCCCTTCGGCCCAGTCGCTTATAAAATAAGTTAATAAAACTAAAAGAATTGATAATACAAAACGTCGGCTGTCTAATTTTCCAAACATATGTCTCTCCCTTCTATCAAGTTAATGAGAGCTTAAAAATCGTCACAAATTATTACTATTAGAATCTCTATAGAAAAAATACCAAATTTACTTGTCAAATACAAGTTTTTCTTTAAGCTACTGGAAAAAAAGAACTTCAATAATGTCCTTAACTATAAACTCCTACCTGTAAAACTAAATGGAGTGATTTGGACCTTGGACAGCGGCTTGTATATCGCAGTCTTCTATCTTCCCCGCGCGCGATCGATTAAAGTCGGCAAGCTGGGGCGATTGCTTTTCGCGAAGGTTGGTATTTCTACATAGGAAGCGGCCGGCGGAATCTCTCCGCCCGCCTGGCTCGTCACAGCCGCAAGAAAAAATCCCTCCGCTGGCACATCGACTATCTTTCTATCCACGCCCAAATGCTGGGCGCTATTATCGTTTGCGACCGGCGGCGGCGCGAATGCCAATTGGCGAAAGAATTGGCGGAAATGCTCGAACGCATTGCCCCCGGCTTCGGCTCTTCCGATTGCTCCTGTGCCGGCCACCTGTTTTATACGACTAATCTCCCCTAAGCCGCTGTCCAAACTAAGGTGTTTCTCATTCTTTCCTCCGCCCGCGCGTTTTCTTCTTTCATGCAACGGCTTCTGCCAAAGCCTTTCTCTTGGCCGGGGAAGCAATAAAAATCAACACCATACCGTCGCAGACAAGTTTTTGCGGATCGGGATTATATTCAAAATCAGCCTCATCACCCTGCTGACAGGCGATTGTTAAAACTCCGGTCTCTCGATAAAGATCATTCAAGGTTTTGCCCACAAAGGCCGACCCCTGGGACACCGTAACCTGCTCCAGTCGAACTCCTGATTCCTTTTTATCACGCAGCATAACATCAAGAAACGTCACTACGCGCGGCCGGATCAATTCCGACGCGATACGCAATCCCCCTATGCGCGAAGGACAAACCAAACGGCTGGCCCCGGCCTTACGCAGCTTACTTTGCGTATGGGGTGAATCATATTTAGCTGCCAGTTCCAAGTTGGGATTGAGTTCCCCGGCCTCCAGAATAAGATAAACATTTTCCTTATCGGTCTCCATACACGCCACCAGAGACTTGGCCTTTTTAATGCCGGCGCTGATGAGGACATTTTCATCGGCAGGGTCGCCCTCAATGGAAATTAGGGCAGGAATTTCGTTCCGAAGCTTTTCAATGCTGGCCGGATCGTCGTCAACCACTACAAAAGGACGCTGCGTTTGATAAAGCTCATGGGCCACGAAAATCCCCACGCCCTTGATGCCGCAGATAATATAATGCTGGTCCATCTTTTGTATCCTTTTCAGAAATTTCTTACGCTGAAAATACTTCTTGAACCTTCCCTCGACTAAAAAGGCCGTAAAATTCGATATGATATAAGCCACCAATATCATATACAAAAAAATGGCTATGATATTGAAAATCGTCAGCAAGCTGCTATCTTTGATGTTGATTAGGTCCTCATAGCCGATGGTGGAGATGGTGATCGTTACCATATAAACGCACCGCAAAAACGACACCTCCTGCCCTTCATACCGCGCCAGACCGTACAAGACCACCGAGGAAAGCAACAGCAGCATCGCCAACAGCATTACCGGCTTGAGAATTTTCTTAATCTCATCGTCCATAGTTGAACCAAAATATATTCCGAATGTACGAAATTGTCAATATTCTTGTAAAGCCTGCGGTTTTGCTTTAATATAATTGCTTGCATCATCGGAAAAATCGAGTAAAATTATCGAGCAACCTGGCAAAAGAGCTGATAAGATCGATCTGGCCAGCTTCACAGGAGAATGAATCATGATAAAATTCGAATCCTTTGTAGATATTTTGGAATTCGCCATCGCCAGGGAAGTCGAAGCCCACCAGTTTTATCAGGATATGGCCCAGCAAACCGAAGACCGCGATATGCACAATGTCCTTCTCGGTTTTGCCCAGGAGGAGTTGCGCCACAAAGCCAAACTCGAAATGGAACTCGTCAAAGCCGGCCGCGTGGTCGCCGATCCGGAAGAGATCACTAATTTTGAATATACCGATCATTTGGAACATTATAATCCCCTGAATAAGGAATATCGCGAATTGCTTCAAACCGCCATTAAAAAGGAAAAACTCTCCTTTCGCTTTTACCTCGACCTGGCCTTGGCGGTTAAAGACCGGGATGTCCGCGAAACGCTCATCGCCCTGGCCGAAGAAGAGGCCCGCCATAAAGTCGTGCTTGAAATCGAATACGACGTCATCACTCCCAAAAAATAATTCCTAACTGCTATGGTTTAAAAAATTACCGGAGGTCTAACATGAAAAGATTCAAATCCACTCAAATCAACTTTTGGTCCTGGTTTATCGCTCTTACCTTTTTGCTGGTCATTTCCCATCTGTCAGTTGTTATGGCCCAGCCATCACGGGATATTGATACCGATGGCTGTACTAGTGTTATCGTCGGGCGGCTGGCCTCTGTCGATGGCGCCACGATGACATCTCATTCCTGCGACAGCGGCACGGACCGCACCTGGATCAACGTCGTGCCGCATCAGAAACACTCGCCGGGATCGATGGCGAAGATATATTCCCGCTCCAAGAGGACATATGGGCCGGAAGACCCGGGCACGGTCATCGGTGAAATACCCCAGGCATCCGAGACCTACGCCTATATCAATACCGCCTATGCCTGTATGAATGAATATCAATTAGCTATCGGCGAAACCACCTGCGGCGGCAAACGCGAACTCCGTAGTAATGAAGGAATTATAGATTGCCCGGAGCTATACCGGCTGGTCCTGGAACGCGCCAAGACCGCCCGAGGAGCTATCAAGGTCGCCGACGAACTGACCAAGGAATACGGTTATATCGATACCGGAGAATGCTTTACGTTTGCTGATCCGAAAGAGACCTGGCACTTCGAGATCCTCGGGCCCGGCAAAGGTAAAAAAGGCGCGGTCTGGGCGGCCGTACGGATACCGGACGATCACGTGGGAGTATCAGCTAACGCCCATCGCATTCAGGAAATAGACCTGAGCAAGCCTGACTATTATTTGGCCTCGGATAATGTGTTTTCGCTGGCGGAGGAATTGGGCCTTTGGGACCCGGACGGCCAGGAGCCTTTCGTGTTTTGTCACGTATATGCCAATCGTCGCGGCAACCTGCGGGAATGGCGGGCCCTGTCTCTGGTAGCGCCCTCGCTGAAGCTGGACCCCAAGGCGATAGATTATCCCTTATCGGTCAAAGCGGAAAGAAAACTGTCGGTTAAGGATGTTCTGGCGATTTTTCGGGATAATTATCAGGGGACGGAATTTGACGTATTGAAAGATGTCGATAGTCCGTTCGCCAGTTACTTCCTTGACAGCGACATGAGGCAGCTTTTAAATATCGGTCGGCAGCGGGCGATCTGCTGTGAGCGGGCGACGTATTTAACCGTTACCCAGTCGCGGGATTGGCTGTGCGATCCGGTGGGCGGGGTGGTGTGGCTGGGCTATGATAATCCTATCACCACGCCGCATACGCCCTTCTATTGCGGCATAACGCGGATGCCGGATTCCTACATGGTTGATGGCCGAAGAGGTTACCAAGACCACTGCGCCTGGTGGGCCTATCGCCGGGTCAGTAAATTCGCCCTGTTCCGCTGGCAGGATATGACTAAAGACATAAATAAAACCTGGCAGGAGATCGAAGATAGCGCCTTCGCCCGGCAAAAAGAGTTTGAAGCCAAGGCGGTGCAGTTCTATAATCAAAACCCGCAAAAGTGCACCGAATTCTTAACCCAATACAGCGTCGATACCGCCCACCAGGCCGTTGAAGCATATAAAAAATTATATGAGGAACTGGTGTTCAAGTACTACTCGCGTTAAGAAACGCATTAATGACGAATTACGAAGCCCAAATTACGATTAAATAACGAAATCCAAATGACGAATATGGATACTCATAACCAACAACTGGCGCTGTGGGCCGTTAGGGCATAAATAAGTTGTTGCGGGGGGCGGGGGGAGATGTTATAAGGGTGGGTAATTGGTTCAATGGCAGTTTCTAAGGAACGTGGTGATTGTAAGGAGACAGTATCATGAAGGCCACAAAAGGACTGATTTTATTAACACTGGGACTGTTATTTGTTGGTTGTGAGACGGTGCCGAGGCCGGTGGCAATGGGTCCGATCCCGACACCAACGGAGTTTTTCGGCTTTGAGGTAGGGACCAATAAGATGCTGGTCCCGCCGGATGGGATTATAAACTATTTCCGGAAAATGGCGGAGGCGTCCGGCAGGATGATCTTTCAAGAGGTGGGCCGGACCACGGACGATCATGCCTTCGTGATGGCGATAATCTCCTCGGAAGAGAATATCCTGAATATCGAAAGATACCGGCAGATGAACGCCAAACTGGCGGATCCGCGGTTGATTAGCGACGCCGAGGCCCGGCAAATTATCCGGGACGGAAAAGCAGTAGTGGCCATCAACGCGGGGATTCACTCGACGGAGGTAGGGCCGATCCAGGCCTTGAATATAGTGGCCTATGAGCTGGCGACGGGTCAGACGGAGTATATAAAAAATCTGCTGGACAACACCATCATCATCCTCAATCCCATACATAACCCGGACGGATATTACATGGTGCATGACTGGTGGAATAAATATGTAGGGACGGAGTTTGAGGGTGCGTCGATGCCCTGGCTGTATCACCGCTACACCGGTCATGACGACAACCGGGACTGGTATTTCTTCAGCCAAAAGATGACGCAGTTGACAATCAAGCACCTGTACGAACAATGGCATCCGCAAATCGTGGTGGATATGCACCAGATGGGGTCGAGTGGGGCGCGGATTTTTGTGCCGCCGTTTGTCGATCCATATGAGCATAATATCGATCCGATCCTGCAGGCTAATGTCAACATGCTGGGAACCTACATGCAGAACCGGATGACGGCCCAGGATTTTGCGGGTGTGGAATCGCATAAACGCTACGACGCCTGGACGCCGGGCAGGGCCTTTCAGCATTATCACGGGGCGGTGCGGATCTTAACGGAGACGGCCAGCGTGCAACTGGCGGCGCCTATCAGCGTATCGCCCGACGCTTTGGCGCGGGGGGGTTATCTGACACGCTCGGTTTTTCACCCCTTGCCGTGGCAGGGCGGCGAATGGAAGCTGAAAGATATCGTCGATTATAACGTGGCGGCGGCCTTTGCGGTGATCGAAAATGCGGCGTTGACGCGTCAGACGTGGCTGAGTAATTTTTATGAGGTGGGCAAAAACGCCATCGCGGAAAAAGTCAATCCCTGTGCGGTCATAATCCCCGCCGGCCAGCGTGATCCTTACACCACCAAATGGCTGATCAAGGTTCTGCAGACGGGGATGGTGGAAGTTCACTTGGCGACGCGGCCCTTTTCGGCGGACGGCCGTCGCTTTGAGGCGGGCAGCGCCGTTATCTATATGAATCAGCCTTATTACAGTTTCGCCAAGACCCTGCTGGAAAGGCAGGTATATCCGGAATTCACGCAGTATCCGGGCGGGCCCCTGATGCGGCCCTATGATTACGTGGCCCATACGCTGCCCCTCTTGATGGGAGTGGACGTGGTCTGGATTAATAATCCCTTCGAGGCTAACACCCGGTTGATGCAAATGCCGGAGATCAACCCGCCGACGATCTCGACCGGACCGGCGCCGCATGGGTTTATCATCTCGCACGACACCAACGCCATGTTTATCATCGCCAATCGGTTGCTGGCCGACGGGGCGGACGTCTATTGGACAAGCGAACCCTTCGACGACGGCGGGAAAAAATACCCGGCTGGAACCGTTATAGTTTTCGCCCAGGGCAATCAGGCGGACAGATTGCGGAAAATGGCCCAGGAATTGAACATCGACCTGATCGCGCGGGGACGTTTAGCTCGGACCCTGAAAGGATATAAGCTCAATCCGGTTAACCTGGCTCATTATCAATCTTGGTCAGGCAATATGAGTGAAGGATGGACGCGGTGGGTATTGGAACAATTTGAATTCAACGCCGAGACGACCCATAACGAAGTAATTACAGCAGGCAACCTAAACCGCAACTTTAATACGCTGTTGTTTTCCAACTACAGCGCCAACGAAATTATGCGCGGCCGCAGCGGTAATACGCCGCCCGAATATACCGGCGGCATCGGAGCCGAAGGGGTGGAAAATATCAGGGAATTCCTGCAAAACGGAGGAACGCTGATCACCTACGGCAGCAGCGTCGATTTTGCGATCGGCGAACTGGGCCTGAAAGTCACCAACACCCTCAGGCAGGCCGGTGAAATTGTGGCGCCCGGCTCCCTCCTGAGGACCACTAACGACACCAATCACCCGATCGCCTATGGGATGGAAAGGGACGGTAATCTGTTCTACCGAAACGCCGCGATCTTCGATGTGCAGGATGGAACCGTTATCTCCCGTTACCCGAACACCAACGATCTGCTGCTGAGCGGCTGGCTGGAAGGCGGAGAAAACCTGAGAAATAAAATTAACCTGGTGGAGGTTCCCTATGGCCAGGGACGCGTGGTACTGATCGGATTTGATCCGGTCTATCGGGCCCAGGCGCAAGCTAACTTTAAGTTCCTTTTTAATGCCATGTTTTACGGCGCCGCCCGCCCGGCGGATATTCCGGAGACGTTGGAGTAAACGCATGGGGCAAAGCCCTGCCCAATAAAGTAGGTACACAACAATTAAACCACGTAATCCCTGGTGTATCCTGGGACCACAACCAAAGAATAATTTATCCACTGATAGTACAGAGGACACGGATTTTTAATAAGGTATTGCTTGGCCATGCTACTTATAATAGATTCATCGCTATGCTCGGAATAACGGCAGTAACACTCGAAATGACAACAGAGCGTTTTTACAAACCAGGGACAGGCTCGGTATAACAAGCAAATCCCCCGGTTTTACGCCGGGGATTAGATATTCAAGAATGTTCATAGTTTAATACAAAAGGAGAATTGGGATGAAAACGGTAAAAACTAAAATGCTTGTTTTGACTTTTGTCTGGGCGTTGCTGCCGGTAAGTCTGCTGTCGGCCCAGAGCGAGAAGAAGGTTTTAACGCTGGAGGATTACGGCCGGTGGAATCGGATCACTTCGACGTCGCTTTCTGATGACGGCGAATGGATCAGCTATGGCTATCAGCCCTTGGAGGGTGATCAGACGCTTTACATAAAAAATTTGGACACCGAAAAGATTTATGAGATTTTCTGCGGCAGCGGGCCGGTATTTTCCCAGGACGGTTTATGGGCGGCATACCGGCTGAGTAAACCAACGGCAAAACCCAAGAAAGAGGATAAGGAAAAACCAGCAGAACCGGAAAAGATCGTGCCGGGAGTACAGTTATTAAACCTGCAGACCGGTGAAAAATACACCTTTGAAAATGCGTCGTCGTTTCAATTTTCACCCCGGAGTGATTTTCTGGCATTGCGCAAGCCCAAAACCGACAGGGAAGCCGAACATCAGGGCAGCGATTTGATACTGCATAACCTCCGGACGCATCTTGATCTGAATATCGGCAACGTGGGCAGTTTTCAATTTAATATCAAAGGTACGCTGATGGCTTACACCATCGACGCCGAGAACAAGGCCGGCAACGGGATTTTCATTATGGTGCTGGAAACCGGTCAACTGCGGCCGCTGGATACCGACGAGGCGGAGTATGCGCAGCTTACCTGGGACGATCAGGGACGCGAAGAAACGCTGAAATATGGCTATAAAGGGACGGCGCTGGCGGTTTTGAAGGGCAATACGAAAGAAAATTTCACCCAAAAGGAAAATGTGCTGATGGTTTTTACGGCTTTAGACGTGCCGCGGCATTATAAAATCGTCTGTGATCCGGCCACCGACGAGGGATTCCCGGACAATATGGTGCTCAGCGAAAAGGCAAGGCTCTCCTGGAGCGAGGATAATTCGCGGGTTTTTTGTGCGATCAAAGAACAGGAGCCGGAACCGGAAAAACTCGACGAACCGGTGGCCAACGTCGATGTCTGGCACTGGAAAGATGAGCGGATTCAATCGGTGCAGATGCGGCGGGCTTCCCGCGACCGTAATTTTACTTATCAGGCGGTCTTTAATCTGAACAACCGCCGCTTTGTGCGTTTGACCGATGATAACATGCAATCGATCACCCTGACTCAGGACGGTAAATTTGGTATCGGCCGCAACGATAAGCCCTATATTGCCGACGTGAACTGGGGCGGGGCGCCGGCGGATTACTACCGGGTGAATATTGCCAATGGCGAAAGAAAGTTGTTTGTCGAGGCGCTGGGCCGCTCGATGGGGCTGTCGCCCGACGATCGGAATTATCTTTACTTGAAAGAAAAGCAACTCTGGGTGTATAATCTGGATACCGAGCAAACGGTGAACATCTCTCAATCGGCACCGGTGAATTTTGTCAACGTGGACGACGATCATCCCTATGAGAAGCCCGCTTTTGGATTGGCCGGCTGGACCAAAGACGGTCAGGCCGTCATTGTCAATCATCGCTACGACTTGTGGCGGCTGGAGCTGGACGGCTCGAAAGCCGCCAATATCACCGCGGGAGTGGGCGAGAGGGAGGCGATACGATTTCGCTATACCAACCTAGATCGGCAGGAGCGGTTCATCGACACCGATAAGCCGCTGCTTTTATCGATGTATGGTCAATGGACGAAAAAGTCAGGGTATGCTCGATTAAGTATCGGCAGCGAGCCGGAAGAAATTATATATTTAGATAAAAGCATCGGCCGTCTCAGTAAAGCCAAAAATGCCGACAAGATCATATTCACCATGCAGACGTTTGTGGATTTTCCGGATTACTACGTCAGTGACGTTAACTTTGAAAATATGGTCAAAATCACCGACGCCAATCCCCAGCAGGCCGAATACGCCTGGAGCCCCGGCAGAGTGCTGATTGATTATGAAAACTCCAGAGGCGTGCGTCTGCAGGGTACTTTAGCCCTGCCGGCCGGTTATGAGGAAGGCAAAAAGTATCCGATGATAATATATTTTTATGAAAAGATGTCGCAGAATCATCACAGTTATTCCAATCCCTCGTTC
>LJUC01000294.1 GCA_001303695.1 Phycisphaerae bacterium SM23_30
TGAGGCTCATCAGGAAAAAAGTTGCCAAGTGTAACTACTTGACAAATGATGAGTTACTAAATTGCGGGCGTTAACATTTACCCCATACCATTCGGCACTTCAATACGACGTGCTTTTAATAGCTAAAATGGTAAAATGATATGTCTTTGGAAAACAATGACTTATGATTTTGGCAAAATTCGGCTTAAGTCAAAAAGTGGTCGATTTCACAGTGAATATTGCACTTTCATTGCAACTTCGGCTCGGATTGACCTGAAATCTTTTAATCACATGAATTGACCAATTCAGTCAGTCCAAAGAAAATCAAACTATCTCATTAACTAATTCAATTTCTTTGAATCGACAAAAATATTCCAGTTCTTTGGTTATATCGCCATAGCAGGTCTGCCGGTGCAGGCCATGGGACCAATTCTTCCATAGCTTATCCAGGTCACCATCTACCCTGACGGCGATTTTTGTCCGGCAGCCCCGAACGTGTTCCAGAGACACTGGCGTAGCTATAATTTCACCCGTGAAATATATCAGTTTACTTGAATCAATAATTCTGGCTTGCGTGACCTTCTGACCCAGGCGCATTTGAACCTGGGGTACGGCTCCTTCCTGACGTTCCATGATTGTGCGTATCTTATAGGGCGCTGCCGGTCCGTCCGGGCCATCCATTTTAGTGGTGCCCATACAATGAGCCAGGATAATACTGTTGTTGGACATATCCACCGTGGGATCACTGATAAAGCCAGGTTTGCCAGACAACCCCTGAAACAGAATATGCGTCATGGCACTGGATAAATCCGATTCACATATGCCCCCCAAGCCCAGGTTATTCAGTCGGGAAAAACCAATACAGGGATAAGCATATTTCTGGCAGAGAGGTTGGTGCATACTCCCGTAACAATCTACGGTCATTAACGTAGCCTGTTCTTCATCGAGCAGTTTTTCAAACGCCAGGGCCAGCTTGCATGATTTAAATATTTCTTCGGTGGAGGGCTCCACGACCATCTCTGCTCCCTCGATCCAACGCAGAGCTTCGGCTTGGGCCTTTTCATCATTGATGGAATTATAAGCGTTGACCATTCGTTGTAGGCTGGTTTGTTTAATCTCCGTGCCGAATTTTTCTTTAACCGCTTCAGCATAAGACCCGGAAGAACGACACGTAACGTTAAGTATTTTCGCTTCTCTCAAATGATGTATGGCCCGAAAAGGTTTTATCGACGTTGCCAGTTGTTTATAATCACTGGTCAGCAGACAATCCATTTTTGCGCCCAGCTCCTGCTTTCGCAGCCCGCCAAATCCCACCCATTCATGCCCGGAATACGGCACAGCAAAAACCATGGTTGGTTTGCCGGATTGTAGAAGTTCATTAAGCATCGGATTGATGCCAATGTTGAAATGAATGGCCAGAATACCATCAACATCACTTAATTTATCTCTCAGTCGGGCTGCCTCTTCGCCGGTAGTTACCAGTTCATCCACGACAAAATCAACATCCGCTAACTCGGCTCTCAACTTGGCAAATTCAGATTTATAAAATCGGACCTCATTTTCCAGATCCAGGTTCGGTTTAGGCCACAGGCCGTGAGTGGTGCCCATATATATCCGCGCTACTTTCAATTTTGATTTACGACAGCCGGGACTGATCAGGCCCGGATTCTGTTGGTCCCTAAAAAACCAGAGAAGGTATGCCGACATTAGTCAGGTATAAAACACCCCCCGCTGCCGTCATCTGCAGAAAATCTCTGTGATGGACCTGATTTCTCATAGCTATCTCCTTTTCATTTTGCAATTTTTAACAAAATTGTATGCCTTGATATTGAAAACGGATATTAACACCTCAACCTGACGCGCTTTTGGAGGCAAAATTCCAATTGTAATCATGACAAATTTAGTATGTATAATTACAGACAAGCAGACACATGAACAAATTCATGACGAAACCGAGGGCTAAATAACATCAATGGGTTATCAACCCAGGTTACCTTCTACGCAGAAGTGGAGTTCGGGAACGGTTTCGGTAATTTTTAAATTTTTGACCTTAACTGGTTTTATCGTCCCGGCGGCCCAGAGGCCAAAGTCCTCGTCGGCATTCAAGTCGATGGTTTTGAATTTAACCTTGCCGATATCGCCGGTGTAACCAAAGCCCCAATAGGGCGGATAGACACCGGGAAAAACGGACTGGATATCCGGGGCATCGGGCAAGACACCGGCGCTAATGTAACTGCCGGTGAAATCCCCTTTGGCGGTGATCTTTCCGATGCTGCCGCTGGAGAGGCCCTCCATGCCGCCGAGGTCCAGGTTGTAGCCGGCCAGGATATACGAATCGATGATATCGCCTTTGGTATAGATCTTTTTGATGTCATCGGCGGCGCTGATGATGACGTCCTGGAGGTCGCCGTCAACTTTGAAAAATTTTATGGTATCGGCGATAGAAAAGGTAACGCCGTCCATGATTTGATCGGCTTTGAATTTCAGTCCTTTTTTGGTAGCTTCCTGGGTGATGATCGAGACGTCGCTATCGAGGTCATCGAGGTGCATAAAACCCAGAGAACCGGTGAGATTTACGTCACCGGTGAGGTCAATTTTCTGGCCGATAATTTTACCGAGGTCCCCGCCGGTGATACCTCCCAGGTCAGCTTCTTTACCGGCCCTGACGTTGAACTTTATACTGGTTTTGGGATTACTATCGGTTAAGTGAATCTTAAGCAAATCGGTGGGGCCGCTGGTGATGGTGGCGGTGTTGCCATGAACGTTGGTTTCGATGGCATCGCCCTGGAAAAACAGGTTGGCCGATCCTTTGGCTACTTTCACTTTCACGGAAAAACAGGTTGGCCGATCCTTTGGCTACTTTCACTTTCACGGTTGCGCCGTCGGTGTCGGTGTAAATGACGTTTTTATAGCCTTCAAGGCCGGCGGTCACTAAAGGCGCTAAGTTTTCATACCAGGCGATCTTGTCGTCATCCCAGGACGCCGAGAGCACATCCGGATCGCCATCGGCATCCAGATCGGCGGCATAAACTGACCATGTTTGATCGGCATCGGTGGAAATGACCTGTTGGGGGCCGAAATTGCCGGCACCATCATTTTCGTACCAGGCTATCTTATCGTCATAGCTCGACGCCGAGAGGACATCCGGATCGCCGTCGGCATCCAGATCGGCGGCATAAACCGACCTTGCTTGATCGGCATCGGTGGAAATCACCTGCTGGGGACCGAAGTTGCCGGCCCCATCATTTTCGTACCAGGCAATCTTGTCGTCATAGATCGACGCCGAAAGCACGTCCGGATCACCATCGGCATCGAGATCGGTTGCGTAAACCGAATTCGCTCCATCGGCATCGGTGGAAATGACCTGTTGGGGACCGAAATTGCCGGCACCATCATTTTCATACCAGGCGATTTTATCGTCATTTTCCGACGCTGAGAGCACGTCCGGATCGCCGTCGGCATCCAGATCGGCGGCATAAACCGACCTTGCTTTATCGGCATCGGTGGAAATGACCTGCTGGGGGCCGAAATTGCCGTCCCCATCATTTTCGTACCAGGCGATCTTATCGTCACTATACGACGCCGAGAGGACATCCGGATCACTATCGGCATCCAGATCGGTGACGTAAACCGATTGTGCCCAAACAGCTTCGGTGGAAATCACCTGCTGGGGGCCGAAGTTGGCGAAACCGTCATTTTGGTACCAGGCGATCTTGTTGTCAAATTGGGACGCCGAGAGAACGTCCAGGTCGCCGTCGGCATCCAGATCGGCCGCGTAAACTGTCGTGGCATAACTAGTGTCCGTGGTAATGATTTGTAGGGGGCCAAAGTTACCGGAACCATCATTTTCGTACCAGGCAATCTTGGTGTCCTGCGACGCTGAAAGCACGTCCAGGTCGCCGTCGGCATCCAGATCGGCGGTGTAAACCGAAATCGCTCCATGAGCATCGGTAGAAATGACCTGCTGGGGACCGAAAATTGACAGAAGCAACCTTGGTTCGAGTTTCTCCAGGGTAAGGGTGGGGTCATGGGATTTGGGCGAACGGTAGTGATTCAAACGGGCAGATAAGGTGGATTTTCGAGTTAAATGTTTCATGGAAAGGCCTCCTATTTTATCCGACATTCCTCATTTGACTTTCAAACAGACAAACTTTAAAAAATAGTTCTTTAAGCGAACACTCGAATATCCATTATACCAAGATTTCTGTTAAAACACCATAATTTTAAAGGTCCCGATGTATTTCTGTTAAAAAATCACTTAGCCCTTAAATTTTACTATCTGGGATCGCCGGAAAAAGACATATTACTTAAAAACGATCCATCACTTCAATACGACGTGCTTTTCACAGTATGTAGGGGCAAACTTATATGTCCTTGTAAATCAAGCAGTTAAGAATTTGGCCAAAATGCCAAAGAAGCCGAAAAGTGGCTGATTTTTGATATTGAATAATAGAGGGATTATAGCGTACAATACCGGTTAATAAATGATAGTGTTGTGGGGCGTCGGCAAACGTTAAACTCTAGACGATAAGTTTTGTATAAAGGATGAGCAGGGAAATGTAGATTTTCATATCAAGGAGAATTAGATGTATCCTCACTATTTATTTAAATCAGGATTTTGCGCTTCGGTCTTGGTCATTCTTGGTTTTTACCCCTTGTTTTGTTCCGCTCAGACGATGACTTTTAATGGTAGCGGAACATCCTGGAATGTCGCCGGTCACTGGACCCCGGCTAATGTCCCCGATACCGCCGGGGAGTCGGCCTATGTTCCTGATACGTTGGTGAATCCTTTTCTAAATCTGAATATGTCGCCGGCGATTGATTGGCTCACGCTCGACAACAGTTCGGCCACTTTCTACCTGAACAATTACACTCTTACAATTTATCAATCGCAAGGTTTCACTAACAGTGGATCTACTCACGCCAATAACGTCACTGCCACCATCAATGGCATTGTTACCAACACTGTCAGTGGTCAGATCAACATCTGGGGGGGTAAAAGATTGTACCTTAAAGGTCCTATGATAACTAATAACGGTGTAATAACCGTCAATAGCGACGTCGGGGCCGGAAATACTTATTTGATTTTCACCGACGATATCCTCTTCAACGGCAGTGGCGATTTGGTCCTCTCGGACACTATCTATAATTTTGTTCAAGGTCAAGTTAACACTCATCGCCTCACCAATGCCGCCGGTCACACTATTCGAGGCTCTCACCATTTGGGAAATAATTCGATGGCGCTGACCAACCAGGGATTAATCCAGGCCGACCAGAGTCTGCCGCTTATTATCGATCCCACCGACAATCAAACCGTCTTTAACAGCGGCATCATGCAGGCCAACGGTGGCAC
>LJUC01000134.1 GCA_001303695.1 Phycisphaerae bacterium SM23_30
CTGGCCCAGCAATACCAATTACCCCATTCGTTCATTTTGCAGGCCATCTGGGCTGCCCTGAAATTCCGTCATCAGGATGATCCGGAATCTCTGGACCTGGCCGAACAATTGAGGCATCAAGGAGTGCGTGCAACGCTGAGTAAAGTTAGCGACCTGGAGTTTAATGATCCGTTGTTTGACGAACTTGAGGCGATTGCACCTCATTAACTAAAGGAAAAACTATGTCAACCACAACTATCCCTGAAACGATGCGTGCCTTGGTGCTCAGTGGAACCGGCTTCGATCACGTGGCCCTACAAGAAGTTCCTGTGCCACGACCTGGACCCCGGCAATTACTGGCACGGGTCGATGCTGCGGGGATTTGTACATCACTGATTAAACTTATTGAACAAGGCAGTGAACACCGCCACTTGGCCGGTTGGGATCCTGCTAAATATCCCCTGATCCTGGGTGACGAAGGCACGGTGACTCTGGTCGAAATCGGGACGGCCCTGCAGAACCAATACCAGGTAGGCCAGCGCTTTGTGATTCAGCCTGCAGTGGACACTCCGCCCATTAACCATCGCGAACGTTTTAGGGACAATGCCCGTGGTGTGAGTAAGGTCTCAGTGGGATACACCCTACCGGGACACCTGGCCGAGTATATACTCATCCAGGAAGAAGTGCTGGCCGGATGCTGTCTGCTACCTTATCCCGATTTGTCTTTGCCCTATGCCCATGCAGCGATAGCCGAACCCTTTTCATGTGTGATATCCTCCCAGGACCATCACCTTCATTTGCAGCAGGATGATGGCCTGGGGCCGCGACAAGTGTACCGAGGTCTTAAACCACAAGGAGTGGTGATGATTCTCGGGATTGGTGCCATGGGGCGTATGCACGTGGACCTGGCCATGAGCTACCGACCTCGCGTGATCGTGGCTGTAGATGTGCTGGACGCACGCCTGGAAAAGGCCCGCACACTCTATGCGTCACGGGCGCAGGAACAAGGCATTGAGATGTATTGGGTCAATGGGACGGAACAAGATGTGAAGGCCATGATCTATAATCTGACTGACGCCAATGGCGCAGATGATGTCATTGTGGCAGTAGACTCGGCAGAGGCTATCCAACAAGGCCAGCACTGTTTGGGGCGGGGCGGCGTATTGAATCTCTTTGGAGGATTGAAAAGAGGTGAGGATATTCTCGATTTTGATACAAGCTTAGTGCACTATCGGGAAATCGTGATCACCGGCTCCAGTGGGGGCTCGCCATGGGATCTGCTGCGCACACTGGAGTTAATGGCACAGAGGGAAATCGATCCAGCTTCTCATATTACCCGCATCGCAGACCTCGAACACGCAGTCGATATCCTGAACCAGATCCGTAATCGAAATATTGACGGCAAGGCCGTTATTTATCCCCATCGGCGCACAGATGAGATGATGTTCGTGCCCTGTTGGACAGGTCAGGACGAAGCCCGTTACCTGAAATTACAATAGATTACTTTTCTCTGTACCCCTACTGGTATGACTATTTGCGAAGGCAACATCAGCCTTGTTGGAGGGCGAATCGTCCCACAGGGCGGCTTAATGCGGGGGCTGGTTCTGTTTTGTTTTGATCCCGCTGGGAACGATTAGCTTGTTTCCTGGGACGGAGCGGACCTTGGACGAATTACGCTCGATCCCAGCTCATTGGGCGAGCTTGTGACTGACGACTCGATTCGTCCCGGCTGTATATAATGCTTTGGTCTTAAAAGCAGAACATCGTACATTGAGAATGTTCACTTTTTCCATAAATTTCGTAAACCCCCGACCTTTCTAAGCTTATGGACTTGCAGTCTTTTGAGATTTTCTGAGCTATTTGGCATTTGGGTTTTAGCACAGTTGTAGTTGAGTTTAGCACTGTATCAGAGCTTTCACACGTTAGTAAAGATGATTGTAAGAATCCCCAAAAGGTGCATAATCATGACTGAATTGCTGTTCAAAACTATAAGGCTGTACAGTCGGTGCTCAGGAAATGGCTTTAGATCCGGCTTATCAACATTAGGAGTAAGTCATGTTTACTAATAGGACATCCAAAATAAATTTTTCAAGGCGCGATTTTCTGCGTACTGCGGGTTTTTTGGTCGGCACTGCGGCGTGCCCCGGTTTTCTCAAGGGCGCTGACAGCCAGCCGAAAAGGCCGAATTTCGTGGTCTTCATGATTGACGACTTGGGTTACGGGGATATTGGCTGTTACGGCGGCTGGGCCGAGACGCCAAATATCGACCAGCTTGCACAAGGAGGAATTAGATTTACTGATTTCCACAGTAATGGTCCGATGTGCTCGCCAACAAGAGTAGCTTTTATGACGGGCTGCTACCAGAACCGTTTCGGACGGAAATTCGAGTCGGCGCTGGGCGGCTCTGCAGGCGTAACAGAAAATGGAATGCCGCTCGAAGCGGAAACAATAGTCGAGGTTTTGAAAAACCATGGTTATGCAACCGGCATGTTCGGAAAGTGGCACCTGGGATACAAGCCCCCGCTGACGCCTGCGAACCAGGGCTTCGATGAATACAGGGGAATGCTCAGCGGCGACGGGGATCACCACTCGCACATTGATCGGTCAGGAAACAAGGACTGGTGGCATAACGACCGGATCGAGATGGAAAAAGGGTATACGGCAACACTGCTGACGGACCACAGCGTCGATTTTATCGAGAAAAACAAGGGACAGCCATTCTGTTTGTACTTGGCCCACCTGGCCATACACTTCCCGTGGCAGGGACCGGATGACCCGCCTCATCGAACGGAAGGAAAAAACTGGGGCAACGACAAGTGGGGAATAATACCTGACGAAAAAAACGTCCGACCACATGTCGAGGCGATGATCAAATCCGTGGACAGAAGCGTTCAATGTGTGGTTGATGCCCTGGAGAAGAACGGCCTGGCTGAGAACACTTTAGTGGTGTTCATGTCGGATAACGGAGGTTACATACGATACGGTCGCAGGTTTGAAAACATATCCAGCAACGGCGTGCTGCGCGGCGAGAAGGGGCAGGTTTATGAAGGCGGACATCGGGTGCCGTGTATTGTCTATTGGCCCGGAAAAATCAAAGCAAACCAAGTCTGCCACGAAAAGGTAATGACAATGGACTTTTTCCCGACAATTGCAAGGCTTGCCGGAGCACCTCTGCCAGCTCGTCAGAAGATCGATGGTGTCGACATCAGCCCATTGCTGATGAAAGGCCAACGGATAAACGAACGCACAATGTTCTGGCGGAAAGGAAACGCCAAGGCTGTACGAAGAGGTCCCTGGAAACTGGTGGTTAAAGGTGATGATATTGAACTTTACAACTTGGACGATGATTTAGGAGAGGAGAAAAATCTGGCAACTGAAAAAACTGAGTTGGTCTTTAAACTGACTAAAGCCTTGGCCAAGTGGGAAAAAGAGGTTGAATCCGGATTTATGATCGGCTCAATGTGACTGATTCGCATATTGCAGGATTATGTCAATAACGGCGGTATTACTTTGGCTCCGATCCCCGAACCGTCAACACTTTTCCTTCTCGGCCTCGGCGTGGTGATGTTGAGAAGAAGATGCTAAAGTTTTTGTTCTTTCAAGCCCGATTTGCTATTCTATTTAAGGTGAGGCTCAGCGGTGTGGCCAAGCGTTTAATATGGTAAATCCGATAGGAAATACAAGAAAGTAGGATGCGAATTTTGTGTAAGAATTGCATGTTGGTATTAATATTGTGGGTCATAGTCTCTACAGGCGCTCTGGGGGCGCGGGTCGAGCTGTCAAACACCAGGATCGTCGTATTGAATCCCAGAAGGAAAGTTATGACAAATGCGGCGGATATGCTTCTTGATGAGATAGAGAAGAGAACAAGAATTACTCTTCAGACAGGTCCAGAGATGTCTGGCAATAACCAGCCAGCGATCGTTATTGGCCTCGGCAACGAAATAACGAAGAATTTTCCGCTGCCTGCGGGGCTGGAGATGCCGTCCAAAGCGGACGGTTATGCAGTCTGGGTCGATACAACCAAGCGAGGTGCTGCGACTGTTTGTTTGGCAGGCGTCGATGAAAGAGGAGCCTTATTCGCGGCAGGCAGATTATTGAGGCTGCTTGACATGGGCAGAGATACCTTATCACTGAACATCGATATGAAAATCGCAAGTGCTCCGAAAATCGGCTTGAGAGGTCATCAACTTGGCTACAGGCCCAAGACCAATTCGTATGACGCCTGGACGATCGATATGTGGGAGCAGTACTATCGAGAAATGGTTGTGTTTGGAATGAACGCAATTGAGCTGATTCCACCGAGGAGTGATGACGCCGACGACGGTCCACACTTTCCAAAGCCGAAGATGGAGATGATGGTACTGATGTCGCAATTGGCCGACGATTATGGCCTTGACGTGTGGATATGGTTCCCGGCATTAGACAAGGATTATACCGACAAGGGAACAGTTGATGCCGCAATAGAGGAATGGGGCGAAGTCTTCCGCAAGCTGCCTCGCATTGATGCTGTTTTTGTTCCGGGCGGGGATCCGGGTAAGAAGCATCCTCCAGCTATACTGTTTGCTTTCATAGAAAAGCAGAAGAAGAATTTGAATAGGTATCATCCAAAGGCTCAGATGTGGATGTCACCGCAGGACTTTCATGAAAACAAGGGTTTCTGGCCAGCTTTTCTTGATATAATGCAGAAGGAACAGCCTGCCTGGCTCGATGGGATCGTATTCGGACCCTCCGTCTGGGTGCCCCTGCCGGAACCGAGCAAAGAATCGCCGCCAAAACCAAAACGGCGTCGTACCAGAATAGAAGTAATGATGGATTCCCTTCCGGCCTTGAGAAAAGAAATTCCGGCACAATACCCGATCAGGCGATACCCTGACATCACGCACAGCGGCGGCAGTCAATACGAGATACCGCACCGGGATTCAGCATGGAGCAAAACACTCGGCCGCGAACCCATCAACCCCAGGCCAGTAGCCTACACAAAGATATTCTGTGACCTACAGCAGTACTCCATCGGCTTCATCACATACAGTGAGGGCTGCAATGATGACTTCAACAAGGTTCTCTGGAGCTGCCTCGGCTGGGATATCGACATGGACCCGAACGACATCGCCAAAGAATACGCGAGATTCTTCGTGAGCCCGAGATACGCCGGCAAGTTTGCAGAGGGACTGTTCGCCCTCGAACAGAACTCGCTCGGCCCCCTGCTGCTGAACGATCGGCCTTACAAGACGCTCAGGCTCTTTCAGGAAATGGAAGCCGGCGCCACACCGCAGGAAAAGCTTAGTTGGCGTTTCCAGCAGGGCCTCTACCGCGCCTATTATGATGCGTACATCAAGGCAAGGCTGCACTACGAAACCGAACTCGAACGCCAGGCCGTGGAGGTACTCGACAATGCCGAGGCAATCGGCTCTGTGCCTTCACTGGATAAGGCACAGGCGATTCTCGACAAGGGTATCGACCAGAGAACCAGGCCGCAATGGCGCCAAAGAACCTTCGAACTGGCAGAAGCACTCTACCAGAGCATCCGGATGCAGTTGAGCGTTGAAAAGTATCAGGCCATCAGCATACAGCGAGGGGCAAACCTTGACTCGATCGACAACCCATTCTTCGACAGGAAACACTTGATCCGAGAATTCGACAAGATTAGAAAGATGACCTCAGAAGACCAAAGACTCGAAGCAATAAAGAAAATGCTCCGTAAATCTTCTGGCCGTTACAAAGACACCCATAACGCTTCGGCTTACGGGTGACGCCGGGGCCCGCTGAGAATGGGACAGACGATAGCAGAAGAAACAATAAATATTGCTCCTAAAAACTACAACGATCCTACAACCCGAACGTCTAATAGCACATAAAATCACAAAAAACACAAAGTCGTGAGATTGACAGTAGCAGAGACTTAAAAAATTTGCAAAAAAAGTAAACATTTTCAATGACCTATGCTGTAGACTCTCGTGGGGGTAGGCATAGGTCAATACCTGCAACCAGTGAATTCCGTGCCGCAGGCCACCCGCGCTCTTCTTTACTCACGGGTCACAGACCATTGATTTCATATTCCAGCTCCACCCGAAAGATTAAACCCCGCAGCGCCGGGCCCATGTTTCATACATTTTCTTCATTTGTTCAACTTTTGGGGGATATTTATCTGCCAGGTTGTTCATTTCCGACCGGTCGGTTTCTAAATCGTACAATTCCCAGCCCTTGTTCTTCATTGCTGTCAGCTTCCACTTGGCCATCCGCATGGCGAGGTGACCGGATAATTCCCAATATAACGCCTTGTGGCCCCGCCGACGTTTTCCCTGAAAGATCGGCAGCAGGCTCTTGCCCTCCAGCGGCAGAATTTTTCGACCGGCGAACTCAGCCGGATACTTAATACCGGCAACATCCAGGCACGTCGCCATAATATCAATGATATGACCTGTCTGATGGGTAATGGTTCCCCCTCGCCTTATAACAGAAGGCCAACGGGCAATAAGCGGCGTGGAGATACCGCCTTCGTAGTTAGTTCCCTTATACTGCCTAAACGGCGTATTGCTTACATTAGCCCACGGGGGACCATAGGAACAAAATGTGTTGGCTGGCCCCGGCATAATCGAGGGGCTATTACCCCACCGCGTTGGCTGTCCGTCCAGGCGCCAATTCGGAATATTGAACCAGCCCTTTGGTCCGCCTTGGTCGGAAGCACCATTGTCCGAAAGGAAGACAATAAGGGTATTATCTTCGACCCCCATTTGTTTCAACTTAGTAAGAATGCGCCCAACCCCTTGATCCAGACAATCGATCTGGGCAGCATAAACAGCCATACGCTCCGCTTCCCAGTCCTTATCCTTCGCCTCCTCCCACACTGGCACCCGCTTATCACGAGGTGACAGCGCTGTCCTTTCATCCACCAGCCCCATTTCAACTAACCGCTGCCGGCGATGTTCTCGCAGCTTGTCCCATCCCTGTTTCCGATATTTTTCGCGGTACTTGGCTATGTCTTCCGGCTTGGCATGGAGAGGCCAGTGAGGGGCAGAGGGCGCCGCGTAAAGGAAAAACGGTTTATCCTTACACACTGCCTCCTCCAAAAACTTTACTGCATAATCGTTCATAGCGTCCGTAGAATAGAAGCCCTCCTCTGGAATCTGATATTCCTTGCCATACAATAGAATTTGCACACCACGAATTGCCTTGAAATAATTTCCCGGACCTGTGTGACCGTTAGAGCCGAAAAAATGATCCAGATACCGCTCGGCCACCTTCGGCTCGTACCAGTTGCCCACCGTAATAAAATCCATCCTGCCCACCATCATCGTGGTGTAACCATCTTCGTGCAGCAGTTCCGCAATCGTCGTACAGTTATTTGGCAATTTCCCCGTCCAGTTCCGCACCCCCACCTGATGGTGGTATAATCCACTCAGCAGCGAAGACCGCGACGGGCCGCACACTGCACAGTTGTAAAACTGACTGAAACGCATACCCTCCGCAGCCAGACGGTCGATATTCGGAGTATCGATCTCTCCGCCATAACAGCCCAAATCGCTAAAGCCCATGTCATCCGCCATAATCACAATTATATTAGGCCGTTTCCCTGACGTTTGCGCGGCCTCGTTACCTTCATTATTTCGAACCATTGGAAAAGCACACTGAGCCAGCGACGGCGTGGTAATGCCCCCCGCTAGAACGTATTTCATAAAGTCCCGTCGCTTCATCCTATACTCCCTTTCGAGTCCAACAATCATAGGGATTACACCACTCCACCGCCAGTCTAATTACGATACCTGCCGGCCTGCCCTAAAAGTGCGACCCGGTTAGTCCCACATGGCATTAATGCGCTTGACGGTCTCGTCCACAAGTACCTGGCCACCTTGCGGTCCAACGATGAATTTGTCGGCGCTGTATCCGCCGCCACGAATTGCTTTTTCTGTTGGTAGATAACCGCTTTCTTGACATGATAGCTGGACGAGGAAAGTCAGAACAGCTTTGCTGCGTGCCTTGATGCGGATCCCATAATCGAGATACAACTCGAATGGATTCGTCGCTAACGCAATATCGCCCAACCTAATCACGTGGAACTCAATCGGTTTTACAGAGTCTGTTTCGTAAAAGGGTAAAGCGGATGGCTCATGGACAGGAAGGTCAATTCGTGCCACTACATGCTTCAGAATCGTATTGGTTTGAATTTCGCTTTTTGCAGAGACAAGTCCATCCTCAACCGCATTGGCGATCCGCCGGGCGATTTCCTGTCGCCATGACAGGCCTCTGCGTTCTCGCATCACATCTTCCGCTTTCTCGCGGAACATTCTATGAGGCGAAATATCACCTGCCGCAGCACATTGTGGAAAGACAAAGACATCATCGGAAAGGCGATTACGAATCTCCTTTCGTGTATCGTGCCAGAAGTCTGCGGAAATAACGCTCAGTCCTTCCGTTTCCTGAGAAGGACATGCTAAGTTTATTACAATACCTGTCAGTACCTGGCCTGGCCCCCAAAAGAAGAGCATCTCCACAGCGTGATCCTCGTAACCTTCGATATTAGAGAAATTATCTTTCTGCGTCGAGCCATACATGACAGATGAGCCGTCAAAGTAGTGGGCTCGTCGATTCAGACCAACCACAGCATGTCCCAATGCCCAGCTCATCCCGCCGGGCTGCCGGCTCCGCCAGGCCTCCACAACAGCCTCTGAAATACGCTCCAGAAAGAATGATGCATACTCTGAGGCCTTCATGACTCCTTCATCCTGGCTGACATCATACAAACCATAGAACGCCCCATCAATGAAGCCAGGTGCTGTATGTGTATGAGTCGCGTTCATGAAGAGCTTATCGGTGTCAAAGTCAGGTAGTCTGTGCTTTATCAGTACCCGCAGTCTCTGCTGAATCGGCTTTCTGATATATACCACATCGCAGGATACCATGATGGCTTGCTCTGGTTTGCCGTTCTCTCCACGGGTTTCAAGGGCCAAAACCGTTGCTGTGAGAGGGTCGAGCACTGACTGCGATATCCGCTTTCTCATCTGCCCCACAAGAGCAACAGGCTGTTGTGGTGTAATGTCTGCACTTGCCCATCCCACGTAGAGGGTTTGTTCGGTCGACTGTTCCTCCATGGCAGCCCCTGCCTGTTGCGTCGCTTCAACCGTTGACTTGCGCGCCATGTTTTGGCAGCCAAAGACAGAAAGAATGCAAAAATGCAACAGCGTCCAAATAACTGTTTTGTAAACCATGGCGTTTTCCTTTCCGTATTTTCGGCGGTTAGTGCCGATTCCTGTTTTACTACAGATGCCACGGGCTGCGCATCGGGCGTGTCAGCATTCGGCTGGCTTCAGAATCGTTTACAAAGTCCTCTTTTTCAGGATCCCATCGCAGCTTTCGACCCAGTCGAGTGCAGATATCCGTAAGATGGCAAATCGTATCTGTACGGACAGCAACGTCTATGGGGCAAATCGTTTTATCTCTTGTTTTGACCGCATCGAGGAAATTCCGCTGATGGTTCTTACTTTCGATAAGATGAATCTCATCATGGCGGATCACCGATGTCAGTAACGACTCCGGCTCGGCCCAAATACCGCTGCGGCTGACATGTATCCAGCCTTCAGTACCCTGGAAGGTCACACCCTGCTTATGTTGCTTGTTGTCCATGTATATCATGGTCACGCCATCACCATATCTATGATATACCTTCCAACCGGTGGCGCAGTCTGCCAGCCCATCCTCCGGAAAAACAGCCGCCCCTTCGATTTCAATGGGGCCGGTCCCGTCGGTGCCGTGGCCCCATTGGGCTATGTCCACATGGTGGACGCCCCAATAGCCGCCTATACCACCCAGGCAATAGTCAGATATGTGATACCAGATCGAGTAGCTCTCTTCCTTCGTCCATGGACGGCAACGTTGGTAGGTATATGGCGCCCATGGCGCAGGACCAAGCCACATATCATAATCAAGCCCCTCGGGCACCGGCTGTGTCGGCTGATTAGGAAAGGCGAAGTCATGAGGAACACCCACCAAGATGGTGTGCAATTTGCCAATTCGGCCGTTCAGGACCAATTCACAACCGTAGCGGAAATTTCGGTCGGACCGCTGCTGTGTGCCCCATTGGAAGACCCTGCCGTATCTGTGACATGTTTCTTGAAGAGCCTTGTCCCAAGTCAGGCTTAAGCCGAGGGCCTTTTCTGTATACATGTCCTTGCCGGCCCGAGCGGCTTCCAGCGAGACAGGGACATGCCAGTGATCCGGTGTGGCAACACAGACCGCATCAATGTCTTTTCTCGCACAGACCCTGCGGAAATCGTTGTAAGTGGCACAAGCGGTGCCGCCGTAGTGTTCGTCTACGATAGCCTTGGCCTTCTGACGCTGGCTTTCGTAAACGTCGCAGACGGCGACAACCTGTACGTCCTTGTGGCCTAAGAAGGCCCGCATCAATCCGGTTCCCTGGATTCCCAGACCAATGAAACCCATCGTGATCCGATTGCTTGGTTCGACAGTACCAGCCTGGCCGAGCACAGTTGAATTCACAATATACGGGATTCCTATGGCGGTAGCGGCGGTCCCTATAGCATTTCTAAGAAACCGACGTCGGCTGACACTTTTACTCATGCTTTCCTCCACTTTCATCGATTCCTCACCTGTGTACGCCTACTTTCACCAAGCAAACACAATTATAGCATCGAGTCTTTGAGAAGGTCACCCTGCAGCATTCTCAACGGCTCCTGCTCATTGCACATGTATAGACTGGGGTTGTTGGGAATTTTGCTAAGTGGGAGGTTCCTTTTGGTTAGAATACGATTTTTGTGATTATCGAAAGGAGCCAACAGATGGGAGCAAGCC
>LJUC01000135.1 GCA_001303695.1 Phycisphaerae bacterium SM23_30
CCGATGTTCAGCGGGGCGGACCTGGAAGCGATTATCAATGAGGCGGCTTTAGCGGCGACTATGGACAGCAAAGATTTTGTAGAGATGAGCGATCTGGAAGAGGCCCGCGACAAAGTGCGTTGGGGGCGGGCCCGACGCAGCCGCGTGATCGACGAGAAGGAAAAAGTCGTCACCGCCTACCACGAATCAGGCCACGCTTTGGTGCAGTCGATGCTGGAATACGCCGACCCGGTGCACAAAGTCAGCATCATCCCGCGCAGCAGCATGGGGGGGGCGACCTTCAGTCTGCCGGAAAAAGACCGCACCATGTACACCCGACAATACTGCCTGGCGATGATCCAGGTATGTTTCGGCGGCAGAGTGGCAGAAGAGATGTTCTGCAATGATATTTCCAGCGGGGCCCAGGCCGATATTATGCAGGCCACCGAGATAGCCCGTAAAATGATCATGGACTGGGGCATGAGTGAAAAACTGGGCTTTGTTCGCTATGGCAACGATGAAGCCGTAAGAGGATTTGGTGAGTTTGGCCTGGGCCGGGAATATTCCGACCGCACCGCCGAACTGATCGACAGTGAAATCAAGGCGATCATGGATCAGGCTTACGAGGAAGTTAAACAATTATTGCAGAAGCATCGGCACCAAATGGAGGCCATAAAAGAAGCACTGCTGAAATACGAAACACTCGACGGGGAGGAGGTTAAGCAAATCATCAAGGGTGAAAGCCTGGACAAACCAACGGTGGGTGATTTATTAGCGGCGGAACAAAAACGATCCGCCCCGCCGAAAGCAACATTAGAACAGCCCAAAGAAGCCCCCTCCAGTCCGGAAGAGGGATTGACCGGCCCCATGCCTCAGCCCGGAATCGGATGATCAAGTAACCCGGTACTACATTTCATAAATCCTTCAACCACGAAAAACAAATTTGTTAAGTTTTTATTCCTCCTTGCTCAATTTTTGACACACGTATTCTTTAGCCTGATAGGCGTACCCCAGGGCCGCATCGCTAAATTTTTCGATCTTTTCGCCCGCTTGACCGAGATCGGCCACCTGTTGGGTTCGATCGCCATTGACCAAAATCGTGGGGCCGGTTTTACCCGGCACCAGAAAGAAAAGGCTCGCCAGCACCCCGGCGAAAAACGCCACGGCCATCCGCAGAATCCCCCATCTTCTTCCTGTAATCATTTGGCTACCTCAGGTTATTACCTGCCCTGGCAACCATTCACTTTTAATCATACATTGCAAAGCTCCCCCGAGCAAATATTTGATCTCCTTAGAATCCCAACCCCTCTAAAATTGTCCCATAAAATTTACGATTATAACAATTAAAGGGATTATACCGACCTTGGGGCAGGAAATTCAGGTGCAGATTTTTAGAAGGGGCCTATTTTAGATATTTATATATTACAACTTTTTTAGGGGTCTCAATTTGATGAACACACTGCAAAAGATCAGGATAAGGATTCCGCCGGGGTTCCAAAAAAACTTCAAATTGTTCAAAGGCCGTTTGGGCGTATCTTTGGTCGTAAATAAAGAAATCCGGACGGGCCTGTTCCAAGATACCAGGTAAATCCTCCAACTGCGCCTTTTGCATATAAAAAGAACGATAATCAAGGCATTGCATGTCGCTATAATAAGGAATATGCGGTTTGGCGGTCAGGATCGAAGATTGTGCGGGAGCTGTCGCCCTGAGATATTCGGCCGCCCGCTGATATTCGAACGCCTGGTCGGCGAAAAAACCGGGTATTTTTCGCACCGCCGAAAACGGTAAAAACAAACCCACCACGCCGAAGGCGAAGAGGCGCAGAGGAATCCGCCCCAATCCGCGGCCCAGCCTGCCGGATAAGTTTTGCCTGTAGATGCGTTTGGGAATGGCAAATAAGCCGCTGACCATGCAGGCCGCCACTAATGGAAATAACAATAAGACAAAACGATCACTTAACCAGAGGACGCTTACCGCCAGACTATAAAGCAAAATGGTTAAAAGAAGTCCCATTTTGATTCGATTCATCTGCGCCAGCCAACAAAAAAATCCAACCGCCGCTATTACGCCCGTTTCCGGATAATATTGCAGCATGCGCCAGGGCATATATAAAAATCCGCCCGCCCAGCTTTGAAAAAACAAGCGCGGATCAGACCTAATCACCGCCAGCAGATTCGGAAAATCCTCCAGAGGCGGGGGACCATGCCACCCCAAGGTCCCAATGTACATATTTAAGGCGATATTAAGATGGTTATGGTTCCAAAAGGGATTGCCCTTAACCTGATATAAAAAGATAAACCACGGCAAAGTAATACCTACAAAGCCTAAATAAAAACAGAGTAATGAAATCAAGTTCTTTTGTCTTTCGTTATGAGCTAACAAACGAAAGAACCAAAAAATCACCGGCAGCACAACGATGATAATATACACGTATCGGGTCAGATAAGCCAATCCGCCCAAAACTCCCGCCAGAACACCCGGCCATATGGTTGATTTCGATGGTAATAAAAGCAGGGCCAGAGCTGACATAAACAATCCCACCGCCAACATGTCGCTCATAACATAAACGCTACGCGCCAGAATGGTAGGATTAAACGCCAGCAAGACCGTCCCCCAAAAAGCCTCTTTAGGACCGCTCATGGCTAAAAAAAAACGCCAACTGACAAAAATAAACAATACGCCGAAGACCAAAGAGATCGTCTTAGCCGCCCCAAACGGACTAAACCCCCACATCATTCCCAAGCGAATGGCCCAGGAATATCCCGGTCCGTGAAATGCATCTGCTTGAAAAAGAGGGCCCGCCGCCCGATCCATATAACCGATGCCGTCGGTTTCCCCCAACACCTGGGGATAAGAATGATAACGAAATAGAAAGATCTCGATCACCAAAAAAACAATCAGCACCGCTCCGAGGGGGCAATAGGCGCGAAATGATTTGTCCAAAATCCATCGCATACAGCCAGCTCCCGATCTTGACGCTGCCAAGCCGGATTCGACATTACTCTATTGCCGTTGCGGCCCGATGCCTGCTCAAAATTCCATGATCTCTTCCGTCTTGGCCTGGAGAATCTCATCCACCTGTCCGGTGTATTTCTTGGTCAGATCGTCGATGTCTTTTTTGCCCTTGTCGCGTTCGTCTTCGGTCAGCTCTTTATCTTTTTGCGCCTGATCCAGGTGTTTGTTGGCGTCGCGTCGGGCGTTTCGAATGCTGACCCGCGCCTGTTCGGCCAATTGCCTGACCTGCTGAGCCAGTTGCTGGCGTCTTTCACCCGACAACGGCGGCACCGCCAGTCGAATGATCCGTCCCTCGCTGTTGGGCGTCAGACCCAGCGGGGAAGCCAGAATAGCCTTTTCAATATCTTTTAGGCAGCCCGCGTCAAAAGGTTTAATAATAATCAAATTCGCCTCCGGCGCCGAAATATTGGCCAGTGATTTCAAGGCCGTGGCGGTGCCGTAGTAATCTACCTTGACGGTGTCCAGAATGGCCGGCGACGCCCGACCGGTGCGGATAGTTCGGAATTCGTTCCGTAAAAAAGTCACCGCTTTTTCCATCAACTCTTCTGCTGCAAAGGTAATCTCATCCTGCGTCATCACAACATCTCAATCATCAATCACTGATTAAGGTGCCGACCTTTTCCCCTCGGGCCACCTGAGCTACCGTACCTTCTTTAAACAAATTGCAGACAATTATGTCAATCTGGTTTTGTCGGCATAAGGAAACGGCGGCGTGATCTATCACCTTCAGATTCTTTTGCAGTACTTCGTGGTAACAGAGCTTTTCATAGAGGACGGCCTGAGGGTCTTGGGCCGGGTCCGTCGAATACACCCCATCCACCTTGGTCGCCTTGAGCAGTACATCCGCTTGAATTTCCGATGCCCGCAAGGCGGCGCACGTATCCGTAGTGAAAAACGGATTGCCCGTACCGCCGGCCAGAATGATCACCCGCTCCTTCTCCAGGTGATTCATGGCCCGTCGGCGGATAAAAGGCTCGCAGATCGCTTTAACTTCAATCGCCGACATAACCCGCGTGGGCAGGCCTTGCATCTCCAGCATGTCCTGCAGGGCGATTGCATTGATGATTGTCGCCAGCATCCCAATCTGGTCGCCCGTTACTCGATGAACCCCGCACTGCCGGCTTAAGGTCGCCCCCCGCACATAATTCCCCGCTCCCACCACCACTGCCGGCTGAACTCCCATCTTGCGCAATTCCCCGATCTGTCGGGCGATATTCTCCAACGCCGACCCGCTCAGGCCGAAACCGTTGGTATCGCAAAATCCTTCCCCGCTGATCTTCAGCAGCATTCGTTTGTACTTCACGTGCGTCATAACTTTGCCGCGCAGTTGGGAACGCTGAATCTCAAATTCGCCCGATTATCGGTTTATCATCGACCTTTTACTTAGCCGATCTGCAAACGACGAAACTGTTTGACGGCAACCTCACCGCCCGCCTGCTTGCTTACCTCCTCCATCAGCTGCCGCACTGTTTTGCTGTCGTCCTTGACAAAAGGCTGCTCCAACAGCACCACCTGTTTGAACCACTTATTAATCTTGCCGGTGACAATTTTATCGATGATATTAGCAGGCTTGTTTTGCACCTGGGCCGCGGCGATCTCCTTCTCCCGGGCCAGCAACTCCGAATCTATCTCGTCACGCGTCACCGCGATGGGATTGGCCGCGGTGACATGCATAGTCAAATCGTTGGCCAAATCCTGTACCGCCGGATGATGGGCCGCTTCCTCCGACTCCGTATCAATCTGTAAAATCGTGCCCACCTTGCGGTTGAAGTGCACGTAGCACTTTAACATCCCCGGCTGTGTCAAGTCAAAACGGACGAACTCCCCAATAATTATTTTTTCACCCGTTTTACTCATGATTTCGTTTATGACGTCGTTCACTTTCCTGCCGTCACCGACGGCCAACTCCCCCGCCGCCTCTGCCGAATCCGGAACCTCCGCCGCCTGCAGCAGACTCCGGGCCAGTTGCTGGGCCGCCTCTTGAAAATCCTCATTCTTGGAAGTAAAGTCGGTCTCGCTGCACAGCATCACCAGCACCGCCGATTTGCCGTTGTCGCTGGTTTGTCCCACAACCCGGCCTTCCTTGGTCTCCCGCCCGCCGCGCTTTTCCATCACCGCCAGACCTTTCTTACGAAGAAGATCGACCGCCTTTTCCATATCTCCGTCGGTCTCCATCAAGGCCTTTTTGCAGTCCATCATCCCCTGTCCGGTGCGTTCTCTCAGTTGTTTTACAATAGCCGCCGGTATCTCCGCCATCTTATACAGACTCCTTGTTTATCTCTCTGAATCCTATCGGTTAATTCAACTAATTATTCGGAATTGCCGGATTTTTCCACGCCCTCGACCGTCTCACCCGGCACCGGGGTTGCCGGTGGGGCTTTTTCGGTTATATCAGACCCGTCGCCGTCGGCTTTGCCGGGGCTGTGTTCGCCGGCCAAAACCTGGGCCACGCGGGCTGTGGACATCCGACGCGAACGACCCCGACGCGTTCCTTCATCACTCGTTTCTTCTGTCTTACCTGCTTTACCTTCGAGCACCGCATCGGCCAATTGCTCTATAATTATCTCAATCGCCCTCATCGCGTCGTCGTTGCCCGGAATCGGCAGATCCACCAACTCTGGATCCGAGTCCGTATCCATCAAACACACGGTCGGTATATCCAGCTTGCGGGCTTCATATAAAGCGATATGCTCCCGCCGGGCATCGATTACCACCAAGGCCCCCGGCAGACGATCCATGTGGCGAATCCCATCCAGGTTGCGTTTTATCTTCCGCATCTCTCGCCGCAGCGTCGATTGCATCTTTTTACTCTCGGTTGCCAGCAGTCCTTTTTCTTCCATCTGCTCCAGTTCTTCCAGCCGACCCAGACGGGAGCGGATGGTTCTGAAATTGGTCAAAGTCCCCCCCAGCCAGCGTTCCGTAACATATGGCATCCCGCAACGGTCGGCCTGCGCCATTACTGGTTGCCGCGCCTGACG
The DNA here is from genome assembly GCA_001303695.1 of Phycisphaerae bacterium SM23_30. Taxonomy (GTDB): domain Bacteria; phylum Planctomycetota; class Phycisphaerae; order Sedimentisphaerales; family SM23-30; genus SM23-30. Next base: position 5,974 of record LJUC01000135.1, read on the forward strand.
TTTGGTCCCCACAAACAACACGTCCTGACCCGAAGAAGTCACATTAGTTAAAAACTTTCGGGCGCGCAATATCCCCTTGATGGTCTCTTTGATATCAATGATGTGGATCGAGTTGCGGCAACAAAAGATGTAGGGTTTCATCTTGGGATTCCAACGACCCACCCGATGTCCGAAGTGTATGCCCGCGTCGATCAGGTCGCGGACCATGGAATTATTCAATACGCGTCCTCCAAAATTCATGACCAATAATTATATTATCTCCGCTTTTTTATTCAAAACCGGTATGCTACAACTGGCTCCTGCCGCTGTCAAGGATAAAGATAAGGAAAATAGCAAGGGATTTGCTTTACCCCCAATCAGGCGTAAGTCTTTATAAAAAATGATTTTATAGTCTTCGTCTCTCAACTTATGCTCGGGAGAACGTTGCTGTCGTATGAACAGCAACTTGAGTCCCCCGTGTGAGATAATACGCTCACCTTACGGATAAACAAAGTCAAGCAGGTCGCCGGCGCTTTGGGTAAGCTGTTCCGGTTCCAGCTGGGCTTCTTCATTGCAGAGTTCGTTTAGGAAACTTACGTCTTCGTCGCCGAAAGTAACTACTTTTATATCGGGCCGTTGGCCCAGCGGGAAAGGCCCTATTAATTGATCATTGGTGAGGGGATCGCCCAGTTCGTCGAATGCGACAATGAGGTCCGGTTGAAACGGTCGGCCCTGATTATGGCGCACCACCACCGCCCAGCGTCCTGAATCCAATCTTAATTTGGCCCCGATGGGCAGCGGCTGCATGATGCTGGCAAAAACCTTCAGCACCACCGGATCGTAAAATACTCGATAGGGTCCATTCAGCATCTCGTGGAGCACTTGAAGGGCGGATTTGGCCTTTTGATACGCCTTCGCGGCGGTGGCGGCGGCGTAAGCGTCCGCTATCCGCATAATTCGCGCGAAGATGTTTATTCGATCTCCGGAGAGACCTTCCGGATAACCGCTGCCGTTTTGGTTCTCGTGGTGGCAGCGCACCACCAACCGCACCATCGGATCGATTTGTTCGGGAAGCATCTCTGCCCCACGCACCGGATGTTGCCGGATCGCCTGTTTCTCTTCTTTTGTCAGCGGATCTTGTTTTTTATATACGTGCTCTATGGGGGTCATGCCAATATCATGAAACAGCGCCGCCGTGGCCAACGGCGTCAGATTCATGGCATTGTGAATGCTTTTAGCGGCGCTGAGCCGTTCCCGTTCCTGTTTGACATAGTTGCGAATAGTATTGCCCATAACCAGACTTAGGTAAAACACGTTGGCACTGTGTTCCTGGAGATAGTCGCTCCAACTGTTGCTCTGCTCGATAATGGCCATAGTGACGGGATTGTTTTCAAGGTAATCCATCATTTCCTCGATGACTTTCTGGATGCCCGCCACATTGGGTCCCTTCAATTCCACTCCGCTGCGCAGGGTCTGGCTGACCTTTTTCGATACGGTGGCGATGTTTTTTCGAACCTCCGTGGCCACTTCGCGATCGTGCCGATCATCGTCGAATTCCACCAACTCGTCCAGCACCGGATCGATCACCTGAATCATTATCTCAGGGAACTTACGCCTCAGGGCGCTGATATCGTACTCCGTCAGCTTACGGCCGTGCGGCAGCAAGACGCTGAATTCGTTATAGATATTATTGACCAGCACCATCCCCGGTTCTAGATCGTCAACGCCAAGTAATACAGGCATGATTAAACTCTCTGATTTTGCTGATATTATCGGGCCATCCCGACTATATTATCTGTCGGCACTTCCTATTGATACGCTATTAATGCATCGGCGTTTTTAAATCTTGTATCAATCAAAACCGCAAAGGCCCCCGGTTTTAATATTCCCTGAGGAGCCTCCGGAAATTATTCGGACCTGAATCTTGACCCTAAAATATTCCCGCCTCTCAAATCTATAAGAAATCAGCTCGGGGCCGCCAGGTCGATTATGAGGCTAACTTTTTAACTTCAAACAGTAATCTTTCCATTTCCTCGTTGGTATTATAGGGAGCCAGTCCTACTCTCACCAGTCCCCCCTGTTCTTCCAATCCCAGGCATTCCACCAGACGGCAGGCATAAAAATGACCGTCCCAAACGAACAATCCTTTTTCTCCCAGAACCTGAGCAACCTGTTGAGAATTTACACCCTTTATAATGAAAGAGACCGTGGAGGTGCGCGGATGCCCCGGGGGCGGTCCGTAGATTTTTACTTTTTCAATTTGGCTTAGCCCATCAATAATTTCCTGGGCCAACGGCTGCTCATATGCCTCCAGGGCCAGCATGCCCGAGATGATGTTCCGCCGGCGGCCGCTATACTTTGGCGTCTGGTCGATAAAATCCTCTACATACTTCGCCCCGATATCAGCAATAAAATCCACCGCCGCGGCGGCACCGGCGATCCCCTCGTGGTTTAAGGTGCCGGTTTCAATCTTGAAGGGAATATCGTCATATTGGGGTTTGATTTTGTAGGTTCTGGTTTTTTCAAAAACGTCCTTTTTACCGTATATTACCCCGAGATGGGGGCCGAAGAATTTATAGGCGGAGCACAACAGAAAATCCGCTTCGATTTCCCTTACATCAATCGGGCCGTGCAGAGCGTAATGCACCGCATCCACCACCGCCAGGGCGCCGGCCTCATGCACCCATTTGATCATGCTCCTGACGTCGCTAATGGTCCCTACGGCATTGGAGGCATAATTAAAGGCGGCGATCTTTGTCTTGTCGGAAAGTTTGTTCTGGAAATCATCCAGATCCACCGTGCAGGTGTCGAGGTCCATCTTGACCTCACGGATGACGATGTCTCTTTCCTGCAGGTTCAACCAGGGTCCCCGGTTGGCTTCATGGTCGATCTGGGTGATGATAATTTCATCACCGGCTTTCATGTCGCGGGCCAGGGCCAAAGCCAGCTTGGTATTCAAAGTGGTCATATTATGCCCAAAAGCCACCTCCTCCCACAAGCAGCCCAAAAAATCCGCTAACGCCTTCCGCGCCTCTGATATTACGTCATAAGTATCCTGGGCGGTCTGAAAACTATGACCGATATTGGCGTTTTTGGAGGTTAAATAATCCACCATGGCGTCGATAACGCACTGTGGCGTCTGTGTCCCGCCGGGCCCGTCGAAATAAGCCGCCGGATAACCATTCACCTTCAACGCCAGCGAGGGAAATTGTTTGCGAACAAAATCAACGTCGAAATTCACTATTATTCTCCTTCAAAACAACTTGTTTGGATATAACTTTTTGAGATCAATCATAGATAACTTTTCCTTCGCGTCGAATAATCTGATTGAATTTGGTATCATTTGACAAATCCACTATTTCAACCGGTTTGGAAAGACTAAAGATCAAATCGCCATAAAATCTGAAGAAATTTTCGGGGGGGAGTTCTTCGACGGCCAGTTTAATATTCTGCGCTTCTCGGGCAGGGTCGAGGGCGGATCCGAAAAGAAACACCCGCCGCACCTTATAGCGGACCGCCAAATCCGCGATAATAGTTTTATCTTCTTCGGAAATCACAGCAAAATTATAACATGATGATAAATAAGACACCAGTTTATGATATTGGCTGGACATCGAGAAGTATCGACTCTTAAGCAGGAAGGCCAGGATAAAGCCTTTTTAATTATTTTTTTGTATGTTATAGTGTTAAGGTCGATCTATATTAAATAAAATAAGTAATAAAACTAACTTAAATAATTTCGACTAAAGTTTGTAATATATTTGTATTGCAGTGTTTACGAAAGTTCGGGATGATTGCCGAAGAAGGGAATTAGTTGACTAATATTTAAACATTTATAAATGTTATGTTTTAAGGCAACAGTATTTTACAACTTGGCATTAATACGCATATAATAAATGGTGAACAAAATGGCTAAAAAAACTTATAAACCTAAAGCCAAAAAAGCGGCAAAAAAAGCTCAAAAAATAGCCCTAAACGAATTAAAGGAAATAAACTTTGATTATATTAAAAGTAATCATTTTAGAGTAATCCATGTAGGTGGTGCTCATGGTGGTTTGGGTCCGAAAGGAAATATGATCCAAATGGCGTTATTTAGCGAACGCAACGCAATACCTCAGAGAGAAACTTATGCTATAGACGAGGGAAAATTAGGCAATCTAAAAGAAAGTAAAGGTAGAGACGCCATAATTAGAGAAGTTGAAGTTGAAGTCCTCATGGACTTGAATACTGCAACGGCAATAAGAAATTGGCTAAACGATAAAATAAAACAAATTGAGCAACTTACATCACGGGTTAAAGCAAAGTGACAATAGAAGCAACACAACAATCCATAAGATATAATATGGTATCAAGAGTTCGAGATTTAGACCTACCTGTAAGTATATATCCTGCCGCTTCTTCCGTAAGCTCAGGAACCTTTCTTGATTCTGATTTAGAAGGTACACATGGACAAGACTACATCCAATATGTTCCCCAAGGTCCTGCTAGGCATCCATTTTTCCCTTGGGCTTCTTTTTCTACTGATAGAATAAACTCACTGGTGATAAAAAAAAGCAACCGAAGTGAAACTATGGTTGACGAACTTGATGATATTTTTGAGGAATGTTCACAGGCAAACTGGGATGGATATGGCGCAAAGCGTGTTTATCGAAGTTTGCGTAAAACAGTTGAAAGGTTTTTAGACGCTCTTCCTTCTAGTATTCCTGATCCGGAATTAAGTCCAGATCCCGACGGCGAGATCTCTCTCGATTGGTGTTATGATAAAGATAAAGCCTTTTCAATTAGTATCGGAAGAAGGGAATTAACCTACGCAGTTCTGGATGGCG
>LJUC01000136.1 GCA_001303695.1 Phycisphaerae bacterium SM23_30
CAATCCCGCCGGAAGCCTACCATGCCCTAAACGCAGGATTCAGTTGTATGGCACAGCATCGTTATTCGGAACGTCGCTCCCCAACTTTTGGGACGATATTAAAAAATTAGAAACGCTATATTAACCGCTGATTAAATTTCCGGCGGTGGGGCCGGATTTCATATCATAGACATGGGTAATGGTCATGATGACAACGCCTTTGTAGTTTTTATCGGGTTTTTTTTGTCGCATGTTGTTATTGGCCATGTCATATTCGGGTCCCTGGGTGGTATAGCGGGCGGGTCCGGAGAACTTGTAGGCTTCTTGGGTTTGTGAATCCCAGCAGCAAAAGGACGCCATGGGATTTTGTTCAATGTTTTTGCGGGTCATTTTCATAAAGAAATCGCCGATAACCAGAGTGTTTTCATTATACCACCAATATTGCAGCATAGGGGCTACATTGGGGATTCCCTGTTGGTCGCAAGTGGCAAAGGCGATAACAGGTTTATGGTCCATAAATTTTTTAGCGGATTCCGGAATTACCATATTAGTACTCCTGTTTATTCAAGGTCTGCGGATATTGTTTTTCGGATTTCCAGGTAAATATCAGTAAATTTTTTACTAAGCCGGTCTCGGGGTCGGGGTAGGTCGATGTTGATATCGCGAATGATACGGCCGGGCCGCTCGGTAAAGACCAGCACCCGGTCGCCCATCACCAGAGCTTCATCAATATTGTGGGTTACAAAGAGTACGGTCAAGTGTTTTTGCCGCCATAAATTTACGAGCATTTGCTGTAAGTCATGACGGGTGGAATCATCTAAGGCTCCAAAAGGTTCATCCATTAATAGTAATTTTGGTTCCATAGCCAGGGCCTGGGCCAGGGCAGTTCTTTGCCGCATACCACCGGAGAGTTCATGGGGGTAGGATGATTCGAAACGGGATAGGCCCACCTGGTTTAATAGTTGTCGGGCAATTTTATTTCTTTTTCGCCGGTTGGTGTGCCGCATTTGCAGGCCAAAAGTAACGTTGCGTAAGACGCTGCGCCAGGGGAATAAGGTATAATGCTGAAAGACATAAGCAAGTCCCCGTCCGTAGCTGAGTCCCTCAGTTAAAGTCACTTGGCCGGCGTCGGCAGTTTCCAGGCCGGCCACGATGTTTAACAGGGTGGTTTTACCACAGCCGGTGGCGCCGATCAGACAAACGAATTCACCCGGTTTAACGGCGGCGTTGATATTGGATAAAGCCTCAACAGCAACGCCGGCTTCAGAAAGAAAAGTTTTATACACACCTTTCAGTTCGACGGCAGGGGCTTTATGGTTGACGGTTTCGTTTTCAGGGGTCATTTTATATTTCTTTACTGTGCCAGCGGACCAAGGTCTGCATGGACCAGCGCATAATGAAATTTAATAGAGCTCCTATGGTGCCAATAATAAGCATACAGGCGATGACGACATCCATGCCGGCCTGAGCGGCGGCGTACATCAAGAGGTAACCAATGCCGCTGTCGGCGCCGGTCATCATCTCGGCGGCGATGATAACAAACCAGCACAAGCCGATGCCCTGACGCAAACCGGTGAAGATCATGGGCAGGGCGGCCGATAAATACACGTGCATAAAGGATTGATAACGCCCGGCACCCAACATGCGGGCCAGGGCTAAATAATTGCGGCGCACCCCGGCTACGCCGTCCAGGGTGTTGGTGAGGATGGGGAAAAAACCGCCAACGAATAACACGAAAATCATACCCAATTGCACCCGATCAAAAATGGTGTGGGTATATCCCAGGCCCAACAAATTAGGCAGGGTTTTTAATTTGAATAACACCATGGCAAAGGGGAGCCAGGCGATGGGGCAAAGAGGTCTCAACAATTCAATCAGGGGTTCCAACAGGTGACGAATAGGCAGTAAGGCGCCCATAATCAAGCCTAAAGTTACGCCGACCACAGCGGCCAGGGTAAAACCAATTAATACCCTTAACAAGCTGATAATGGTATTGCTAAAAAGTGATCCCGAAGCATAAATATCTACATATGGATGCACCAGGATGTTTATAACGCCCTGTTTATCTTGCTCGGGAAATGGCGTTTCGATTAATTTAGGAAAAATCCACGGTTGGTTCAAACGAACAGCCGCGATTTGCCAGATGACCAGCAACATCACTGGCAGAATTAACCAGCCGCAGATCCGGAACAAATGGGCTTTGATAAAACGGGGCTTGGTTTTCAGAGATTTATTTTTTTGATCTTCGTTCTTCAAGCTTTTGTTTGGCTTTTTGCAGGAGAGTAAAATCGTAGGTTATTTCCGCCGCTTCTTCTACTGTTTTGCCTTTTAATTGCCCACGGAACTGGTCCATGCCGTCCATAACCTCGATCCATTTAGCCATAGTGCCGTACCATTCTTCGGAAGCCTCCAGGGAGTATCCGCTGGTGGGAATGCTCATTTTTTCGACGGTTTCGCTGGTGCCGATCCATTTGGTGGCGGAGGCAACGGCTTTTTCCAGGTCGGTGTTGATAGTCCCGTTAGCCTGTATAAACAAGACCAGCAAGTCAATGATCGCTTCCGATTTATTTCGGAGGGCATCGGTGCGGGCGGCAATACAGCAGCAAGGGTGATTTTGGAAAGTCCCCGGGGGCAGGTCTTCCAAATCACAAACGATACGTCCTATTTTTTTCTCCACGGCAATAGCGGGGAAAGGATTATTACCGGCATAGCCATCGATCAAATCGCCACCGAGAGAGGTATTAAGTTTGTCGCCGCCGTTGGTGTTAATCATCAATACTTTAATATCGGTTTGGGCCGGGTCGCTGCCGAAGGGAATGCCTTCAAATTTTAATGCTTCTTCAAATATAACCTTGGCGCAGGCAACGGGACTTTTATAGCCGATACGAATAGGCTGATCGACGGTTTTGGCATATGCGACGAATTCCGGCCAGGTTTGAGCGGGGAAATGGGGTTTAACCACAAACATATCGCCTTTATAGTGTAACGGAGCGATCAATTTTATAGGCGTGCCCTGATCAACAAATGCTAGTACCGGCGCCACTCCTCCATAACCCACTTCGATGATGTTTTGGGCCAGGGCGGCGGGCATTTTGGAGCCGCCCCCGACCATGACGATCTCTACATCGGCAACCTTGCGATCGCCGTCGGTCAGTTGGTAGAATTTTTTATCCTCAACAGCATTAAGATTTATACCGCTCTCTTTAGCGTACTCGGCGGCATAGTCGGCGGCCACATACAGGGCTAAATGATGATCGTGACTGACATGACCTAATAAAAGATCGACACTGGGCGGTGCTGAGAAGGAATCCGGTTTTGGGGTGGAGGGTAATTCTTGGGAATCTTGGTCTTTACCGCAACCAATCCAACTTAGCATCGCCGACAACATTATTGTTAGTATAATATTGCTAATTTTCATATCTGGTTTTCCTTAAATGTAAAATATGTCTTTATGCTAATGTCATCTGAACCAAGCCGGGGCGATTTATGAACCGCCCCGGGCTTATATGGGGATTTAAAACTTGTAAAACAACTTGAGCACCACGCTAACTTCATCTTTGTATTTCATGGAGGAATCCAGATTGATTACCGCACCCAGCTTGATAGAGGCTTTGGGTACGACTTTCCAGATGAAACCGGGGATGAGGTCCTGGCAGTTACCTTTGGTTTCCTTGTGCATATAGTTGTATTCCAGGCCGGGCCAGAAGGTTTCCCAGGGTTTAAACAGGACGGCGGCATTGGCCTCGACGATATCGCAATCTCGGCCTTCGCCGATCAGATAACCCGGGTTTAAATGGACGCTGAATCCTTCCCAGGCTTTGGAGATTTCCGTGGTAAATTTCCAGGCGTAATCGTCGCTGCCCACTTTGCGGGTGGAATTACCCGTGCCGAAATAATGCCAGACGTCAAAAGCCACCGCCGGTGTGTATTCGGTTTCCTTGATGGGATTCCATTTTTCAAAAATTAAAATATTGCCCAAGCCGTTATTGTTAAAAGTGTTGTTATTGATTTCGGAATTGTTCCATATATAGGGGATTCCTAGGGCCAGATGGTGATCTCGGGCCCAGCCGTATTTAGTGACTAAGACGCTGCTGAACATAGCTTTATTGTCTTCTCCTAAACCCTGGTAGTAGCCGCTGCTGTCCATTACCTTGTCGTAATCAAAATACTGCATTTTTAACGAAAATGAGATATGATCTTTTCCCACAGTATTGGCAGAACGAGTTTTAGTCCAAAAGCTCATGGGATATTTTCCCAGCCAGGCTGAAAATGCCGGCGGCGCCACCGCCGATTCAGGGGGCGTTGTTTGCGGGTTTGACGGTTGAGCAAATACTCCCAGCGGCGGCGCCCACAGAAGCACGGCACCCAACCACAATAATTTAACTGTAGTTAAATTAATTTCAACCATATTCTATATCTCCTAACACCTAAAAAGGGTTTTACAGCCAAAAAAAAAGAGGTCAATTTTTTGAACCTCACCTGCCGATACTGAAATTTCTCGTATTTTTTATTTTATCAAATACCAGGTGTTCTCCTTTTTTAGTTGAGAGGATTCTATGGCCGCCGGGATAAGCACCTGATATATGCCTGAGAAATTTCCGGGCACTCGCCACGAGTACCGGCAGGCGCTGACTCAGCCGTACTCAAATTGAATGGAAGCCAGAATTATTCTCGAGTAAACCACAACTGTCACCTGTGATTATCATCCCCGTGGCGCCTATTCGGCAAAAGCCTTCTCCAGCAGATCGTGCACCAGTTGGTGCTGGGTCTTCTCTTGACTAAACTTGGCATGATAAATATGCGTCCGTTGCGATTCATCTCTAACCACAAGTCCTTTTTCCGTCATGATTTGCATCAGTTTAAGGGTTGTGGTATATCCGGTGGCTTGATCCCGGCAAATTTCTTCATTCACCTGCCGCACCGTACTCGGTCCTCGTCGCCATAAAACATTGAGAATAGCTAATTCCTTATCCGTCGGCCGCGGGATCTTGCGTCTTGTCATCTTACGTATCTCCTCATGTTACAACGCTATATAAAATAAGAAGTTATGAATACCCAAACTCAAATATCTCCCGTGAAACGCCAGGGTAACTCCTGGCGGTAAGTGTCGGCTTTTATTATCTCCTTAGAGGTTGGTAGGATGATCCCTTAATAACATCATAAGTTATTGATGTTCAAATATTTATATCTCATTGCCCTTGTTTGGCGGCATCCAAGTACCCAGCTGTGTTGTAATCTGCATTCTATATATAGAATACACGAACATTTTCGTATAGGCAACGAAAATACCCGTAATTTAAACTATTTTCTCTTCCAGTCCCGTACCTTGCCGTAAATCGAGGCCTAGGATCTTTCTCCGCCAACATCTGTCGAACGCGTTCTCTGAGTTCTATCTTTGCCGCGATTCCGCAACCTTGAGCCAAAAATAATCGGTATCAAATACTAATCCCTCAAATAAAAACCGTGAGGTAACATCTGCACCACATTTTTGGCATTGATAGCGGCGTACTCGCAGCTTTATCCGGCCGCCGCATTTAGAACATCGTTGAAATTCCACTGTCGGATCAAATTCATATTTACATGAATCACACTGACATATGCCTTCCTTAATCATATTATTTAGTAAACCATTACATTTCGGGCAAGAATAACCCAACAGCAAGATACTATGGAAAAACCGCTTTACTTTTAGCAGCAATTTCTCTACTGCAACCATCATGCTCATAGCCTGTTTAATAGTATTAAACGGTTTCACTATAAAAGGAAGAAGCGTTTTTTTCTTGGGAGTGAATTTCCTGCCGCAATCCTTGCAGTACCTGATCTTTCTATTTCCCATTGTTTTGGTTTTCCGTATTCCTTTGCTTACAATTTTTGTAGAACCGCATCCTTCATATGGACACCTAAGCGGTCTTCCCCTTGTCATATGCATCACCTCAACGAGACATATGAGGGGCCTGGTATATAAATCTTTCAATTTTACCAGATATATTTCGAATGAATACTTTTGCGGAAGGGCCGACAGTACTCTGATGGAAGCAAACAGAAAGCTTGAATTTTCAAAAGGACATGATATTTTATAGGAAATAAGGCTCTGTAGTTAGTTGGGCAGATATGAATGAAAAATTATAGTAAAATACATTTTACCGGGCGGCACGTCTTTGTAAAATCAGGCATGTTTACGGTTAGAATGTTATTGCTAGAGGAACCGAAGCTTGTTGGTGTATAATGCCAAGCTATCATATTAAGGTTACGACAGTGCCATGAAAAGAATAGCTCTCTTTATCAATATCTTATTTCTTATAGTTAGTATTGGCATCTTTGGCTGTACGAAAACGTATGACATTGAGGGCGCTGTCAAAACCTACCAGATAGACTTACAGAAGGTCAATTCCCGCCCTGTTCGCAGCGACTACCAGATCAAGGATGGTTACCTTACTACTGATAAAGCCAAGAGAGTAAACAACAAATACTACGTGGACGGTATTCCGGAGGTAGAGAAACATCCTGCCTTCGAACTTCTTCACAATAAAACCACCCTTGAAGTTGCGGTACTCCTGCTGGAATGGAAAGACTACCAACATAATCCCAAGCATTCAAAGGAGGAGTATGAAAAGATGTTCTTTTCCTCTGGAGAATATGTCGGCAAAAATGCCGACGGCCAGGAAGTTTACGGCAGCGTGAATGATTTCTATCAAGAGATGTCCTATGGAAAGTTTAAAATAGAGGGCACGGTCTTCGACTGGATCGAACTGAAAGGCGCAAGGCAGCAGTATGTTGATGCCAATTTTGGTTCCGCCATAGTGCAGGAAGAAGGGGCCAAAGCCGTAATAGGAAAGTATGGCGAGCATATTTTAGATGATTTCGACGCTTACGTATTCATTTGGGCCGGCCCTCCGGTGGCCCGGATCAGCGCCCTTTGGCCTATGCAGGTAAGTTTTCAAGACAAAGTGGCTATTAAAATATGTGAGTTATATGCCGGCGGTATTAGTCCTATCGGGCTTCCTTGCCATGAACTAGGACACACCTTCGGTGTCCGGGATAAATACACTGCTCCCAAATCCATGGTTGGTATGGGACGCTGGTGTCTTATGGCCCACGGTACCTACGGTTATCCCCCCTCGGAGATGCATAGACCATTTCATTTCTGCGCCTGGTGCAAGGAAGTGATCGGTTGGGTGAAGCCCGTGGTCATTGATTCGGGAGAACATCAAAAACTCGCCTTGCGCCCCATCACCTATGGACCGAACGAGTGCTATAAGGTTTTGATAAAAGAGGATGGCAGCGAGTATTATCTCCTGGAAAATAGGCAGAGAGAAGGCTTCTTCACAGACATGCCCTCTACGGGACTTTTCATCCATAAGGTCGGTGTATTCGGCGCCAGACCACCCCAATTGCAGGTTGAAGTCCAAGAGGCGCACGGCATTCGTTTGCAGGATACCAGAAAATTCAACCGATATGCCCCTTTCCCTCAATTATGGGCTACATCCTTCACGCCTAATACCTCGCCTTCCAGCAGATCACCAGACCCAAACGCTCTGGAAGCGTGGATAACCAATATACACCAAGAAGATGGCGTGATCTATTTCGAGATAGGCAAGCAGGAAGATGCACCCAGAGACCTTGAATATCAGGGAAAAACATATACCCTGATGGACGTCACGGAGAAACCAGCACCAAGATCAGTTAAGTGGGATGTAGCATTTGTCAAACCCAAGGGGGCCACATTCGCTTTTGAGAGAGAGGAAGAACTCGTTCCGCTGGAAAGAGATATCAAAAGCCGCTTTTATCAGTTGGCGAGTTACAATTATCGCTTCCAGGGAAAGAAAATCTACATCGCCAGCGTAATGGACTACCTTCAGGAAAATTCCGTCGGTAACTATACTGTCACAGGAGATATTCTGACCTGTGCGGAAAAGACCGTCCCCATGGCCCCGGGCGTCAACCGAACCTGGAATATATCGGTTATTGACCCGCTGACCTTAGATATCCCTTATGCCTTCTTCATAAAAAGAGATGTTTTCCAGGGAGAGGAATTAGTCTGGGCGGTGATTCAAAAAATGAAGGTACAATCCGAGGGGATATTCATCTGCGCTCCACACTTGCCTGAAGGAATCGAAAGTGAAGGGGTATATTCCGGAAGTATCGAAAACGGGGAAAAACCTATAAAATATGTTCTTATCTGCGGGATGGAGAACTTTCACAATACCGGTAAGATTTTGAAACATTTTGTCAGAGTGACAGAAAAAATAACACCCTCTAAAGGTGCTGGACTTTGGTGCCTTTTGGATCAAGGTTTTAATGGAGGGCCCCGGCAGAAAGGTACCTGGCCGTTCCATCTCGGCGCACCTCACAAACTGGCATTTGGTTGGGTATCGGCCCAGCGGTTCGAACTAAAAAATGACCCGTTAAGAATTGCCTTGAGGGCCGTGGAGGTATTCGGCGATATTGCTCAGGTTGAAATCGATGATAATGAGTTTATGATCCTGGAAAACAGAAACAGGTTGGGACTCGATAATGAGATCCCCGAGGAAGGACTCTTGGTATGGCACGTAAAACCTGACAGCTGTATAGAACTCCTAAACCAAACAACTGCGGTAAAAGACGAAGTATTCCATATTAAAAGCCTATCCGGGAAGGCTATAGCGATCTCAGAAGTGGATTATGATGCCAGCGGTGTCGCCTTTGCATCCATTCTATACATCCGATAAAATATGCCTGGAGTTTACGCGCCGCTTTCTCTATATATTTCCATGATAGCCATAAATTCAAGGCAGGTGGCTGCTGAAGGATGGGGCTATTTGAACTTTTTGATATATTCTTGAAATGCAAGTGCGGTCTGGTCGAGATTTTCGATTGATCCGCCGCCCTCTAGAACTTCGCACATTTCATAGGCAATGTATCCTTGGTAGCCGATTTCGCGGAGGGCGCTGATAAATTTATCATAATCAATGATACCCTCTGTGCTTAAGGGCACGGCGCGGATTACACCCTTATCCCGAATAAAGTTGGTCAGGGTCATATCATAGTGATAGCGGGGCTGGCGGACGTATTGGGCCACCGTGGTGTGAACAATATAAGGCTGCATTTTTTGGACAGCCGAGCGGATCTCTTCCGGTGTCAATCCCTCTAGAGTCGGCGACCAGGCATCAAAGGCGGCCTTGACATTGGGCAGGTTAACTTCTCTCAGGAGCCAGTACATGGCATCGTGATGGGCGCCAATATCATGATGATTTTGCACCGCCAGCGTTACCCCGTATTTAGCAGCCTCCTGACCGGCGAGCTTGAGGCCCTCAAGGACCGTGGCGTATTGCTTGTCATAAGGAAGGTCCGGTCGTTCATAGCCGGTAAAGATACGCACCATATTAGTACCTAGATCGCGGGCCAATCGGGCCAATTCGCCGACATACATAGCCTGAATTTCCAGGTGGGGGATACCTGCCTTATCAATGCCGGCAGTGAAGTCAGTATAACCGGCCAGGCAGACAAGCTTTAGACCGAGGGATTCAATACGCTGGCGCAGCTTTTTACGAGCCTCTGCATCATAATCCATGGGGCTGACATGGGGGCGCTTGGCCATGAGCATGACGCCGTCAAAACCAAGTTGTTTGGCCTTACGCAGGAAATCATCCACAGAGAGCCGGGCCTGACCTCGCCAGACACCTGCATAACTAACCGAGTGCAGACAGGTCTTGACCTTGAAGTCACTGGAATCACCAGAAGGCGCTTTTTGGTCTAATGCTTCGGATCCCACCGATAATATTAGCAGCAGGAGCATAAAGTTGTATTTCAGCATGATTGGACTCCTTTACGGAATCATCTTTTAACTAAGATTTCCTATTTTCACAATAGTTTGTTGCCCAAATAAGCCAACATTTCAAAGTTTTACCAAATTCGACATGATCAATCAAGTTCTTGGCATGAAATTCATGTTCTATCTATCACCTGCTTGTTAATAATTCAGGTAATAGTAATATCCGGTAAAGTATGTGCGGATTTTGCGTTGTAAGTTTTCGCAGGGCACCCCTATCACTTTTAACTGCACCAGTTTGCCCGCTATCTATTCAAATTCGCACCACCTTCGAGGTTATAGGACCTTGCCGCAGATATGAATCATTGGTAGATTGTGCCTGCTCTTTTGTAGTTCCGTACGCCTTTTGGTAGTGACTCCCGACATGGGTTTATGGTGAAAGCTTTATGCGGCAATTAAACATGTCTATAACTTGTTGTGTTATAAGTAATTGTGGTTTTCTGTTTTTAGGGGGAGCGGGGAGGAAAAAATATAAAAACATCTTGACTTAATCACATAGAGCCATTAAAATAAATCAATCCTGAAGGATTAGGAATTGCTATTATCAAGGACAGATCAAAAGGATTTCTTTTTCGGCTGAGAGATACGCTTATTTTCGAGAAATAAGTGTGAGATAGATTTTTTAGGCTAGAAAAAATAAGAGTGAGAAAACACAGAAGAATGGGAGAAGACTATACCTTTCTGCCGGGGGGCGGCAGAACCTTTTTTTATGCAAACTACCATAAGAAACATACCGGTCGTCGGTTTGTGCCCGGTTATAGTGAAAAGGAGATATTTTGATGTTTTTACGAAAATTGAAGACAAAGCCCGGTCGTTCCTTTCTGGAAGCCCTGTCCAAAAAACACGCCCCGCCAAACAAGTCGCTACAACCTGTCGGACTGCAACTTGAATCTCTCGAGCGGCGCTTATTGCTCAACGGCGAACCATTCTCGGTTATAGCTGTTGGCACTGGCCCTTTGGGAGACGGTACCGTCATAAATGACGG
>LJUC01000009.1 GCA_001303695.1 Phycisphaerae bacterium SM23_30
CAGGCCTCCACTTCACGTACCTCACCAATAGCGCTATCTTCCAAAAATTCCCGCAGCAGCCGCATAGTCTCAGCTGCCCGACCCTGGTTACCCATCTGTGTCACCACTCCCGCTTCCCTCGCTGCTTCGGTCAGTAACCGCACCTCTTTAACTGTCTTCGCCATCGGCTTTTCCACATAAACATGCTTACCCCGTTTGATCGCCTCCATCGCCGCTACTGCGTGAGTATGGTCCGGTGTCGCCACCACCACGGCGTCAATATCCTTTTCCATGTCAAGCATTCTCCGAAAATCCTTATATCGTCTGGCCTCTGGAAAACGCCGAAATGTACCTCCCGCTCGCCTCTCGTCCACGTCACATAACGCCACAATATTCTCATCGCGAAATGCGTTGATATCACCGCCTCCCTGACCGCCAACTCCAATACCGGCAATGTTGAGCTTCTCGCTCGGCGCCGGATGAGTGGGATCGCCCAGGACAGAACGAGGTACAATTGTTAATGCTGCCGCAGCTGCTGCTGAACGACTCATAAATTTACGCCGGGTTAATTTCCGATCTTTGTGTTTAATATTTTTTTCTTTAGTCTTCATCATTTTTTTCCTATTTTTCAAGAGTAGATATCGATCAACTTTAAAATGTGATTTCCCAAGTTATATTGCTTGGGATTGTCACCATGCTATTTCCTGATCATTTTATTCCATCCACTTGGATAATACAATACATAGTTTCAAGTAATAGGATATGCATCTTGATAGCAAGAGAAGAGAACAGGTTTCCCATTCGCCGAAAACTCGACTAGCTTAAATGTATGCATGTGCATATCGATTATGGGGAGATGTTATCCCGGCAAGGGCCAATGAGTCCATCGTGACATCTGATCTATCCTATTGAAATAAGGGTATTTACGTAAGTTCTTTGATGACAAGGTGGACAGGTAGAAACACTCAATGCGATTTGACTTGCAAAGGTCTTCGGATTAGACTGTTAAGTTGTATGTGCTATCATCCAGGATTCTTGTTGCCCTAAGTGCTTATATAATAAACTGAAGTAGTACGTGTTGCTTCAATATTTTGTGAACAAATTCTTTTAAGGAACCACAAGGAGAATAACCATGGCTTTTGCAAGATTCACATTGATCGCACTCTTCCCACAGACGATTCGCCCTGGTGCTGTGATGATGCTCGTTACAGTGTGCTTGGGATTAGGAAGACTCGCACCAGGAGCCGAGCAGTATCCCCTGGCCGGTGCCGACGAAACGACGCCGTCGCGCAGTCACTATTTTTCCTGGATCAACAATACCAATGAGGGCTCAACCGAGGCCCAAACGCTGGCGAATCTTGATTTCTTTAAGTGGCTCCATGATAACTATGGCATGGAATTGGATATCTATGCGTTCGACGCCGGTACTATCGATGCACCGAGTTACTACGGTAGTATCTACTCAGAGCGATTCAAAGAGCACTACCCAAATGGCTTGGATCCTATCTACGAAAAAGCCAAGTCTTTCGGCTGTCGTCTTGGCGTGTGGCTCGGCCCGGATGGCTTTGGTGATACACCAGAAGAAGAGAAGGCCCGGACCGACATGTTGGTCAAGTTGTGCCGGGACTATGACTTTCACCTTTTTAAGGTTGATGCTGTCTGCGGGCAGTTGCGCACAGAAAAACAGGATGCCTTTATTCGTATGCTTCAGCGGTGTCGAACATATTGCCCGGATTTAATCGTACTCAATCATCGCCTGAACCTGGGTCATGGCGTTCCTTACGTCACCACGAGGCTTTGGGGCGGAGAGGCGTATATCGATGTATGGCGGTCCAATCAGATGGCGGCCACCCATAACCGCGCGTGCACCATCACGTTGGGAATACCTGTAGACAGAGAGTCGGGAAGACTACGACGATTGGTCGAGGATCACGGTGTTTGTCTATCCTCATCCCTGGATTACTGGGAGGATGATCTCTATCTTCAGGCCTTCTCTCGAAACTTGATTCTGGCGCCGGAATTGTATGGGAGCCCCTGGTTTTTGCGTGACGATGAGTTCCCTAAACTTGCTCGCATCTACAACCTCTGCCGCCGCTATCGTGACATCGCGGTTAACGGCATACTCTTACCGTCAGAAGCTTTTGGACCCAATGCCGTATCGCGGGGCGACGACAAGACGAGAATCGTGGTGCTCCGTAATCCAAACTGGGAACCCGTTACCTATTCAATACCGCTCAATGAGACAATCAGACTGCACGGTGAAGGCTCAATCCACGTACGCCGTTTGCATGTCTCTGAGGAAATCCTTGGATCCTTCCAGAAGGGGGAAAGTGTCAATGTAGAGGTGCTGCCGTTTCGCGCGTGTTTGATAATTGCTTCCATTGAACCTTTTAAGGAACTGGGTGTGGAGGGCTGTTCGTATGAGGTCGTACGTGACGTTCCAGGTAAGCCCGCGGTGCTTAAACTTATGGGCATGCCTGGTACAACGGCTTCTGTAACCCTTCCCGGGCAACCGCGTGCGTTTACCCGGGCCACACTCGACGGGCAGTCTGCAGCTAATCTACTGAAGGGCAGCAGCATGAACATTTCGTTTCCGGGAAAGAAGTTAGCTCGGCCATGGCATCGCAAGCTGAGCAGCCTTGCCCCATTGACAGTACCCAACGACGCTGAAGCGCTGTACGAGGCAACGTGTTTTGCCGCCGATAACAATGCACTGGAGATTCGGTCTAAGTTCCGATCCGGGCCCACGGCCATTCCACAAGTCAAAAAGGCCCGCGATGCCTTCTTCAACCAGAAACTGCTCGTCGAGCGCGGCGTTTGGGATCGCTACCTATTCGACGGCGACCTGGAGACATTTTTCCGCTTGCGTACCGGGGCAATATGGGGTGGCGCTTTGCGCCTGGATCTGGGAGAATTAACCAAGCTTGACACAATTATCCTACGACGCGTCGATGACAGCTTTAAACCGATCGAAGCCCATGTTTCCGCAGACCTGCTCAACTGGCGTGTGGTTAGTGTGAAAAACGAGGCCGAATCAACGCCTACAGCAACCGTGCTGCAGCGAAGCTATACAGTCAATAAGGAGTGGACGGATATCACAGTGAACAAGCTGTTAATCGATCTTACCGAGATTGGGCCTATCAGGTACATTCGCATCCCTGGACAAGCTGCGAACATAGCCGAGGTCATCGGCCTTCGTCAGGGCAAAAAGATTGAGCGAGCAAAGTGGCGGGCCTCAAACGTGTTCGCAGCCTATCCCAAGGCGCCGGCACAGCGTGCCTGGTCTGGGCAGTTCATGTTGGACGAGGCGGCAAAAGGTTCATATCTGGTCGTTGCGTGCATCGGACCTCACGGGCGCGACGGAGCCTATGCGGCTCTGCGCGTCGAAGGCCGTCCTGTCGGAGCACCACGGCGTGCTGTTTCGTATCCGGCCAATCCTTGGGAATATGGCAATAATAGAGCACAAGCTGGATTGAGCTATTTCTACCCGGTGACTGACGAAATGATCGGCAAGGAGATCGAAGCTGTTGTGATGCAGTTCGAATCGGAGGACACGCGGCGTAAGGTCGAGTTGGGACAATTGAAGCCGGAAGTGTGGATCACAGCCTATCCTGTCCCATATGAGTCCAGGATACTTGTCCTGGAAGAGTGAACCTGGTGGACTTTCTACGCTTTACCGGAGTGATGACGGGTCAGCAGCGAATTGTAATCAATACTCTGCTTTCCGTTGCAATTTCAAATTAGATGTGTTATTCTCATCGTGCCGAAAAGCCAAATGATGGAGAATCCAGTTATGAGCGCATCCAAGAAAACCCGTCGAGATTTTATCAAATCGGTAGGTGTGGGCACGGCCTCGTTGGTTTTTTCCGGTTGTGCAACCAGATCCCTAACTTCAGGGCACGAAAAGGCGGCCAAGCAGCCCAATGTTATATTGGTACTGACTGACGATCAGGGATACGGCGATTTGGCCTGTCATGGCAATCAGCAAATCAAAACTCCATATCTGGACGAATTATACACTCAAAGTGTGCGTCTGACTGATTTTCATGTCGATCCCTGCTGTTCGCCTACCCGTGCGGCTTTGTTGACGGGGCGTTATTCCACACGGGTTGGCGTATGGCATACTATTGGAGGGCGTTCGCTGTTGCGTCAGCAAGAGGTAACAATGGCTGATGTCTTTAAGGCCGGGGGATATCGCACGGGAATTTTCGGCAAATGGCACTTGGGAGACAACTACCCGTTTCGGCCTCAGGACCGCGGTTTCCAGGAAACTCTGGTACATGGCGGCGGCGGCGGCGGCAACGCCCCCGATTACTGGGGCAATGACTATTTTGACGACACCTATTACTATAACGGCAAACCCAAGAGATATTCAGGATATTGTACTGATGTTTTTTTTGACGGCGCCATGAGTTTTATTGAAAGCAATAAGGATCAGCCTTTTTTTTGTTATCTCGCCACTAATACGCCTCACTTTCCTTTAAATGTGCCTAGTAAATATAGCCAACCGTACCTGGAGGCAGACTTACCTGAGAACCGCGCCCGCTTATATGGCATGATTACTAATATCGATGATAATATTTCCCGTCTTCGTGATAAGTTGAGAGAACTGGAGCTGGAGGATGATACGATACTTATTTTTATGACCGACAACGGCGGCGAAATGGGGCGGCAATTTAATAACAGCTTTAATGCCGGTATGCGAGGCCGTAAAATTAGTGTTTACGAAGGAGGGCACCGGGTACCCTGTTTCATACGTTGGCCCAAAGGTGAACTACAGGGGGGAAGGGATGTTGATAAGCTCACCACGCATATGGATATACTTCCTACGCTGATTGAGATGTGTAATCTTCCTGAATCCCGAGGGATTCATTTCGACGGCACCAGTTTGGCCGCCCTGCTGTTAAGTCGTTCAACCAGTTGGCCTGATCGCACTTGTTTTGTACACAATCAACGGATTGATAATCCGCGTAAATGGAAGGATTACGCCGTACTGACCGAGCGGTGGAGGATGGTCGGCAAGGAATTATATGATATCAGAAATGATCCCGGCCAAAAAACCGACCGGGCCGGCGAGTATCCAGGGGTGGTTGAAAAATTGATCCAAGCCTATGAAGAATGGTGGGAGGATATATCCGAACAATTTCATGAATACTGTGATATCATTATTGGCTCTGACCGTGAAAATCCGGTATGCCTTACTCAGCATGATCTTCATGGCTCAGGTGCTAGCTGGTCCCAGCTGCAAGTAATGCGAGGCGCGGTCGGTAAAGGATTTTGGGCGGTGGAAATCGAACGGGACGGCAGGTATGAATTTGCCTTCCGCCGATGGCCGACAGAGGTGAACCTGCCTATAACCAGTGCTGCTATCCCGGTTAAAAGCCATCCGGATGTTCAAAGCTTCTTTCCCTCGGGCAAAGCCATTGAAGCAAGTGAAGCTCGACTCATAATATCTGATGTTGACATCAGCCAGCCAATACCCCCCGATGCCGTCGCTGTTTCCTTTCAGGTTCCTCTGCGGGCAGGCAAGACACACCTGCAGGCTTTGTTTACCAATGACATGGGTGAATCCCGGGTAGCGTATTATGTGTATGTGAAACGGTTGTCATAGGATTTATGTTGGCGTAGTTCATATAAATATGCCACTCCAAAAAAGCAGGTAAAATTTTATGGAAAAGCCGAGTTCGCGACGTGATTTTTTGCATTTTTTGGCTTGGGGTGCGACGTCACTGGCATTGCCGGGATGTATCAAGACCATCACCCGGCCCGGGGTCAAAAAACCACCCAATTTCATCATCTTTTTGGCGGATGATCTCGGTTACGGTGATCTGGGGTGCTATGGCAATCCCATAATCCAAACATCAAATCTGGATAATTTCTCCCGCGAAGGAATGCGTTTCACGGATTGTCACGCCGCCGGCACCGTTTGCTCACCCTCCCGGGCCTCATTACTAACTGGTCGCACTCCCTTTAGAATCGGTTTTTACCAGATTCTGGGCCGTGGTGATATTCATCTGCGTCGCGAGGAAATCACCATTGCGTCACTGCTGAAAAATCAGGGCTATACCACCTGTTTCGTCGGCAAATGGCACCTGACGAATATTAATAACCCAAAGCTGGGCCAGCCTAATCCCGCCGATCATGGCTTTGATCACTGGTTCGCCACTCAGGTTAATGCTTTCGATGGGCCGCAAAATCCCGAAAAATTCATCCGCAACGGCCAAGATGTCGGACCCGTAGAAGGTTGGTATTGCGACGTCATTGTCCGTGAAGCTCTGGATTGGCTTAAGAACCGTCCCGATATAGATAAACCGTTTTTTTTGCTGGTGTGCTCCCATGAGCCACATACTCCCATCCAGCCGCCCGAAAAGTACGCTCAAATGTATGACAACGAAAAGGTCAATCGCCTTGAAAATACCATTGCCTACGGCCAGATTCAACGCTCAGAACGTAATATTTCCGATCAGAAAAAATATTATTACGGTACAGTAACCCAATTGGACCAAGCCTTCGGACATATGATAAATTCCATCGACCAGATGGGCTATAAAGACAACACCCTGGTCTTCTTTACCAGTGACAATGGACCAGAAACACCGGTTACACTTGAAGAATCGGGAGGACGGTGGACTGATCCTATCCGTGATCGCTGCTTCGGCACTCCCGGACCTCTCCGCGGCATGAAACGATACTCCTATGAGGGGGGCCACCGTATCCCCGGTATCGCCCGCTGGCCAGAACATATTAAACCCAATACCACCTGTGATGAATTAATTAATGGCACGGATTTTCTACCCTCTTTGTGCGAATTAGCCGGCGCTTTTTTGCCCACAGATCGAGTCATTGATGGCGCCAGTTTTGTGCCGGCGTTCACTGGTAAAAAGATCAGTCGAAAAATTTCCGCATGCTGGATGTTCCCACTGGAATATTATTATATTCCTCACATGGCCTTACGCAACGGCGATTATGTGATCATTGGATGGTTTAGCCCAAAACAGCGTCAACAATCCCACATGGAGTGGGTTAAAACCACACGGCTTGAAAAATTTGAACTGTACAACCTCCGTGACAATCTAGCTCAAAACATCGACTTATCTACACAAGAACCTCAGTGCCTACAAACTATGACCACCGATATGAAAAGAATCTGGGCCGAAATCCAAGTTGAAGGACCGACTTGGAATTGGAAATAATTATGCTAAAGGTAGCAGAATATAATATTGTCAGTTTTTTATTTTCAGGAGGTATCGAATTGTCATGAAAAATTACATTTATTTATTTTATGTGATGGGTTTACTAACTTTTGTTATGTCTGCTGATTTCTTGGCGGCCTCCGAGCAACTGCGGGTGCCCGAACGAGGTTTCATAAGTTCTCAACCCGCAGAAACCTGGGAGCAGGGATTGATCTCGGGTAACGGCACGATCGGCGCCAACGTGCTGAGTCGTCCTCTGGATGAGACGATCATATTTACCCATGAACGATTGTTCCTGCCGAAGGGGCCTCCGTTGATGCCGCCCAATACTGCACCGCGTTTGTTTGAGATTCGCCGGCTTATCGACCGAGGGCTCTACAAGCAGGCGACCGAATTGACTTTTGAACTGTCTGAACAATCCGGCTTTATGTATCCTGATCCGTTCGTGCCGGCTTTTGACTTAAGTATTAAAATGGACTCCGAACCGGATATTTCCGATTACACGCGATCGATGGATTTTCAGACCGGTGAAGCTACCGTTCATTGGGCCGACAGTCGTGGAGTATTCGAGCGTAAGTTATTTGTTTCCCGGGCAGATGGGGTAGCAGTGCTTTTGATAAGAGGTCCGGGAAGGGGCGAGGTGAATTGCCGGCTGAAACTTAAACCAAGGGAACCCAGCGATAAACTGGATTCCAGGAAAGTAGAATCTTCACGTAGAACTTTCGAGAGGAACATCACCGATTTGGAAATCACAGCTGAAAAATCAGCCTTAATATTCAAAAACAGTTTTGCCCAGGCGTACCCCGGAAGTATCCACGGACTAGAAGGAGTGGCTCGTGTCATCCTGAAGAATGGTACAGCAACTCCTCAAAAAGATACTTTGGTCGTTACCGGAACGGATCAGGTGCTGGTCCTGATAGATATCAAGATGATTTACGATCCGGATCGGTCGCGAATCGAGGAAACAAAAAATGCCCTAGCCGAATTAACTGCCGATTACGGAAGGTTGCTCAGGCGACATGCGCGCGTGCACGGGGAGCTTTTTAACCGGATGAGATTGGACCTGGGTGGTGGGCCGGATCACAATCTTACTAATGAAGAATTATTGGCTAAGACGAGTAATGAACGGCTCAACAAGGCTTTAATTGAAAAAGAATTCGACGCAGGCCGCTACAACATTATTTCTTGCACAGGAGAGCTTCCCCCCGTCCTGCAGGGTGTCTGGGCGGGAACCTATGTCCCCGATTGGGCCAGCGATTACACCCACAACGGTAATGTACCTTCAGCGATCGCCAGTATGCTAATGGGTAATACACCCGAATTAATGTTAGCTTACACTTCCTATATTGAATCGATTGTTCCCTATCTTGAGTTAAATGCTCAACGAATTTTTGGGGCTCGGGGAGTGGTTCTGCCTTCCCGGTCGTCGACTCACGGATTTAATAATGCCTTTGCCCCAAGCTTTGCCGGCGCTTTCTGGGTGGGCGGAGCAGCGTGGGCGGCACATTTTTTCTATGACTATTATCTCTACACCGGCGACCAGGAATTTTTGGTCGAACACGCCCTACCGTTTATGGAAAAAGCGGCGGTGTTTTTTGAAGACTATTTATATGAAGGACCGGATGGTAAGTATGTATTCTCGCCGACCCAATCTCCGGAAAACACGCCCGGCAACACGAATTCTCAGGGTTCATTTAATGCCACTATGGATGTTGCTGCGGCAAAGGAATTATTGGGAAATCTAATAACCGCTTCTAAAGAATTGGGTGTTAATCGAGATAAGATATCAGTTTGGCAGGGGATGCTGGAAAAGATGCCGGAGTACATGATTAATGAAGATGGTGCTATTAAAGAATGGTTGACACCTAAACTAGAAGATCGACACAGTCATCGGCACTCCTCACATCTCTATGCCTTGTTTGACGGTATGCCCGAAGAAATTGTGAATGATCCTAAACTTCAGGAAGCATTCAAGCGAGTGATTGAAATCAAACTAGAGCGACATTGGAAGAATAACCGTTCCGGATTTATGTCGTTTGGAGTGGTTCAAATCGGTCAAGCCGCTGCCAGTCTGGGAGAAAATGAACTGGCCTACCAATGCCTGATCAACCTGGTTAATCGCTATTGGCTTAATAACCTGGCATCCATGCACAATCATAAAACGCTGTTCAACATGGACATCAGTGGCGGTATGCCGTCAGTAATTATCAAGATGCTGGTAGCATCAGAGCCGGGCAGGATCCAACTGTTGCCGGCGCTGCCGGCGGCCTGGCCCACCGGAACTATCAAAGGAGTGCTCTGCCGTGGCCAGATCGAAATCAAACGTCTCCATTGGAACCAAAACCGTATCCAGGTAAGCCTTCTATCGACAAAGAGTCAGTCTATCATAATTGAAACGACGACAGAGATTACAGAGATCTCAGTACAAAAAGGCAATGTTTCTATCCGATCAGCCTATAAAAAAAACAGGCGCAGCATCTCTCTGCCTGCCCGACAGGAAATAACACTGGAAATTCAAATTAGCAAGGATAATTGAAAATGAAAAAAAATATTTACTTGGCAGTTATTTGGTTGTTTTCTCTTTTGTCTGTTAATGCTGCTTACGCTTTTCAGGAAAATCCCGCTGCCTGGTGGAAATTTGATCAAATCACCGACAAAAGTGTTTTTGATAAGGCATCGGGCCAAAGAGATGTAATTAAAGGGACCTACTTCCGGAGCGTAGATGGTGTATCAGGTAAAGCTATCAAGCTGGATGGTTTTACCAGTTACGTACTACGCCCGGGTAAAGAAGCGCCGACTATCAAAGGCGCGTTCAGCGTCGAGGGCTGGTTTGCCCTGGGTGCGTATCCGACTCACTGGTGCCCGATAGTAATGCAGGGTAAACCGTCGAATTCTGGTTTCTTTTTAGGAGTGAATGCTCGAGGCCGGGTGGGATTTAAACTCTTTGCCGGTAGCGAATGGCAGGCGGTTCAATCTGACGAGATGATCCCCCTGCGTAAGTGGACACACCTGGCGGGAATTTATAACGGTCGGGACGAAATCACCCTGTATGCTGATGGAAAAACAATTGCTTCAAAAAAAATCCAGGGTGAATTTATCCCCGCTAAAGGATCAGACCTGCTGATTGGAAAACACAGCATCATGAGAAAACCGGACGGGACCATACGTCCTCACGCTACGGCGGATGTATATACTTTTTTCGATGGGATTATCGATGAGCTGAAGTTGTTTAACCGAAGTCTTGATTCCGGGGATATTGCCGCCGAGTTCGCCCGATTTCAACCGACGGAAAAACCTGATCTTCCCCTGCGGCCCTTGCCATTCGGTCCGCCCGGTCCGGGAAAATTCGGTGCCTACTACACCACATTGAAATATTATGAAGGTTGGGATGCGCCGTGGCGAGTGGCCGACCATGCCGACGTGATTGTACGTTTTGACGAGTCAGCGTGCCGATTTGTTTTCTGGCGGGGGACCAGTTATGTGCCCCATTGGGTCACCGAGAATGGAATTTGCTTTGACAATGGTTTTTTAGAAACCTGGAACGATAAAGGCTGCTGCGAACCGATGTCCGACAAACAGTGCCGACACAGTCATGTGCGGATTATCGAAAGTAATGACGCCCGGGTGGTGGTTCACTGGCGTTATGCTCTGGTGGACAACTGGTATAACTTTGCCTTGATCGATGAGAATACCGGGTGGGGTGATTGGGCCGACGAAGTATTTACCATCTATCGGGATATGATTGGCGTGAGGGCAGTTACTTTGCAGAGTGCTCAACCGACAGCGCCTCACGAATGGCACGAAAGTATTGTCGTTTTGGGTCCGGGACAGCGGCCGGATGAGGTGTTGGATCTGGAGGCCCTGACGCTGGCCAACATACAGGGTGAGACTTATACCTATTCTTGGGCGGATCGTACTCCGACCCGAAGACCGCGCCAGCCGAAAGGAGCTAATATTCAATTAATAAATACCCAATCCGAATATAAAACCTTTACTTTGGTGCGGCCTCAAGATGATCCTTCATTTGATATTTATGCCGGTGAAATTCGTCGTGATGTGTGCGTGTTTCCCTGGTGGAACCATTGGCCCACAGCACCGAAACCCTCGGACGGCCGTTACGCTATGGCCGACGACCTGGCATCCCATGCCTCGCTGACGCACATTTACTGGGGCCCATACCGCCAGACAGAAACTTCCATGACAAAAATTCAATTGATGGGTATGACGAATGAAAGTGCCGAGCGTCTGGTTCCTTTAGCACGGTCATGGTCGAATCCCCCGGAAATTAAAGTAGCAGCCGGTGATTATAACTTTCTTGGTTACGAAGCGGCCGAACGGGCTTACATTTTTGACACCAGCAATAAAAACAAACCCGGTGACTTAACCTGCGAAATTGTAGCCAGTGCTGCTAATCCCATTTATAATATTGCCTTGGTTATCAATGGCTGGGGAGATGGGGGAGCGGTGTTGAAACTGAATGGTAACATAATCAATCAGGGCAAAAACTTTCGCGTGGGCCATCGCGCCGGTCTGGAGGACACCGCTTTGATTGTGTGGATTAAACACGAATCTACCAAACCGGTGAAAATCACTTTAAACAGAGCGGGAAATAATTTGAAAGGAACGAAATAAATTATGTTAGCGGAAATGGCCATCTCTACTTTTGACTTGACGGTAATCATCGCCTACCTGATTGGGATTATGCTGATTGGAATATGGGTCGGCTATCGTCGACATGCTACCAGCCAGCAATATTTCCTGGCGGGCAAATCACTGGGATGGTTCAGCATCGGGGCGGCGCTTTTTGCCTCCAATATTTCGACGATCCACCTGGTGGGTTTAGCCGCAGCAGGGGCCGATGTGGGGATGGTGATGGGCAATTTTGAATGGATGGCGTCTTTCTGCCTGATTATCTTAGGACTGGTTTTTGCTCCCTTTTATTTTAAGAGCCGCATCTCCACCCTGCCGGAGTACCTGGAAAAACGCTACAGTACTCACGCCCGAACTTGCCTGGCGTTTGTGGCGATTTTTGGGGCACTTTTGATTCATATCGGCATCAGTTTATTTGCCGGGGCCAAACTGTTCGAAAGTTTTTTGGGGGTGAATGTTTTGTGGTCGATTCTGATAATTTCCGCGGTAACAGTGGTTTATACCATCCTGGGTGGTCTAAAAGCCGTGGTGGTAACCGAAACCATTCAGACATTTCTACTACTGGGTGGAGCCGTTCTGGTAACGGCATTGGGAATAAATTACCTGCCCCAGTGCGGTGTGGAAAACATTTCCGATTTTAGCTCCCAACTTAAAACCGATCAGATGAGTATGATTCATTCGATCAGAAACGAACAGGGATTTTTAAATGAATATTCCTGGTTAGCAGTTCTGCTGGGTTATCCGGTACTGGGTATCTGGTATTGGTGCTCCGATCAAACGATCGTCCAGCGGGTGCTGGGCGCCAAAGGCCTGCAACACGCCCAGTTGGGACCGTTATTTGCCGGCTTTCTTAAAATTCTACCGGTGTTCTTAATGGTTTTTCCGGGCGTCATCGGCTATTTGATGTATAAAAATGGATATATCACCTTACCCATGCTGGATAATGGTCAACTGGATTATAATTTAACCCTGGCGTCTATGATTAATATTTTGGTGCCCCAGGGAATCAAAGGTCTGCTGGCAGCGGGACTATTAGCCGCCTTGATGAGCACCATCGCTGCCGCTCTCAACAGTTGCGCCACCTTGATCTCGGTCGATGTGATTAAACGAATCAAGCCGGATATCACCGATGCCAAGCAGGTCTCTATCGGCAGAGTCAGCGCCGGTGTGGTGATGGTTCTGGCTATGCTCTGGTCCACTCAGGGCGATCAGTTCGGCACCATTTTTGAGGCCATCAATAAAATCCCCATGATCTTTGCCCCGGCGGTTACAACCGTTTTTCTGCTAGGTGTTTTCTGGCGCCGCGGCACTAACAAAGCCGCCCTGGCAACCTTCGCCATTGGCTGTTCGGTGGGTTTAATATATTTTGTGATGGACATGCCGGTCATTGGTAAATCTCTGCTGGATAATCCTCGGGAAGGATTTGCCGGCCTGGTGACTGATCCTGTTCAAGGGATTGGCATACCCTTTATGCTGGTCGGACCGATACTATGCGCTATGTGCATCATAATATACGTAATAACCAGTTTGATGGCGCCGGCGCTCGCTTCAGAAAAACTCGAAAATGTCTGCTGGGATCATCCCTTAAAGGCCCTCACAGAAAGTAAAATTTCCGGGGTGAAGAATCCGCGGATTTGGGCCTTAGTACTATTCATTATTATGTGCGTGTTATACTTTTTCTTGCGTTAATTCACTTTTTAATTATAGGTTTTAGGAAAATTAAAAAATGCGACAAGCTGTTATGACCGAACCGGGTAAAATTGAGTTTCGGGATGTCCCTCTTCCGGCGCCGGGTCCGGATGAAATTTTATTGGAGATCAAACATATTGGGATTTGCGGCAGCGATATTCATGTGTATCACGGCAAACATCCTTTTACCTCTTATCCGGTGGTGCAGGGGCATGAATATTGCGGCATAGTAGCGCAGGTGGGAAAAAACGTAAAAAAAATTAAAAACGGTTCACTGGCAACCGCCCGGCCGCAGTTGGTCTGCGGTGAGTGCGGCCCGTGTCGGCGCGGTGATTACAACGTATGTGAGAGTTTACGCGTTCAGGGTTTCCAGGCTCCAGGCTGTGCTCAGGAAGCATTCCTTGTACCCATTGACAGAATCGTTCCTGTCGCTGATTCCGTCACCCTAGAACAGGCTGCTTTGATCGAACCGACCGCCGTGGGTGCTCATTCTACTGCACGAGAGGGAGATCTGAAGGGAAAAAATGTGGTGGTGCTGGGCGCCGGCACTATCGGAAATCTAATCGCCCAGGTTACCCGCAGTCACGGCGCTAATAAAATTCTCATCACCGACCTGAGTGATTACCGACTGGAAATCGCCCGGCAGTGCGGGATTGAAAATACATCAAATGCTAATAAGGAAAAATTAAAAGATGCGGTTCAAATGGTGTTCGGCGATGAAGGTTTTCAGGTGGCTTTTGAGGCGGCTGGAGCGCAAAACACCCTGACCGGTGCTATCGAAAATATTGAAAAAGGAGGCACAATCGTGGTGGTGGGGGTGTTTGAGGAAAAACCCCGTGTTGACATGGCCGTGGTCGGAGAACATGAAATCAGTCTGATCGGGACCATGATGTATAAGCATAAAGATTACCTGGAAGCCGCTGAATTAATCGCTTCCGGTAAAGTCATCACCGAACCGCTCATCACCCGGCACTTTCCGTTTGAGCAATATCTGGATGCTTACCGGTTTATTGACCAACAGGGCGACAAGGTGATGAAAGTTATGATTGATCTATAACTTTTTAACAAATATTGAAGGTTCATGTCTCAAACCGACAACAAATACCGGATGATAGGAATCGGCGAAGTGCTCTGGGATATGCTGCCTAGCGGGCGGCGGCTGGGCGGCGCACCGGCAAATTTCGCCTTTCATGCTCAAGCCTTGGGAGGAGTCGGTACTACTGTCAGCGCCGTGGGCCCGGATGTCCTAGGTCAAGAGATCATCCAACAACTAAAAGGGATGAATCTAAATACTGGATACATTACTATAGACCCAGATCATCCTACAGGAACGGTTTCGGTGAAACTTGATCAAAAAGGCCTGCCGGATTACACGATTAATGAAAACGTAGCGTGGGATTTCATCAGTGCCTATGACGGTTTGTTCGATCTGGCGGCTCAGGCTCAGGTGGTTTGTTTCGGCAGCCTGGCCCAACGTTCGCTTGTTTCCCGTGATACTATCGGACTGTTCCTCCAACACACAAACACGTCATGCCTGAAAATATTTGATATCAATATTAGGCAATCCTATTATACTGTTGACATGTTTCAACAAATGCTGGCATTGTCGGATGTTTTAAAGTTGAATAAAGAAGAATTAATTAAATTAACAGAGCTTTTGAATTTATCTGGATCGGAACCTGATGTCTTAACGCAAATGTTAGAGAGCTATGATTTACGCTTAATCGCCTTAACCCGGGGAGATCAAGGCAGCTTACTCTTAACCGAGAATGAACGCTCGGAACATCCGGGTTTTTCTGTTGAAACGGTAGATACCGTGGGCGCCGGTGATGCTTTCTCGGCAACGTTGGCATTAGCCTTGCTGCGGGGTAAAACTCTCGATCAAATTAACGAATATGCCAATCGCATCGCCGGCTATGTGTGTACCCAAACCGGCGCTACGCCAAATATACCGGATCATCTAAAGTATTTTTAATTTAAAGCAAAAAAATTTCTTAGAGGACTATTATGCAGAACTTTAATTATTTTCAGCCGACGGATATCAGGTTTGGCTGGGGGCGCTGCAGGGAAATCCCTGAAGCTGTATCGAAGTATGGCAAACGCTGCCTGTTGGTAACCGGCTCGACTGGATCTTCGCGCAGCATATTATATGATAGAATAAAACAAGGTATGCAATCGACTAGTGTAATGGCCGCGCATTTTGACGGTATTATACCCAATCCGACGACTGATTGTGTCACTGCCGGAGCGGAAATGGCCCGATCCCATCAGGCGGATGTCATTTTGGGTTTTGGGGGAGGCTCTTCGATGGACGCCGCCAAAGCCATCGCCGTCGAAGCTACCCACCCCGGCACCTGTTGGGATTACCTTTTTTTCCGCGATCAGGCACCTACCGAGAAAACCCTGCCCGTTATTGCCGTTACCACCACCTCCGGCACCGGCTCGCACGTAACCCAGGTGGGGGTAGTTACAAATCCCGCTGAAAGATGCAAGTCCGCTTTGTATAATCCCGTAATTTTCCCCAAAGTTGCTATTATCGATCCCGAATTAATGCTGACCGTTCCTGAACATATTACCGCCGCCACCGGTTTTGATGCCTTTACTCATGCCTTTGAAAGCTATATTCATTGCAACGCCACTCCTTACACTACATTGCTTGCCGAACAAGCCCTGAGACTAATTGTGAAAAATTTACCTTTGGCGGTAGAAGATGGATCAAATCGTGATGCCCGCGCCGCCTTGGCCTGGGCCGACACCCTCGCCGGTTTGTGCATCGCCAACGCCGGCGTCACTATGCCTCATGGGATAGGCATGGCTATGAGCGGCCTGTTCCCCCATATTGCTCATGGTCAATCCTTGGCCGTTACTTACCCCGAATTTGTACGGTTTACCAGCCCTTCGGCCATCCCTCATTTCGCTTTTTTAGCCCGATTATTCAATCCTGAACTGGTAAAGGTATCCGACGACCATGCAGCCCGCCAAGCGGGTGTGGAAATGGAAATATTTCTTAAGAAAATAAACCTGTGGTTGAGTTTGGAATCACTGAAAGTACCTCAGGACGAATTACCTGAACTCGCAAAAGCATCTTTGGTGTTGCCGGATTATAAGAACAATCCCCGGATTCCCAGCCAGGATGATATCAGTGAAATTCTTAACCAGTGTTATAAGCGATAATAATAACCAAGAGGATACTGCCGTGATTCATCGATTTTTATTAACCCTTTTAGTTTTATGCATAACCTTCCCGCCTTCCATATTAGCCCAAAGCGGTGCCATAACACCTACTAATCTGCAATGTGAGTATCAGACAAATCCGCTCGGTATTGACGTCGAAAAACCACGGTTGAGCTGGAATTTGGCATCGGATCTTCGCGATCAAAATCAAACAGCCTATCGAATTCAGGTATCGGGTATCGATGAAAATATCCTGCAAAACCAAGTGATTTACTGGGACACCGGTAAGGTCAAGTCAAACCAGACGATTCACATTGTTTACCAGGGTAAACCGCTCCACTCCGGCCAACGTTATACCTGGAAGGTGCAAGTTTGGGATAGAGATGATAGAGCTTCAGATTGGAGCGACCCGGCCTGGTGGGAGATGGCCCTGCTCGATGAAAACGACTGGCTTGCCCAATGGATCAACGACGGCAAAAAAAATCCCGAAAAGGATGAAGATTTTTACCTGGAAGATCCGGCGCCCTTATTTCGCTGGGAATTTGAACTATCCAAACCAGTGCGACGGGCACGGTTGTATATTACCGGTTTAGGCTATTATGAAGCTTATCTCAACGGCCGGCGTGTGGGGGATCATCTGTTGGATCCCGGCTGGACAGTCTATTCCAAACGGGTGTTTTACAGCACTTTTGATGTAACTGATCACCTCCATGATGACGACAATTGCCTCGGAGTAACATTAGGTAATGGCTGGTACAATCCTTTACCGATGAAAATGTGGGGAAGGTTGAATTTACGCGAACACCTCACCGTTGGTCGTCCCCGATTCATCGCTCAACTTAATATCATTTATGAGGATGGCTCGGAAACATCGATCGTAAGCGATCAAAACTGGAAGGTCGCGCCAGGTCCCATACTTCGCAACAACATCTACCTGGGTGAAGTCTATGACGCTCGCAAGGAAATATCTGGATGGGATCGCCCGGGCTTCAACGATAAAAATTGGTCAAATGCTAAACTTGCCACCGAACCAGTCGGCAAGCTGCAAGCTCAGCCTCTGCCGCCTATCAAAATGACCAAAATATTGAGACCGGTAAAAATTAGCGAACCCAAAGACGAGATATATATTTTCGATATGGGACAGAATTTTAGCGGCTGGGCCCGCTGCAAATTTAATGTTCCTGCCGGCACCAAAATTATCCTGCGTTATGGTGAACTACTCAATAAAGACGGCACCCTTAATCCTCTGACCAGCGTCTGTGGGCAAATAAAGGGCAGGCCCACCGATGAACAGGGTAATTTGATCAATGTCGGTGATCCGATGCCGCCGGCCGTCGCCTGGCAAAGCGACACTTACATTGCCAAAGGAAACGGTACTGAAATCTATACCCCAAGTTTTACTTTTCATGCCTTTCGTTATGTGGAAGTAACCGGGCTCCCCGTAAAACCCACTCTGGATATGATCGAAGGTTTGCGTTTGAATTCCGCCGTGGAGCCGGTGGGGATATTTTCCTGCTCCAACGATATGTTTAACGAGATTCAATCGATGTGCGAATGGACGTTTCTCAGCAACCTGTTCAGCGTTCATTCGGATTGTCCGCATCGGGAACGCTTTGGTTACGGCGGAGATCCGGTTGTCTCGAGCGGCTCGTTTGTTCTCAATTTTGATATGGCCAACTTTTACGCTAAAACGGTTTGGGACTTCCATGACAGCGCCCGTAACGATGGCATGTTGACAGACACGGCGCCCTATGTGGGGATTCAATATTGCGGGGTGGCCTGGGCCATGACTCATCTGCATTATCAATTGCAGCTTTACCAGTTCTACGGCGATAAACGAATTATCGAGCAGCAATATGAAACCTCGAAACGATGGTTCGATCTGGTCGCCGGCCAAAATCCGGACCACATCAATAAAAGCGGCTTAAGCGACCATGAAGGCCTGGAAAAAGCCCCCTCTCAATCCATGGTCACTCCTTTATACTGCCTCAGCGCTCGGATGCTTTCCCAAATGGCCCAGATTTTAGGGCGCGACCAACAAGCCCGGAAGTATCAGGATTTGTCTGAAGAAATCAAAAATGCTTACCTGGAAAGGTTCTTAGCAAAAGGGGCTGGAATTTTTGCCCCCGGCACCCAGGCCAGCCAGTCTTTTGCTCTGTATTTGGATTTGGCGCCTGCTGAGGAAAAAAAAGCAGCTCTGGAATACCTCCTGAACGACATTCGCAACAAACACGATGGACATTTATCCACTGGTATCTTCGGCACCAAGTTTATGCTCGATGTTCTCGCTCAGGAAGGTTATGCCGACGTCGCCTATGATATCATAAACCAAAAAACTTTTCCTGGCTGGGGCTATATGCTTGAAAATGGCGCCACTACTTTGTGGGAGCACTGGGCATTAAGTGAAAATACTTTCTCGCACAACCATCCGATGTTCGGCTCCGTCAGTCAATGGTTTTATAATTGGCTCGGTGGGATTCAGCCTCATCCGGCCGCCGTTGGTTTCGATCAAATTATTATCAGGCCTCAGTTTATCGAGGATCTCCAATGGGTGAAGTCTTCTTACAAATCCATACGGGGGCTGATTGTCTCTAATTGGTCCCGTCAAAATAATACTATCCATCTTGAGATCCAGATTCCGGTCAACACGACTGCAACTTTGTATATTCCTTCTCAGGACATAGAGGCGATCCTGGAAGGATCAAAGGAACGTAAACCAGCCGCTCAGGCTCAAGGAATTCGTGCCCTAAGAATTGAAGGAAAAGATGCGGTGCTTACTTTGGGATCCGGCAAGTATTACTTTGTATCTACATCCTTATCGTCAGCCGGCACAGCAGTGTACTGCCATAGACAAGAACAAGTCAGGTAAAAGTATTTTGGAGATTGTGCGATGATTATGGATAGATTATTAATTTGTGTTTTGTTGAGTATAGTTATTTTTAATTGTATAGGTTTATCTCAGGATATTCGGCCAGATATTTCCCAAAGTCCCACTACTGCCAGGGAGCGTATGAAGGCCTGGGATCACCATGTTAAGCTAAAGAACGAATCAATTTTTAAGGATCTTCAGTGGCGGGCAGCGGGTCCGAGGTTTCAGGGGGGTAGGATCGAGGCGATTGCGGTACCAGCGGGCAAGCCGGATACAATTTATGTAGGTGTAGGGGCGGGGAATGTCTGGAAGACGACCGATAAAGGTAAAACGTGGCAGGCGATATTTGAAAATGAATCGACTTTCACTATCGGCGATATAGCTGTTGCCAAAACAAATCCCGAAATTGTGTGGGTGGGTACGGGTGAGGTTTTGATGGCGCGCAGTTCCTTTGCGGGCACGGGGGTATTCAAATCGACCGATGCCGGCAAAACCTGGCGGAATATGGGGCTGCATGACAGTCATCATATCGCCAAAGTTATAATTAATCCGGATAATCCGGACGTCGTCTATGTAGCGGTGATAGGTCATCTTTATACCTATAACGAAGAGCGAGGGGTATTTAAGACTAACGACGGGGGCAAGACCTGGCAAAGGTGTCTTTACATTGATGAAAAGACCGGCGCCATTGACCTGGTGATGGACCCATCTGATAGTAAAATCCTATACGCCGCCACCTGGCAGAGGAGCCGAAAAGCGTGGAATCATACCTCAACCGGACCGGGCAGTGGCATTTATAAAACCACCGATGCGGGCAAGAACTGGAAGAAGTTAACCAACGGATTTCCGGTTGGTGAAAATGTGGGACGGATAGACCTGGATGTGGCGCCGTCAAATCCACAGGTGGTATATGCCCGACATGCGGCATCAGGAACTGAGGGGGGTGTTTACAAGTCGGAGGATGGGGGAGAGTCTTTTGTCAAGGTAAATCAACAGAACATATCCTCGGGCTATGATTTTTGCTTGATAAATGTGTCACCGGATAATGAAAATGATGTTTATCTGCCGGGTTCTAATTCTTTTGTTTCTCAGGACGGCGGGCGGACGTTTACGAAAATTGAAGGGGAGGTTACTCACATGCTGCACCATGGTTCGCAGGTGCTGCATCTGGATACCCATGAATGGTGGATCGATCCGGAGGATCCGGACCGGATTCTGATGGGAAATGACGGCGGACTTTATCTGACCGAAGATTGCTGTCAAAGCTGGCTGCATATTAATAATCTACCCATAGGTGAATTCTATGCCATTTCAGTGGATATGGCTGAGCCTTATAATATCTACGGCGGCACCCAGGATGATGCAGCTCTTTTCGGGCCGAGTACGTATGAGTTGAGCCAGGGTGGTGAAGATCCCTGGCAGCACGTTTATATTGATCGCTGGGGCGGCGGGGATTCTTACTTTACTTATCCTGATCCCACCGATCCCAATACCATCTATTATGAACATCAATTCGGTGATCTGAGACGCAAAAACATGAAGACCGGGGAAACCAAAGGGATTCGACCACGGGCGGAGAGAGGAGATACTGCTTTACGTCGTAACTGGATGACACCGTTCTTTATTTCCCATTACAATCCTTCTACACTTTATTATGGTGCTAATAAGCTTTTCAAGTCACAGGATCAAGGCGACAGTTGGACGTGTATCAGCGGTGATTTAACGACGGAGCCCGGACCGGAAAAACAGGGTAACGTTCCCTATGGGACTATTACAACTATTTCCGAATCACCACTGCAGGAGGGATTTTTATATGTGGGCACCGATGACGGTAATGTGCAAGTGACCCAAAATGACGGCCAGGATTGGACTATGATTAAGAATGGATTACCCGATAAATGGGTCAGTCGAGTAGTGGCGTCTCAGCATGAGATCGGAACGGTTTATGTTTCCCTGACCGGTTATCGCGATGATGATTTTAGCGTTTATTTGTATATGTCATCGGATTTCGGCAAGACCTGGGAACCTATCGCCTCCAACTTGCCTATGGAGTCGGTCAATATAATTCGAGAAGATCACCGAGATAAGAATATATTATATGTGGGTACGGAGTTGGGGATTTACATTTCTCTGGATAGAGGGAAGAAATGGCATTCGCTGTGTAATAATTTGCCCACCACGCCGGTGCATGATATCGCCATCCAGCCGCGGGAAAACGATCTGGTGATCGGTACTCATGGAAGAAGTGTTTTCATTTTAGATATAGAAGATATTGTCGAGCGGTAACTGTAAAGGATGTTAGCTATGAAAAATTTGATAGTTGTGAATATTTTAACAGTGACTTTTTCGTTTATCTCTAATGATGCCAGGGCAGCAGACAGTTTAGTGGCATGGTGGAATTTCGATCAAGACGTCCAAAAAACCGTTCTTGATAGAGCCGGGCAAATAGAAGATGTCATCGAAGGTACATTCACGCCGGTTGGCGGAGTAGTCGGCAGGGCGCTTAGATTTGATGGCTATACCACCTGTATAAATCGAGAAGCGGAAAAGGCTCCCAAATTGACCAATGAATTCACCCTGGAAGCTTGGGTAGCCCAGGGGGCCTATCCCTGGAACTGGTGCCCGATTATCTGCCAGAACCAGGAGCAAAAAGCGGGGTATTATTTCGCGTTAGGTCCGCGAGGTGAGGTCAGTCTGCAGTTGGCGGTTAATGGTCAGTGGCATATATGCACTTCAGGTGACTTTGATGTACCGATGGGAAAATGGATACATGTGGCGGGCACGTATGAATCAACCCGGGGACTATCGGTTTATGTAAACGGCCAAAAGGTACAGACCACCGAAGTAAAAGGTGCTCTGCAATTTGCTTTTGACAGCGAACTGAAAATTGGCGCTAATTATGAAAAAGTCAAGCCTTCCAATATTCACCGTGAACATGGAACCAAGCCGTGGTGGTTTTCGCTGGATGGTATCGTTGATGAAATAAAAATTTACGATCGGGCCCTGACCGATCAGGAGGTACTTACCGCCTACGCCGGGCAAAAACCAACCGCCGCCCCTGAACTGCCGCCTCGATTGATGCCGTCGGGGCCCAATGGACCGGGAAGGTTCGGGGCCTATTATTGCAAGCTTGAATATTACCCCGAATGGGATAATCTTTGGGCAGTCGATGCGGATCCGGATGTACTGGTGCGATTCGACACGACGGCGGCGCGAATGGTATTTTGGCGGGGCAGTCGATTTTCTCCCGCCTGGGTATCCGAAAAAGGCCAGTGGATGGCCGATCAAAGCGTCGAAGCCTGGGATCACGGAATTAATGACGCCGAAGGGTGCTTCGAGCACATGCAGGATTATCGCTGCCGGTATTCCCATGTTCGCGTGATAGAAAGTCACGACGCCCGCGCCGTGGTGCATTGGCGCTATGCACTAACCAGCTCGAGTAATAACCTCTGGCGGGAAGATGAAAAGACCGGCAGAGGCTGTTGGGTGGATGAATATTATTATATCTACCCGGACGCAATGGCTGTCCGAAAGCCCACCTGGAAAACCGGAACGCTGGGCAGACCCCGGCAGTTTCAGGAATCTCTGCCCTTTACGCATCCCGGCCAACTGCAAAGTGATGTTATCAATAGAGATTTTGCCTGGGTGGGCAACCTTGAAGGCCAAAACCAAATGCTTTCGTTTGTGAAAGACCCAAAAGCCAGTAAGAAAAAATTCCCGGATAATCTCACCATTCAGATGTACAATTTTAAGGCCCAAAACAAGCCTTTTATTATATTTGAGCCGGGTAACAGGATGAATTACGTCAATGACCGCCGTTTAGGTCCCCGGGGTCTGGATGTACCCGGGGCCTGCAACCATTGGCCGGTGGGGCAAATGTTATGTGACGGCCGGACCGTTCAGGCCGCCGATCGTCCCACGCATTTTCTGGGGTTTCCCATATCCTCACCGCCGGTGCATGAAAAAGACGGCCGCTCCTGGTGGAACGGCCTGTATGGTATGACGGACATGACCATAGACGAACTAACCGTGGTAGCCAGAAGTTGGGCCCGGGCGCCTGAACTGAAACTTAAAAGTCAGGGATTTTCCAGCCAGGGTTACGACCGCAGTGAAAGGGCTTATCAATTAACTTGTGAGAATTCCGATGGCGCCATGATTCTGGAATGCGAATTTACCGCTAGTGAAGATTCACCCATTTATAATATTCCAGTGGTCATTAAAAATTGGGGATACAGCGACGCGGAATTAGAAATCGACGGCCAGAAGATAAAACAGGGCAAGAATTTCCGGCAGGGGCATCGGGATATGGTTGAGACTTCCAATTTAATCGTCTGGATTAAACTTCAATCAACCAAACCGGCTACCATTGTACTTCGACCTTCAGAATAAATTTATCAATTATAATGAGTTTTTAAAAATGCTGATTGAATAGAAGGATTACAGCCTTTATTGGACAGAACACTGGAAAACGCCCTGGTGTACCGTATCGAAAAAGAGTTCCCATATATCGGTGGACCTCGAATCCGTCAGTTCTGCGCCAAGATGGTTCTGGAAACCAACGCAGAGAACCCGCCGACTTCATGGCAAACTTCCGCTGGGAAAAGATGCGATCGATGGTTAAGTCGCCGACTTCCTGTACCTGCACACAGGTAATCAAAGATATCAGTACCTACACACAAACGTTTTGAACTGGTTAGCATTTCCCATTTAACGTCATAATACGTACTCCTGCACGCGACATTGTAAATAATACCATAATCGCAAATTCGATTTCAACAGGTCTGGTCATCAGACCGGATCGGCTCTCAACCGCCCGATCCGCTCAAGAGTTTAAGAAAATGTGCCTAATGATTCATAAACCTCAAACCAGTTTGCTTGCAAACCTGTAAAAGGCTTATCATTTGATCAATAATTTTCGGGTGAACATCAGCCAGGTTTTTGGTTTCATAGGGATCCTTTTCCATATTATAGAGTTCATAATTCGCTGTTTTTGGCGAACCGGATGTTTTCAGATTTTTTTCGATGAGTTTCCATTTTCCCTGCCGGATAGAAAAGTCACCGATTTCGGAAGCATGGCCGCCAGTATCGGCGATCAATGCCGGACGTTGTAGCGGCAGAGTGTCGTCATCGAAAAAAGTGGGCAAAATATTTATGCTATCTTCGGCTGCATTATCAGGTAGGGGATGATACAGGTAGTCGGCAAAAGTGGCCATCATATCGGTCAAACTGATAGGGGTATCGCAACGCTCTCCGGCCTCTATCTTTCCCGGCCAACGAATAATAAACGGCACCCGATGCCCTCCTTCATACGCCGAATTTTTATAACCCCGAAAAGGACCTGCTGATTTGTGACCATTGGCGCCTCGACGGGGGCCGTTATCACTGGTAAAAATTAAAATCGTATCATCCAAAATACCCTGATCTTCTAATACTTGGCGGATTTCACCAACACACCAATCCACCAGCGCGTTCATATCGCCCCGTGGACCTTCCTTACTGGCGCCGCGAATGAATTCTGGATTGACCCAGGGAATATGGGGGGCTGACAATGCATAATAAAGAAAAAATGGCTTAATTGGATTCTTATTTCTATGGTTGTTGATAAAACCGACCGCTTTTTCGGCTAATTTGACATCCACTTGTTCCAGATCCCAATCAGATGCCATTAAACCCGGATAAAAACCGGGCAATTTGTGCAACTCCTCAGAAGATTGAACCGAC
Organism: Phycisphaerae bacterium SM23_30; assembly: GCA_001303695.1. Lineage (GTDB taxonomy): Bacteria > Planctomycetota > Phycisphaerae > Sedimentisphaerales > SM23-30 > SM23-30. The sequence continues at coordinate 25,276 of LJUC01000009.1, forward strand.
GGTATTCCAACCCAGGAGTCGTTCTCGATAAAACAATAGGGTGCATCACTGGTGGAGCAACCGGCAGTTCCAAAGAAATAATCGAAGCCCAGATCACAGGGGCCGCCTGCGACAGTTTTAGTAAAATCAATCTCATCTTCATTCATGGTAAATTGACGTTGGTATCCCGGCAGCTTCTTGGATCGATACCACAATCCCAAATGCCATTTGCCTACAAATGCGATCCCATATCCGCACTCTTGCATAAGTCGCCCCCAAGTCAGTCGTTCCGTTGGAATGACCGGAGGATCATACGGCATAACCAGTGAATGCTTCTTGTGGCTCCTCCAGTAAAATCGTCCCGTCATAATCCCATAACGAGTGGGAGAACATAAAGCCCCGCAGGAGTGAGCATCGGTAAAACGTAAACCTTCCTCGGCCAGACGGTTAATGTTTGGGGTAGGAATCAACGATTCAGGATTATAGGCTTCAACATCACCCCAACCCATATCATCCGCCAAAATAAAAACAACATTAGGCTTAGATACTTTAGATCTATTTGAAAGCTTTTTTATTCCCGTACAACCGGACAAGGCGGCAGCGGAAACAGAAGCCAGTCCCATAGTCTTTAGAAAATCTCGCCGGCTTGACTTTTCAGACATGATTATTCCTTTTATTTTAGTTTCACCCAATGGTTTCCAAATTTAAACTTATGCATTACTCATGATGTTTTATCTTTTTCAGTTTTAAGTATTCTTCTTTTGATTTTAGAGGGGGAATGTGATGCGGCGCTAAGGGATAATTCGTATCGACCACCGGAGACGGATCGGTCGGCATATAACGCGCCATCCGGGCTTTAATCGCCTGATATTTCGGATCCGACGCTAGGTTATACCATTCCTCCGGGTCCCTGCGGTGATCATAAAGCTCTTCGCTGTCATCGATATAATGAATATATCTGAAGTTTTCGGTTCGTATGGAAAATTCGTTGAAGTCGTAAGTCGTAATCGCCGAAAAATCCCAGGCTGCTTTTGGATTTTTCAGCAAGGGCACTAAACTGTGACCGTACAAATCAGCTTTAGGAGATAATTGGCACAACTCCACCAACGTGGGAAAAATATCAAGTAATGAAGTAATCCGCTCACAACGCCCGCCCGTCTTCGATCCCACCGGCAAACCGGCCACTCCCTCCGGTACTTTCATCATCATCACGCATCGAGCTACATTCTCCCACATGGCGAATTTCCGCCAGTGCTCCTTCTCCCCCAGTTGCCACCCATGATCCGACCACACCACCACGATCGTATTGTCGGCATATTGGCTGTTCGCTAAGGCATCCAGCAATCTACCCAGCATGGCGTCCGAGTAGGCAATCGACGCCAGATACCCCTGCACCGCCGACCGCCACTGATCAGCCTCAATCACATGTTTGTGATAGTTTCCGGATCGATAGGCGATATCCCGACCTCGCTCGGGAACATCGTCCAGATCGTTAAAAATAACCTTGGGCAACTCCACCGATTCCAAGGGAAACATGTCAAAATATTTCTGCGGCACATACCACGGCAAGTGAGGCCGATAGATCCCGCACGCCAAAAAGAACGGTTGTTCATGTTCTCGCTGCAATTGATTCATCACCCATTGCACAGACTTAAAATCACCAGTTTCTTCGTCAGAGATGTCAATCGGCGACCAGTCGAAATCCCCGTACATATTCTCAAACTTTGGCATGTTTACCGTCTGGCCCCGTTTGGGATATAAATAACCGGGCATGTGCTTGGTTTTTGACGGGAAATAATCATCCCACGACTCCGGATCCGGTTGATCATTGTGAAATATTTTGCCCGCCCCGCCCGCCCAGTATCCATGTTGCCTGAAATATTGCGGCAGCGTCACCGCCTCCGGCAGCACCTTCCGCCAATATTGATAATTACTGTAAACTCCTGTTTGAAAACAATGCCTTCCTGTCAGCAGGGCCGTCCGTGAAGGCAAACACGACGCCGAGGCGCAGTAGGTATGCGTAAAGTTAACCCCTTCCTTCGCCAGCCGCACCAGGTTCGGCGTCTGTGCCTGCGGGTGTCCCCCCAACGGCTCGATCCAGTCATTCATATCGTCCAGCGATATAAACAACACATTAGGCTTCGGATACTTAGCCGCTGGTTTCCTAAACACCCCGCCACACCCCGACAATGCCAATCCCGCCGTTGTCCAACCCATACCTTTGATAAATTCCCGACGATCAATAGATTTCATAACCGGCTCCTCATATTATGGTGACCGTTATAAAGAATTAAACCAATTGATGAATAAAATCATTCCAGCCGTAATATTAAGTGATACCTGAAAACAATCAACGCCATTTTGCGTTTTACGTTAACCATGTGCAAATGGGCAATCAGGTTGTAATAATAATTTAAAGCTGCGGATAATGCAAGTCATTGTTATAAAATTGGTTATGCAAGCATGCAGTATGTCCCCCCTATTTGTTCTCGATGAGATCGACCTGATGAGCGAAAAGGATAAACAAAAGGAAATACTCTATCTGATCACTCACTGTCCGGAAAATTATATGGCTACCTTTTGCAGATCATGACTCAACCCGGAAAATTCGAATTTGCCTATGCCAATTGCTGCCAGCATAATAACAGTTTTAAAATATTGGCCTCTCTATTAAAAGTCAGACCCCGGGGATGCAGCTTAGATGAACTCTAGCTGCAATAAACGGATCGACAGCATGATAGGTGGTAACAGGCAACAAACAGAAAAAGCTGGCACTTCAATCCGGCGTACTTCTAAAAGCCAAAATGACGAATTGATATGTCTTTGGTATATAATAACTTACGATTTCGACAAAATTTGAAAAATCCCGAAAAGTGGCCAATTTTACCCTGAAATTTATAGGTGCTATAGTAACTTCGGCTCGGATTGACCTGATATAGGAGGCTATTATGATAATTTTATAGGTCTCCACGTCCAAATTTGTGACCAAGACCTTATCATTTGGTATAATCGAACTTGTAAATGGCATAAATATTCATTAACAGCATTTTTAAGTTTCATTGCCTGGAATAAATACAGAGATCAGCTTTGTTACGAGTCATCATTAAGGCTAAAGGTTTGATCAGGTTTCCCAAAAAATGATAGGGTGAGCAGGTGAAACAAACCGTTATGATAAAGGACATTTATCATGAAGATGTTTGTAACAATATTTCCAGTGGTAGTTTTTATTTTGCTATTTAATAATACTATTCTGGCTCAGAGTTTCGGTGCTAAAGCAGGCGATGCAATTTCACCGGAGGCATTTGCAAATCCTCCTCTGGAAGCAAGGCCGGGGGTACTCTGGTGCTAGCTGAACGGCACGGTGGATCACGGACAGATGACCCGCGAAATGGAAGAGGCCAAGTCGCTCGGCATTCGGGGATTTGAGATCTGGGACATCGGTGCATACGGGCAAGGCGACAAATTCATCCCTGCCGGTCCAGCTTTTCTGGGCGAAGAATCCTTAAGGTCCATTCAGCATGCTATAACCGAAGCCGGGAGACTTGGGCTTGAACTTAACATGAACGCCGCAAGCAGTTGGAACGCCGGGGGTGCCTGGGTCAAGAAGTCAGACGGGAGCAAGCGGCTCGCAAGCAGATCGCTGGATATAGTCGGACCGAAAAAAATCGATACCGTGCTTGACCTGCCCTGCGATCATGAAACCTACTACCGCGACATCTCAGTGCTCGCACTTCCTCAGTCTGGGGAGAAAAAACTCGCCTCGCTTGATCTCGTGATAGACTTGACCAACAAAATGAACGACAAGGGCCGCCTGCAATGGGACGCCCCCGAAGGAAACTGGACAATCCTGCGCTTCGTCTGCCGCGGTACCAATCAGGGCCTGGTTGTTCCCAGCCCCAACTCTGACGGTCTGATTATCGACCATCTCAGCGCCGAAGCGACCGAAAGACATATGCTGTACATGATCAACAAGCTCGGAGAAGTTGACCCGGAACACAAAATCTTGAAAATCATGAGCCATGACAGCTATGAGGTCCATGCCGCAAACGACTGGACCGAGGATTTTGTCGACGAGTTTAGAAAACGGCATGGCTATGATCCTAATAAATACTTGCCGCTGCTTGAGGGATGGACGCTGAATGATATGGATGTGCAAACCCGTTTCCTGGCCGACTATCGCAAAACTGTGGGCGAGTTGGTGGTCGAACGACATTTCCGCGTAAGCCGTGAAGTGCTGAATCGTCACGGCATGCAACTCTGCGCCGAGGCCGGTCATGGCGGTTTTCCGCGGGTCGATCCGATCTGGGCGCTGGGCCAGGCCGATATTCCGAGAGGCGAATTCTGGAATGGCAAGCGTTTCTGGGTGACCAAAGAGGCAGCCAGCGCTGCTCACCTCTATGGACGCCGCTTCGTCGATGCGGAGTCCTTCACTGGTTGGCGCCATTGGCTGGACGGTCCTTTGCACTACAAGCAACTCTTTGATGTCGCCCTTTGTGCAGGCCTGAATCGCCTGACTTTCCATACTTTCACCCACAATCCTCCGAAAGCGGGACTGCCCGGATACGTTTACCACGCCGGTGAGCATTTCAACGCCAATAATACATGGTGGAAGCAATCCGGTCCAATGCTCCAATACATGGGATGCTGTTCCTATATGATGCAGCAGGGTGATTTTGTCGCAGATGTTTGTTTTTACTACGGCGACCAAGCGCCAAACCTCGTGCCTTCCCGCCGGATTGATCCGAATATCAAACCCCGCTACACTTTGGATAAATGCCTCCACTGCGGACGTCCCGTGACAGTGGATTTTCGGCCACTGGGCAACGGCTACGACTACGATTACATTGATGCAAAATCAATCATCAATCGCATGAAAGTCGATCCCGAAACCGGGCAGCTGGTCGTGGGTGATATGAGATACAGAGTGATGGTCCTGCCCAAACACGATCATATTAACCTCGAAGTATTGCAAAAAATCCGTGAGCTGATCAAACAGGGCGCAGCCATAGTTGGGTCGGTTCAGCCGGTGCGCACTAATTCTCTCACCGATTATCCTGCAGCAGACCGGAAGGTGGCAAGAATCGGCGTAGAACTCTGGGGAGCTGAAAAACCGACTGAAGTTACTGTTCCCCGCAGTTTGAACTTTGGCATGGGCACAGTTTACGTGAATATGACATCGCGCCAGGCGCTAACAAAAATGGGTGTAAATCCCGACTTTACTGTGCTGAAAGGCGGTTCACAAGAAGGGCCGGATCGAGTTGATTATATTCACCGCCGCACTGATAATGCCGACATTTATTTTGTCTGCAACGGCGCAAAGGAAGCCAAGTCACTGCTCTGCCGATTCCGTGATGCTGAGGGAAGACCGGAAATTTGGGATCCCGTTTCCGGTGAAATATATTTGGCAAATGCTGTAAGCCGCCAGCCTGACAACTCCTGCAACATTGAGCTGGAGCTTCCGGCGATCGGCTCGGTCTTCGTCGTATTCCGCCGAGATGGACAAGCACCGAATAAAATCAGCGATTTCGTAGGAAACATATCCGTTGAAAAGATTCCGATCAAAGGAAAATGGACGGTGAAGTTCCAGCCCGGTAGGTTGGCGCCCGAATCCGTTGAATGGAATGAACTGATTGACTGGACAAGTTCGGAAGAGCCCGGCATCAAGTATTTTTCCGGCACTGCTGCCTACTCAATTCAGTTTGAAATGCCCAAATCCGCTGCCGAGGATTTCTGGCTGGATCTGGGTAAAGTATGCGCAGTGGGCCAAGTCAGTATAGACGGGCAATACCTCGGAACTGCCTGGACATATCCCTTCGGTGTAAAAGTCCCGGCACACCGGCTAAGCAAAGGTCCCCACAAACTCGAAGTCAAAGTCACGAATGTCTGGAATAACCGACTTGTAGGCGACCAGTTCCTTCCCGAAGAAGAACGTATAACCCGTACCAATTTGCGGGGGCAACACACAAAGGATAGCCCGCTGGTTCCCTCGGGCCTGCTGGGACCGGTGATTCTTCAGCCAGCCGAGCTGCGGCAGACTTCCGGCGCTGAGGCCGTCGAGTTCAGTGCCGAACAAGAAGTAAAACACGTCTCATGGAAAAGCTCGCCGGCCGGCAAATATTATCTAAGCTTCTGTAACACCAAGGGGAGTGGTTAAGGCTCGCTCCGGGGTATCAGGAAGACGGTCATAAGTCTTTAAAAGAGTGAGATATATGGTTTAGAGATGGCCACCTACAGCTTATCGTACTGAAATCATGCCGAAATGAATTGTATAAGCTATACAAATTTATTAGTATCATGATTAATAGTGGAAGAAATGTGTTTGGATTTGTTTATCTGGGAAATCTCGGATTAAACAGGTTAGACGATAAATAAAAGTTGCTCATATAGGGCTATACCTGGGAGAAACAAAATGCGTGGTCATCATATCCTAACAAAAGTCACGTTGATTACTTTATTTTTAACTTCCATAGTACCCGCCCTTGACGATCAGCCCATCGCCTGGTGGACATTTGATCAGGCTGCCGATAGGGCCCTGGATAATATTTCCAAGATCAATGATGCGATAAGCGGAAATTATAAATATGTAGCGGGTTCTTCCGGCGGGGCGCTGAAGTTCGACGGTTACACTACCTGTCTCAGGCGAAAAGCAGCGGAGGCCCCCCAGGTGTCGCAAGCTTTTACTATTGAAGCCTGGGTAGCTATAGGCGCCTATCCCTGGAACTGGAGTCCGATTGTCAGCCAGGAAAGTACGGTGAGTTTGAATTCAGCTCAAGATCGGATTTGCTGGCCGGAAGATATTTCGAATGAATCAGCAACGGCGGGTTACTACTTCGGGGTGGGTCCTCGCGGGGAATTGACTCTTCAGATAGCGGTGGACGGCAAATGGCGGATCTGCAAATCCCAAGACTATGCGATCGGCCTGCAGGAATGGGTTCACGCGGTAGGGATTTTTCAGAAAGATAGAGGCATTACTTTATATTTAAATGGAAAAGAAGCCGGTTCGCTATCTTTCAAAGGGACGTTTAAGGTGGCGTTGGATACAGACCTGTTGATCGGCATGAATCACGAAAAGCGAGAACCCTCCCATCCGGTTCGGGCCTTTGCCACTCTGCCGGCGTGGTATTCCTTCGATGGTATTATAGATGAGATCAAGATTTACGATCATGCTCTTGGCTCGAATGAAATTGCGCAAGCCTATGCCGAACAAAAACCGGCGGCAGCGCCCGATTTTACGCCGCGGATCATGCCGTCGGGGCCAAAAGGTCCGGGT
>LJUC01000137.1 GCA_001303695.1 Phycisphaerae bacterium SM23_30
TGCGCAAGGCCGTGTAAATATCATCTTTCAGAACGGATGAAATTTCCACGCCTGCTTTTTCCTGTTTTATATCCGATTCCCGGACTTTGTCGCCGTTGATGGGGCTTTGGGCATATTTAGGAAAAATTATCGCCACTTTGGGGCATACCCGGGCGCAGGCCGGGCAGTTGAGTTTGCAATTAGCGGGATTTGTGACCTCGACTTTATCATCTTCACCCCGGGCGAATACCCCAAATAAGCAGAAATTGAGGCACTGTTTACAGTTGGTGCAGCGTTCATAATCAATGACCGGAAACCACGGAACCCAATCGCCGACTTTTTCCCACGGCTTATCTTCGGCTGTCGCATCCGGGACAACTTCACCCGGCCTTGCCGGCCCATCAGCCAGCAACGTCTTAATAACCTCATCGGGCTTTTGGGTTCGCATATTCATTATCTCGGAATCATCGGGAAGTCTCGCCCGTCCTGTATGAAAAAGCCACTTGACGGTTCGGGGAAAACAGGCGGCAATCTTGAGCGCCCCGGTCGCCGCCCAATGTTTCAGCCGCGGATCACGCCGCGCCGACAATTCACATAGATCAGCCACCGCTTCATAAGCTGCTCCTGATTCCTGCAGCGCTTTTAATACGGCGTCTCTGGTCGGCTCCGGCATCACCTGCGCATACGCACAGTGACAATATAAAATCTTTGGGTTTTTCTCCACCGTTTCTCTCTTTTACATTATTTCTACGTTAATTTCCTTTGACGTCCACGCATACCAGGTCGCCCTCGGCGCAGCGGGCATATATCCGCCCGCCGGAAAGCACCGGCACCGTCCAGCACGTACCATTAAGGATGCGGGACCTTTTTAGTGCCTTAAAACCTTTCGGCGAGGCCTCGGCAATGACTAACTCGCCGTCTTCACTGAGAATGATGAGCTTTCCGTCGGCCATCATGAGAGAACCGGTGCCCATACCTTTTGCTTCCCATTTCATTTGACCGGTATTGAAGTCGAGACACCGTAAGATCCCCCGGCCTCCCTGGTTGCCGCTAAAACCATATAGATATCCTTCCCACAGCACGCTGCTATTGTTCTGATTGCACATTAATTTGTTTTCCCAGATCTTGGTGCATTCACTGCCGCTAATCTTAAACAGGCCGCCGCCCCGGTTCCAGCCGGACGAGATAAATACCTTATCGCCGGAAAAGATCGGATCCGCCGCAGGTGCATCATAAGAGGTTTTCCAGGGTATAAGCCATAATAGTTTTCCGGTTTCAATCTCGACGGCTTTCATGCTCTCGGCCGTAAAAAAGGCCAGCCCTTTGCTACCACCGGCACTGAAGGGTTGAGGCGTCGAGTAGGCGGCGCCTGCGCTTTGGCTTTTCCAGATCACCTCGCCGTTATTCTTATTCAGGGCAAGGGCCCCGCCGCCCGCGTTTAGAAACAGAAAATTACCAACTATTCTGGCCGAGCCGGAGAAACCCCAGGTGGGCGGCTCGAGATCCAACTCCTTTTGAACGTCCCTGGACCATTTTACTTTACCCGTAGCGGCATCGAGACAAAAAGCATGGCCCTGCTTACTGAAGGTATATACCGCATCCCCTTCGACGGTAGGGGTGGCGTGGGTGCCGCCCTTATAGCTGCGGGCGCCTAAATCACAAGGGTATTGATGAGTCCAGATCACGTTTCCGGTATCGGCATCCAGGCAGTAAACCACATCTTTTGGGTTTCGATCGCTGCGATTTTTTGCGGTGTTGCCCATCGTATAGATCCGGCCCCGGCTGACCGCCATCGACGAAAAACCTGTTCCTATCGATTGTTTCCAAATTATTTTTGCCTGACCGTCGGTCCAACCGCCCAGCCAACCGGTCTCAGTAGAAATACCATTGTGCTGGGGCCCTCGCCAATGGGGCCAATCCGTCGAGGTGGAAACTTTATCTTGAACGGCACCGGCGCCACCAATAGTGAACAGGATCCCGGTAAAGGCAATAACCATTGTTATCACAATACATTGCATTAATCTGGGGCGACTTTTCATTAATATTTCTCCATTTAAAAGGGGCGATTTTGAGTTCGGAAATGAACCTGAGGTGTTTTGCGGCGGGGCACTATTTTGGTGCTCAAGGCAGGGTTATACATTCTCCAATTACGATTTTTTCTTGCCTGTCAGTCTTTCTTTATATTCCTTATTTGTCTGATTGTCAATAGTAATGCATACTAGAATTGTAGGCTTTATTTTTCTACAGTCAAATTTATAGAAAAATTTCGTTTATTGGTTAAACAAGCTCAATCGATATTTAGGGGGGAGGCGGAATGTATTTAACATAAAGTATTTATTTCAAAGGATTTACAGAAATTGACCCCTGGCGCCGATTGCTTAAAAGTTCCGCTTTGTACCGCCTCTGGCCGGCTCGGATCGGCATATTATGCCGAGTATCGGGTCATTATGGCCCCACAGGAGGCGGCTCCGGATGGCCCTTTAGCGGTTCCTCCTTTCAATTGATAAAATTGCTTAATAATATATGACTGTGTGACGATAGAAGGATAAGGTATTTGCGTTCACCAGGCATATGAGGAATCTACTACGGCTAATGTTCTTAACGATCTTTTAATAAAGGGTCAAATTATGAATCAAGATAAAGATTATCAGGCCCTTACCGATGATCAAATTGCCAAACTTGCGGGCCAGGGCTGTACTGCCGAAGATTGGATCCTGGTCCGCGTGGCGGAAGGATTTGATCCATCCCGCCTCAAGAACACCCATTTTACCGGTTCTGTTTCCATCGGCCGGCTGGATAAGAAGGTGTCTCTGTTCGGCGGCATCGAGAGAGAGGCGGGCATCAGTAACGCCACTATTCACAACTGTCGCATCGGCAACAACGTTTACATCAATAACGTCGAAAACTACATCGCTAATTATCATATTAAAGACGACGTCGTGATAGACCACGTGGCCTTACTGGCCGTCGAGGGTGAATCATCCTTCGGCAACGGTACGGAAATCGCCGTTATTAATGAAGTCGGCGGCAGAGAAATACCCATCTACGATCAGCTCACTTCCCAGATCGCCTATATTCTGGCTCTTTACCGACATGACCAGAAACTCATCGACCGGCTTAAAAAAATGATCGTCAAATACGTTGCTTCCGTAACCTCAACCATGGGCCTGATTGCCACCGGCGTAAGAATAATAAATTGCGGCACCTTCAAAAACATCAAAGTTGGTCCTTATGCCGTTCTCGACGGCGCCAGCCGGCTTGATAACGGCACGATCAACAGTTGCCCGGAAGATCCCTCTTTTGTCGGCACTAATGTCATCGCCCATGATTTTATTCTCTGTTCCGGGGCCAAGGTCAGCGATAACTCGATCATCAGCCGTTGCTTTGTCGGTCAGGGGACCGAGCTGGCCAAACAGTATTCGGCGGAAAACTCCGCCTTTTTTGCCAACTGCGGCGGTTATCACGGGGAAGCCTGTTCTGTTTTCGCCGGTCCCTATACGGTTACCCATCACAAATCAACACTGCTAATCGCCGGGCTTTACTCCTTTCTAAACGCCGGCAGCGGCTCCAACCAATCCAACCACATGTATAAACTCGGTCCCGTTCACCAGGGGATCGTGGAACGAGGCTCCAAAACTACCTCCGATTCTTATATGCTCTGGCCGGCCAAGGTCGGCGCCTTTACACTGGTCATGGGCCGGCACTACAGTAACTCCGACACCTCCGATCTGCCCTTTTCCTATCTAATCGAATCTCAGGATGAAAGCCTCCTGGTCCCGGGGGTCAACCTGCGCAGCGTCGGCACCGTCAGGGACTCTCAAAAATGGCCCAAGCGCGACCACCGTCAGGACCCTCACAAATTAGACCTGATAACATTCAATTTACTGACCCCTTACACTGTCCAGAAGATGATCAACGGTCAGAAACTACTGCAACAGCTCAAAGAAACTTCCGGTTTAACCTGTCAGAACTACTATTATAACGGTGTCAAAATCAAACGCTCCTCTTTAGAAAACGGCATTAATTTTTACCAAATGGGAATTGATCGCTACCTGGGTAATACCATGGTGAATCGTCTCCGCCAGAGCAATTTCAGCGACATGCAGGATCTTCATACTTTTTTTGCCGTCGAAACGGAGGTGGGCCGCGGACGCTGGTTGGACCTGGCGGGAATGATAACGGCGGAAGAGGCCATTAACGTTCTATTGGCCGAAATCAGCCGCGGTTTGACGGATTCCTTGGATCAGGTCCATGTGCGGCTGCGGGAAATCTACGAACAATTCCAGATTTATGAATGGGCCTGGGCAGCTCACATTCTGGAACAAGATTATAACAAACCAATCGCGCAATTCACCGCCAGCGATGTCATTGCCGTCATCCAGAGATGGATTTCCGCCGTCGAAAAACTGGACAATATCCGGTGCAGTGACGCCCGCAAGGAATTCGGGGTCACCGCCCGCATCGGCTTCGGCGTGGACGGGACGGGCGCCGAAAGAGATGCCGATTTTAGGGCCATTCGGGGCTCGGCTCAGGACAACAGTTTTATCGCTGAACTGCAGCAGCGCCTGACCCAGAAGAAGGATACCGCCGCCGAGCTTATTGAAAAACTACAAAAATTGGTTTAACACAATACGGTCGAGGATATAAAATGCGTATCATCATTCAACCCGATTATGACCTTGTCAGTCGATGGGCCGCCGCTTATGTGGCCCGCAGCATCAACGATTTCCGACCTGCCGAGAGAAAACCTTACGTTCTGGGCCTGCCCACCGGCTCTTCGCCGATGGGTATGTACGCCGAACTTATTAACCTTCATAAAGCAAATAAAGTAAGTTTCTCTCATGTCGTCACCTTCAACATGGACGAGTATGTTAATCTTTCTGAAGATCACCCGGAAAGTTATCACTCTTTCATGTGGAATAATTTCTTCAGTCACATCGATATCCCCGAAGAAAATGTTAATATCCTCAACGGCAACGCCCCCGATCTGCAAAAAGAATGCGAGGATTACGAGTCAAAAATTAAAAGTTACGGCGGCGTCGATCTTTTCGTGGGCGGCATCGGGCCTGACGGCCATATCGCTTTTAATGAACCGGGCTCATCTCTGGTCAGCCGCACGCGGCTGAAAACCCTCACCCAGGACACCATTATCGCCAATTCGCGTTTTTTTGACAATGATATCAGCAAGGTCCCCAAGACCGCCCTGACCGTCGGTGTCGGCACCGTCATGGACGCCAAAGAGGTGATGATTATCGTCAACGGCCATAACAAGGCCCGCGCCCTGCAGCAGGCCGTCGAAGCCGGCGTCAATCACATGTGGACGGTTTCCTGCCTGCAGCTACATCCCAAAGGCATTATCGTCTGCGACGCCGCCGCCGTTGTGGAAATGAAGGTCAGCACCGTCAACTACTTCAAGGACATTGAAAAAAACAACCTCAATCCGCAAAAAATCCTCAACGGATTATCCTCGTAACGCTTGACGATCGATTTGAAAGCTTGGGCCGTTGGTTTTTTCGACCTAATAAAAGGCGAGTTCGAAGCTGTAAACCCCCTCATTTAAGCGGCTCTTAACCTGGCATTCGCTTTTATGAAATACCCTCTGCATGGCTTTATTTTCCTGAAGCACCTCGGCGGTGAAACCGCTTATTCCGTTACGTTTGGCGATAGTAATCAATAAATTCATCAGGTAAGTTCCGATGCCTCGGTTTTGCCACTGATCCTTCACGGTAAAGGCCACCTCGGCTTGGTTGGTCTTCCGATCTAAATAGTAGCGCCCAATAGCGATAATATCTTCTCCGTAGGCCTCGGGAAGGGTTCCTACGATAGCTACCTCGTTACGGTGATCTACATATATAAACTCCCGGATCTGTTTACGCGGGATACGGTTCATTTGTTTCATAAAGCGATAATAAATTGTTTGTTGAGTCAGATCATAAAACAAGTCCTTCATCCGTGATTCATCAGTGGGATGGATGGGGCGGAATTTTATCAGGGTGCCGTCGTTGAGCAACAAATGGGTGGAAAACTCCGGCGGGCCTACATAGATTTTTCCCTCGACGTCTTTATGTTCTTCGGAGACAAATTTGGCTTCGATGGCTTCTTTCATGAGTTTTTCCCGAAACCGGGGATGGGCAATGCTGATTAAGGCCAAGGCGCGTTCCTGGATGCTTTTTCCGTGTAGATATGCTATTCCGTATTCCGTAACGACATAATGTACATCCCCCCGGGTAGTTACCACCCCGGCTCCGGAACTGAGCCGGGTCTGAATCCGAGATATTTCCCCGTTGCGGGCGGTAGAGGGCAAGGCAATAATCGCTTTGCCTTGCGCAGAACGGGAGGCGCCGCGATTAAAGTCCACCTGCCCGCCGATACCGGAGAAGAAGTTTGTTCCCAGCGAATCGGCACAGACCTGCCCCGTCAGGTCCACTTCCAGAGCCACATTAATCGCCACCATTTTAGGGAGCTTACTGATTATAAAAGGGTTATTGACATATTCCGTGGGGCGAAAAGAAAATAAAGGATTATTATCGATATAATCATACAATTTACGGGTTCCCAGGCAAAAGCTAGCCACAATTTTACCTCGGTCAATTGTTTTGTAAGCACCCGTGATTGCTCCGGCTTCAATCACGTCAATGATGGAATCGGTAAACATTTCCGTGTGGATGCCGAGATCGCGTTTATTTTTAAGAAACTCCAGAACCGCCTGGGGTATGCGACCGATACCTAACTCCAAAGTGGATCCATCCTCCACCAAAGAGGCCACATATTCTCCGATTTGACGCGTAACTTCCGTGGGCACCTGCGGTTTCACTTCCGGCAGGGGTTCGTTGACCTCCACCAGGATATCCATATCACTGAGGTGCACAAAGCTGTCGCCGAGGGTCCTGGGCATCTGGGGATTCACTTCGGCAATAACAAGGCTGGCATTTTCGGCGCCACATTTGACAATATCCACGGAAACTCCCAGAGAGCACATGCCGCGCGTGTCAGGGGGGCCGACTTGAATAAGCGCCACGTCAAGAGGCAGTTGGCCGGAACTGAACAAGCGGGGTATATCCGAGAGGAAAATGGGGGTATAGTCACCATAACCTTGCTGTATTACGTCTCTTACGTTGGCCGCAATAAATAGACTGTTGACCCGAAAGATATCTGCGTATTGTTTTTTGGCATAAGGCGCTTCCCCAAAGGTTAATAAATGAACGACTTCAATGTCCGCCAGGTTTGCCGATCTGTCTGCCAGGGCCTGCACCAGCTTGAGCGGTTGCGCACAACCGGTGCCGATAAATACCCGGTTTCCGGGCTTTATTTGTCTGACAGCTTGATCCGGAGTAGCAATAATGTCTTTGTATTTTTCCCGCCAGTGAGGATCAAGACTTACTTTTTTATGGTTTTCGATCATTTGAGAAATATTCCAAAATTATCGGCCGGCCCTTATGCTACATTTATATGGGCCGGCTTTGTGCTATTTGATATTGAGCAATTTTTCTAAGCGTGATTCGGGCATCGGCGGCCACCGGTTCGGCGCCTACCGGGCCAACAATAAGGGGATTAATGTCCATCTCTATTATCTGCGGAAAATCGGTTACCAGCTGGCTTAAGCGCTGCAAACTGTTGCCGATGCCCGCCAGATTAACGCCGCTTTGGCCCCGTACTCCCTTGAGCAGGGCAAAGGAGCGGGTCCCTTCCAACATCTGCATGGCCTCCTTGGCCGTTATCGGCGCCAGGTGAAACGCCACATCTTTCATAACTTCGACAAAAATGCCTCCCAGGCCGAACATCAACATCGGGCCAAACTGCTGATCACGAGTCATGCCGATAATTACTTCTCGGCCGCGGGGGCACATCTCTTCCACATAGACTCCCTCCAGGCGCGCCTCAGGCCTTTTTTGTCCTATACGCAGCATCATGAGCTCGAATGCGTCCCGCACCGCTTCGGCGCTTTCCAGGTTAAGTTTTACGCCGCCGATATCAGACTTATGCAAAATATCAGGTGAAGCAATTTTCATGGCAACGGGATATCCGATTTCATCGGATGCTTCGACAGCGTCTTCTACCGTCATTGCTAAACGGCCGGTCGGCACCTTAAAATTATAAGCACGGAGAATTTCCTTAGCCTTAGCTTCGCCTATGTTATAGATGCCATTCCGTTGGTGCCGGGTAATGATTCGTTCAACTCGACGTCGATTAACGGGAAATCGAGTCACTACTCGAGGGGGGCGACTACGCCAGGCCACATAATCACACATAGCCTTAAGAGCGGCCACTGCTCGTTCCGGTGAAGGATAATTCGGTAGATTGGCGGCCACCAGTTCATCGCGACCCGGCATCACGTCTTCTCCCCCCATAAAGCTGGCCAGTACCGGTTTTTCATGACGCAAACAACCTGCGATGGCTTTGGCGGTTTCCGCCGGCTTGGTTATGGCCTGAGGCGCCAGAATCACAATAATGGCATCAACGGCGCTATCATTCTGTGCGGCATTAACCGCGGTTACATAACGGTCCGGAGGTGCATCACCTAAAACATCGATGGGATTGCCCACACTGGCGGCGGCCGGCAGTTTACCTTTCAAGGCGGGAGCGTTAGCGTCACTTAAAACCGCTGCACGCAGACCCAGGTTCTCCACGGCATCGACGGCCATGATTCCCGGTCCGCCGGCATTGGTGATAATCGCCACCCGATTGCCCTTGGGCAAAGGCTGCATGGAAAAGGCCATGGCATAATCAAATAATTCTTCAAAGGTTTCGGCGCGAATTACCCCGGAGCGCTTGAATGCGGCTCCGTAAGCGATATCCGCGCCTGCCAGGCTGCCGGTATGGGAGGAAGCGGCTTTGCTGCCGGCGGCGGTGGTGCCGGTTTTGAGAATCATAACCGGCTTTTGACTGGCCGCCAATTCCGCTCTTTTAATAAACTCATCGCCGCAAACAATGCTCTCCAGATAGCCTACTATAACTTGAGTCTGATCATCTGCGGCTAAGGCCGTTAAAAAATCATTTTCGTTGAGATCCGCTTTGTTGCCAATGCTGATTAGCTTGCCTAAGCCCAAGTGGCTCGCGGCGGACCAGTCCAGAATCGCCGTTGCCAAGGCGCCCGATTGGGTAAAGACCGATATATTTCCGGGTTTGGGCATCTTGGAAGCAAAAGAAGCATTCATTTTATAATGGGAATTGATCAATCCCAGGCAGTTTGGCCCCATCAGTCGCACGCCCTTTGATTTGCAGTATTGGGCCAATTTTTCCTCCAGATCCGTTCCCTCGGCGCCAACTTCTCGGAAACCCGCCGTTATGACGATGATGGCTTCCGCGCCGGCGGCCGCGGAACTCTCGGCCGCCGCGAGGACACCTTTGGTTGGCACTGCAATCACGCTTAGATCGATCTTCCCCTTAAATTGCTTCAAATCAGGATAACATTTTAAACCCAATACTTCATCCGCTAATGGATTTATCGGGACAATCACCCCCTCATAACCGCCTTTAATAAGATTGGCTACGATCTCATGGCCTACTTTTTGCGGTCTTCGGGAGGCGCCAATTACCGCAATGCTTTTCGGGGATAATAGTGACTTCAACGTTAAAAATATCTACCTATTTTCTTTTTCTATATCAAATCCGCTCAAAAACACGACTGGCCATCTAACAAAATTTCGCCCACATTCATATAAGTTAATCAAGCAAATCAGGCGCGCAAGACTTAGTCATGTAATTTACGATTGGCGGCAATATCTTTTATCCGAAGGTTGTGTTTTTTGAGCAGAGCCTGGAAATTTGTCCGCTGCATGCCTGTTTGTTTTGCGGCTCTGCTCACGTTATAATCATTTCGACGTAAAGCTTCCAAAAGGAAGGCTTTCTCGATGTCGGTTACTGCTTGCTCGCGAATTTCTTTTTTCGCATCGTTGAGTTCCGTCACAGTTTCGGGAACCGATGATAACGGGGTTGAGATTGTCATTGATTCACTGAGGTGTGCTTGTCCCAAGCGGCTTTCATTACACAGTATGACAAGCCTTTCAATAACATTGGATAATTCCCGAACATTTCCGGGCCAATCATATTGCATCAAAATGTTCATTGCCTCCGGAGTAAAATCTTCGATGCGCTTGTGCATGCTTGCGGCGAACATAGCTAAAAGCTGCCGGGCAAGGATGGGAATATCCTCTTGGCGTTCTCGGAGAGGAGCAATATGTATGGGAAAAACGTTCAGGCGGTAGAAAAGGTCTTCTCTAAATTTGTTTTGACTGACAAGGATTTTTAGATCCTCATTGGTAGCGGCAATAAACCGGACATCTATCTTAACCGATTCGGAAGCACCCACCGGGCGCACCTCTCGATTTTCGATCACCCGAAGTAAAGTGGCCTGTAAATCCAAGGGCAGGTTGCTTATTTCATCGAGGAAAAGGGTGCCGCCGTAGGCAGCCTGTATGAGTCCCTGGTGATCGGCGGTGGCGCCCGTGAAGGCGCCCTTCACGTGTCCGAAAAGTTCGCTGGCGATTAAACTGGGGGCGATGGCCCCGCAATCCACCGCCACAAAACGCGCCTCTTTTCGCAAACCGGTGTAATGAATAGCCCGGGCTACCAACTCTTTACCCGTACCGCTTTCTCCGGTGATAAGCACGGTGCTGTCGGTCTTGGCGCTTTGCGCTATATGAGAAAAAACCTGTTTCATGGGGGGGCTTTCGCCCACAAGGCGGGTAACATGATAACGATCTAGCAAAGCATCCTGCATGGCCCGATAGTCGGCGGAGGGCTTTTTCTACGGTTGCCTCCAAAACATCCGGCGCAAAAGGTTTGGTAATATAATCGAATGCTCCAATTTTTATGGCTTCCACAGCGCTTTTAATACTTGGGTACCCGGTGATAATGATAACCGGTATATCCGGGAAGTGATCGGGCGCCTGGCGCAGGATGTCAACCCCGTTCATATCAGGAAGCTTCAGATCTAATAAGATCAGATGAAAATATTCCGCAGCGATCAATGATAGTCCTTCTTGTCCGTTCTCAGCTAATCGAACGTCGTAGGCTTGATCAAGTATCCGCTCACAGCTTTGCTGCACTATGGGATCATCATCAATTACCAGAATTCGAGTTTTTTTGTTCATTGTTTTTTTCCTTCAGGGTCACTGGCAGCCGGACCGTAACGGTGGTTCCCTGGTTTACTTCGCTTGCGACGTTGATCTGGCCGCCGTGCTTGGTGACAATTCCATAGCTCACCGCCAAACCCAATCCCGTACCTTTTCCTTCCCTTTTCGTCGTAAAAAAGGGATCAAAGATACGAGCAAGGTTTTCGGACGAAATCCCCCCCCCCGTATCGGATATTTCAAATTCCGCCCATTTAAAATTATGATCATCAAAAGTACGCGTACGGATGGTTAGGTTTCCTCCATCCGGCATAGCGTCTATGGCATTAACCATCAGGTTTACCGCCACTTCCTGGATTTGATTGGGATCAAGCAATAATTGAGGTAACGTGGAATCCAGCTTCTCAATAATATTTATGTGGTTGATGTTGGCTTGATTTCTTATAAGATTTATAGCTTGCTCCAAAACATTGTTCAGACCTGAAATCTTTTTTTGGGGTTCATTTTGTCGAGAAAAATTAAGGAGCCCCCTAACAATCTCGCTGCAGCGCGTAGTGGCGGCAATGATCGTCTCGGCGTCTTTTCTTTCCTGAGAATTTTCCGGAACATTTTTATGGAGCATGTGGGCGAAAGTCAGGATACCGGTGAGGGGATTGTTTATTTCATGAGCAACACCCGCTGCCAGGCGGCCGATGGAAGCTAAATGTTCCGAACGCGATAGTTGCAGTTGCGTTAGTTCCTTAAGACGCTCATCGCGCTCTTTAAGCGATTGGGCCATGACGTTGAAACTTTGGGTCAAAGAGCCGATTTCGTCGGTGGAGCTGACCGGCAGTGTTTGAGAAAAATCACCTTGGGCAATGACCGAAGAAGCAGAGGCGAGACTACTAATGGGTCGTGAGATGCTGTTGGCCAGTTTCCAGGCCACTACCGCGGCTATCAGCAAACCTGTCAGTGTTATTAAACCAAAAATGGTAAGCGTACGCAGCGTCACATCGCGGAATTTCCCTTCCAAAACTCCCACATAGAGCATCCCTATCGGCTGGTGATCTATATCATAGATCGGTTCGTAGGCGGAGATATACCAATCATTGACCACCCAGGCTCGATCCACCCAGGTTTTTCCTTGCTCCAGCACGTGTTCATATACCTCCGCGCTGACCCGGGACCCAATGGCCCGCGATTTATCTTCCCGTAAAACGTTCGTGGATATGCGTACATCATCTTGAAAAACCGTTGCCGTCCCCAGGTCCCTGCCTCGATATTGTTCATCATGGAAAACCGTATTCCTGACTTGATCGACCAGTTCATAGTTTTGATTGAGAAGTATCCCCCCCCATAAAACTCCGGCCAGTTCGCCATCGGGCCTGCGCACGGCTGCCGCTGAGCAGAGCATCATGCCCTCGGTTAATCGAGTTCTATGGGAGGGCCGTGCTTTTGGCGTAGCAATTATCTGAATACCTGCCCTTTCCACCAGCAATGAGGCTTCCTTCTTGAGTTTTTCAACTGGTACCAGTTGCGTTCCCGATACGACTTCTTCGCCCTTTAAGACCATACTGACCAGCTTATCATACGCGACTGAATCACCGAAGAGGTTAGGATTATGTGCCCTGTATATTACGTGTCCCGCGGGATCCGCAGCCAACAATATATCAAGTTTTGCACTATCGTAAATCCTGTTCAGTCGCGGCGATAGATAGTCTAAGTCTTTTTCTGTGACCGATTGAGAAAATCGTTCCCCAAGGCTTGTATAACTAAGTGCGTTTTCCATTGCCGCCAGTCGCTGCCCGTAGAACACGTGGGCCGCGTTTAAGTCCTGCCGCACCCGGTTACGGGCTTCTTGGCCGAGGTGTCTTTGAAGCAGATAACCTCCGATAAACGTGGAAATGCCGCCCGAAATGGCCACGACAGAAATCAGACACACCAGGATACGGCCTCTAAGGGTCATTGATTCATCTCCCGTTCATATATTTTTGAACCATACAATTTACTCATATTTGATACTGTATGCAAAAAATATACCAAAAACAAGCTGCTTCATATAAATCTTTATTATAAAATGTCTTATAAAATTATCTGGTTCTTCTGCTCTCAGAAATTTTCACTACACATGTATATTTATAAAATACATATGTACATTATTATTATACGATTCTATATCGAAAAAACGGTCAAATTGATAAAAAATTGGAAATTACTAATCTATCTCGTCATGAAGAAAGGAATTATGAAAAAATATATTTTTACATTATGCCTGTTGCCTATTTACGGCA
Source organism: Phycisphaerae bacterium SM23_30 (assembly GCA_001303695.1). GTDB lineage: Bacteria > Planctomycetota > Phycisphaerae > Sedimentisphaerales > SM23-30 > SM23-30. The sequence continues at coordinate 13,322 of LJUC01000137.1, forward strand.
TAGATTTTGCTGAATAATCCTGATGTGGAATCGTTACTTGGATATGCGGATAGGATATTTCCGTTGTTTATTAACCAGTCGCTTTAGGATATAAAAAGTTGTTACTCAATCCGACCGATTTTTAGGGATTTATTCAGATATGGCGCCGCCAAAGGTAATTGCCAAATTTAGGCTACGCTCGATAGTAAGCGCTGCAAACCTACTTAATTACCCGGAAGGCTTTTTCGACATTCTGGAAAAATCTCCGAAAAAGTCAGGTTGAGTAAAGTGTTCGCAACTTTGAACGTATATCTCCAATGTACAAATGTACGCTGTGAACATACAGTTTATTTGTTTCTCTAGCAAATTGCTGTGGGGTGAAAATCAGAAAACATTTATATGTATTAAATAAAGAGGATTTTTGTAAAAAAATAAAAATGTAATGTTTCATGATCGTATTTGGTATGAATATTGCTGCTTGCTATTTTGGAAAGAGAGCAACGATTGGTTTTAGATAGTTATGATTGGAAATAACAGAAAGATCGGAGGTAATAGTCATGAGATTCAAAAATGAAATGACTAGATACCAGGAAATGCGTTATGGCAATTGTCCCGTATGCGGATATACGGACGGCTTAGTAAATATATGCTGTAATCACTGGTTTGTTTGCCATCGGCATAAGACCAAATGGTTTGTCGGCAGCAACCTGTTTTCCAATTGGCAATTGGAACGGGAAGTTGACTGGCTGGGAAACGCTGTGTTGTTGGGGCAATACCGAGAAGTACAACCTGTAACCAGCAAACAGGGCGTGCCAAACATTGCCGCCCTTGAGAATCCGTATAAAAATATAAAAATTAAGAAGGTTATTTAATGCAAAGCTTAGTGGTATTTTTGCCGCGCTTGGTTTAGGGACCGGGAGGGTATATTTTGAAGTTGTGGTTTTTAATTAGCCTCCGGAAAGGAGTTGATAAATATGTCGAGATATCGAGAAGATCATTTTGGCAATTGTCCGGTATGCGGCCAGACGAACGGTTGTTTGAATATAGGTCGTAACTTTTGGTTCGTTTGTCATCAGCATAAGACCAAGTGGTTTGCGGGCAACAGTTTGTTTTCCGGATGGCAGTTTGAACCAGAAAGCAATTGGCTGACTAATGCCGCCTTGTTGAATAAGTACCGGGATGTAGAACCCATACCGCCGAGTACTTGGAGAGAAAGGCTGCGGTTGTTATCAGAGCAAAATAAAAACGAAGCATCGCCGGGCGAAAGACATCAAACAAATATTCATATAAGTAAAAAACGACATTACCAACTTTCAGAAATTAAAAAAGCAGTTTAGTGCATGGAAATCACGGTTGGCCCGTTTCTCTTACCTTTAAAACCAGAGGTTCCTGCAAAATTGAAGTCAGGCATACTTGGAAAAGTTATAAGTAATCCCAAGAAGGGAGTTGATGATTGTGAGGTTAAGAGAAGATAAGAACAGATACCAGGAAGACCGTTATGGCAACTGCCCTGTCTGTGGATATACCGATGGATATGTAAATATCAGTTGCAATCACTGGTTTGTTTGTCATCAGCACAAGACGAAATGGTTTGTGGGCAGCAACCTGTTTGCTGATTGGCAGTCGGAACGCGAAGTTGACTGGCTGGGAAACGCAGTATTGTTAGGACAATACAAGGATGTAAATCCCAAAGCAAACAAACGGCAAATACCTGCCTCCGCCTTTCAGGAAAGAGAGGCAGCAAACTTAAAGAGCCTAAAACACCAACTCCAAAAAGCGGTTGACAACCTGGATTTTTCGGCTTTGCGACATGTTGCTGAAAATTGTCTTAAGGCGGCCGAAAATCGTATCGGAATCATTGACCGGAACAAGGGGAAGCAGATGCCGCGTTTTAAGAAACTGGCTAATAAGCAACCACAGAATGTGCTTAACCGAAGAAGAATTTTAATTATAGACGACGATCCTTTGGTCCGGGCCAGCACTATAAGGATTTTTAACAGGGGGGGCTATTATGTTCAGGCGGCGGCTTCGGCCAATGAGGGATTAGAACGTACGATGTGCGACTATTTTGATTGCGCGCTAATCGATTTGAAATTGCCCGATATGGACGGCATGGAAATCGTCCGGAACGTAAGGGAATTACGCCAAAACATGGCTGTTCTCATTATTACCGGTTACGGCACTGCCGAGACCTCCGCAGAGGCAAAACGGCTGGGCGTGGCTGATTATATCCATAAGCCCTTTGAGCCGGAAAAGCTGGTGAGTGCTGTGGAACACGCCATTCGATAGGCTAAGCCAGGAAGAGTTAAAGGTTTTGGAGTTGATATAAAGTGTGGTGATGCTTTTTTTGCCTTTTATTTAAAGAAATTTTGCAAAAAAGTGTTTTCCAGGGTGACCTTTGAGATGGAGATTAAAAATATGGCACGATACAGAGAGGAACGATTTGGTAATTGCCCGGTGTGCGGGAAGACGGACGGGTATGTGAATATAAGCTGCAACCATTGGTTTATCTGCCATGAACACAGGACAAAATGGTTTGTGGGAAGTGGTCTTTTCTCCAGTTGGGAAAACGAGATGGAAATCGATTGGTTGGGGAACGCAGTTTTGTTGGGTCGATATGAAGATGTCGAACCCATAGATAGCAAACAGCCCATACCTGTCTCTTCAGCTCGGGAAAAAGAGGAATTGACCTACAAGGATTTACACGCTCAGCTTGATCGTCGACGTATCTTAGTTATCGATGATGAGCCGACGGTCCGAGAAAGTTGCATAAGGATTTTCCACGAGCGCGGCTATGATGTGGAGACGGCGGCTTCAGCAAAAGAGGGACTCGAACGCGCCATGCGGGGCTATTTTGATTGTGCGCTAATCGACCTGAAATTGCCTGATATGGATGGTATGGAAATCGTCCGCAGCACGCGAGAGAAACGCAGCAGCATGCCTGTTCTAATTATTACCGGATATGGCACGGATGACAGTGCCGCAGAAGCGACGCGACTGGGAGTATCCGCCTATCTTAACAAGCCCTTTACGCCGGATGAACTGGCTGAGGCGGTGGAAAACGCCATTCAAGATGTGGGCCAGAAGGATTCTCAGATATTAGAAGGGAGAAGTCACGTGCCTCCGCAGGCAAAGACAGGAAAAAAACAAACTTAAAGCAATGTATTTAGCCGCTTGAAGAAGAAATAGACCGAGAAGAGTGTATTGAGTTGTCCATATGCTTTTTATGGGCAGCTTCAGCAGCTTAGATTTTGTCAAAAAATGAGAAAGTTAACGTTTAACTTTCTCCAGGAATAGTTATTGGGAACTTCAGTATGGAAATTACCGTAAACCTGTTTCTTTTGTTGTTTGGCATGGCGTTTTTTTGCGAATTCATTGACTCCTCTCTGGGGATGGGGTATGGAACCATATTATCTCCGGTTCTTTTGATCATGGGATTTGATCCCCTGATAGCGGTACCGGCGGTTCTTATTTCCCAGGCTTTTGGGGGATTTACCGCCGCTATCTTTCACCATCAGTTTGAGAATGCTGATTTCAGCAGAGGATCCAAAGATATAAAAATCGTTTTCGTCGTGACCAGTTTAGGGATAGTGGCCACGATTCTGGCCGCCTGCATTGCTTTGCATATCCCTAAAATATATTTGAAAGCATATATCGGGGTCTTGATTCTGATTATGGGTATTATTCTTCTTGCCAATCGGACCTACAGTTTTTCATGGAAGAAAATGATCGGCTTGGGAATACTCAGTGCTTTTAACAAGTCGTTATCAGGGGGCGGTTTCGGCCCGGTGGTGACTTCTGGTCAGATTATATCCGGCCAGGAACACAAAGGAGCCATTGCCGCCACCACCTTAGCCGAAGCTCCTATCTGCACCGTCGGGTTTCTCACCTATCTGATTGGCAGGGTTATCCAGGAAATGGATACCTCCGTACTAAAAATGCCCGTATCGGAGTTCTTCTCGAGTATGTTCTCGGCCGAGCTATTCCAGTGGGAACTGGTATTGGCTTTACTTCTGGGCTCTGTATTTGTCGCCCCTTTTGGCGCTTTCACCACCAAAATCATGAAAACTAAGAGGCTCTCTATGGTGCTCGGGATTTTGGTAACTTTATTAGGTATCTGGACGCTATGGAAAACATTTACATAATACTTAACCACCCCAGAATACCGCATTAGTGTTGTTTATTTTTAGGAGTTAAATATGGCAGTCGAAGAAATTTCTATAGTGCCCACGTATGATGTACCTGTAACTATCAAGGGCAAGACGGATATTGATTGGTCCAGGTATCAGCAGATGTATCGACGGTCGCTGGACGATCCGGAGGGTTTTTGGACGGAGATGGCGGATGAGTTTGTC